>BQJF01000013.1 GCA_021604565.1 Minwuia thermotolerans | reverse complement strand
GAACCCCTGACCTTCGCATTGCGAACGCGACGCTCTCCCATCTGAGCTACGGCCCCACAACAGCACCGGACGCATGGCCCGGAGCCGCGCTTTCTTAGGTGCCTGTGGCCTGCCAAGTCAAGCGGGAAAGCGGGTTTCGCCGCTGCCCCCCTTGCCCCGCTGACACATCGGTTGCAGAATCACAATCAAGATCATAATTTCAATGACTCTTTTCTTCAGGCACCCATGATGGTCAACCAGCGACTCGATCTCCTGACAGATTATCCGTTTCAGCGGCTGCGTGATCTGCTGGGTGATGCACCGGCAGGCGGACCGAAGAGGGCGGAACCGATCAGCATGGCGCTGGGGGAGCCGCAGCTTGGCGCGCCGCCGTTGCTGATGCAGGCGCTGACAGCCGCAGCGGGGGATTTCGGCAGGTATCCTGCGGTGAACGGCACCCCCGGACTGCGCCGGGCCATCGCCGAATGGCTGGACCGCCGATACGGGCTTGGCGCCGGACAGGGCATTGACCCGGACCTGGAGGTCATCCCTCTGAACGGCACGCGGGAGGGGCTGTTTGCGCTGGCGCAGATCGCGGTGCCCGCCGTACGCGCGGCCACCCGCCCGCTGGTCCTGACACCGAACCCGTTCTACCAGTGCTATCTGGGAGCCGCGACCATGGCGGGAGCGGAGACCCGGCTGATACCCGCGATCCGGGAGAGTGGTTTCCTGCCGGATCTGGACAGTCTCGACGCGGAAACCCTGTCGCGGGCAGCGCTGATGTACCTCTGCTCCCCCGGCAACCCGCAGGGGGCGATTGCCGACAGGGCCTATCTGACGCGCGCCGTCGATCTGGCGAAGGCGAACGATTTCGTGCTGGCGCTGGATGAGTGCTACGCGGAGATCTATGACGAGGCCCCGCCGGTGGGCGGGCTGGAAGTCGCGGCCGCCACCCCCGACAGGTTCCGCAATGTGGTGGTCTTCCACTCCCTGTCGAAACGGTCCAGCGCGCCGGGACTCAGGTCGGGTTTCATGGCTGGCGACCCGGAGATGGTGAAGCGTTTCGCCAAGCTGCGCAGTTTCGGCGGCGCGCCGCTGCCCGGCCCTATCGCCGCCGCTTCCGAGGCGCTGTGGCGCGACGAGGCCCATGTCGAGGAAACACGACGGCACTATCGCGCCCTGTTCGATCTGGCCGATGACATTCTGGGCAACCGCCCCGGCTACTACCGGCCCGCAGGGGGCTTCTTCGTCTGGCTGGATGTCGGCGACGGTGCGGCCTTTGCTCATCGCGCCTGGACGGAGGCCGGTGTGCGCGTGTTGCCCGGCGGCTATCTGGCGCGTGAGGAACCGGACGGCAGCAACCCGGGGGAGCGCTACGTGCGGCTGGCCCTGGTACAGGATCACGCAACGACCGGTGAGGCGCTGAAACGTCTTGCCGCACTGATGGACAGTTGAGGACAGCATCATGGCAGGAACCGCCCGTGCCCGAATGGGTTTCGCACCGCCGGAACTGAAGCGTTTCCTGCGTCGCCGCTTGCAGGAGATCGCCGGTCTGCTGGTGATTGCGCTGTCTGCCCTCGCCCTCGCTGCGGTCGCGACCCACAACCCCGCGGACCCGAGCTGGAATGTCGCCACCGGCACACCGGCCACCAATCTGCTGGGTCTGCCGGGCGCGGTCATCGCCGATCTGTCCCTGCAGATCATGGGCCCGGTCGCCCTGCTGCTGTTCGCGATTCCGCTCTGCCATGGCGTGCGGGAGGTCGTGCATCAGCGCGCCAGCCGCCTGCGTCTGCGCGGGTTTGCCTGGGTCACGGGCGGCATTCTGGCGGCAAGCGGTTTCGCACTGGCCGCGCCGGACCTGGGGCTCGGACCGCTGGTCGCGGGCGGCCTGACCGGCAACTGGGTGTCGGCACTTGTACTGATGATTCCGGAACTGCCGCCGCTGGGCTTCAGCGCAGTTGCCGCCGGAATTGCCTTGCTCGGACTTGGCCTGCTGGTCGTCGCATCGGCCATTCCGCTGCACTGGTTCGGCGCACCGTTCGCCTGGGTGTTCGCCAGGGCCTTCAACCGCAGCAGCAACAGCAAGCCTGCCGCGCAGCGCAAGGCGCGTTCATGGTCCCTGCCCAACCTGCCCCGCATCGGCGCACCCCGGATCAGCCTGCCGATACTGAAACGTGCACCACGGGAGGGTGCCGAAGAGCGGGCCGAGCCCGTGATCAGGCCGTCTGCGGACAGCCCGAAACGGACCCCGGCCCCGGCAGCGGCAAAGCCAGCCAGGAAGACAAAGGCAAAGCCTGCACCGAAGGATCGCAAGGTGGAGCCGGAGCTTGATCTGGAACCCGAGCCGGACCTGGAGGCTGAGGGCGATCTGCTGCCGCCGCTTTCGCTGCTCTATGAACCTACTGCCGCCGACTACCCGGAACGGGCCAGCGACGAGGAACTGCAGGCCAATGCCCGGATGCTGGAAAGCGTGCTCGATGATTTCGGCGTCAAGGGCGAGATCACCGACGTGCGCGCCGGTCCGGTCGTCACCCTTTACGAACTGAAGCCTGCGCCGGGCACAAAGTCATCGCGGGTGATCGGTCTGGCCGATGACATCGCGCGCTCCATGAGTGCCATCTCCGCCCGTGTTGCCGTGGTGCCGGGCCGCGATGCGCTGGGCATCGAACTGCCCAACAGCACCCGCGAGGTGGTCTATTTCCGCGAGATGCTGACCGGCGAGAAGTTCCACACCGGCCCGGGCACCCTGACCATGGCGCTGGGCAAGGACATCGGCGGGTCGCCGGTCTTCGCCGACCTGGCGCGAATGCCGCATCTGCTGATCGCGGGCACTACCGGTTCGGGCAAGTCGGTGGCCGTGAACACCATGATCCTGTCCCTGCTTTACCGCCTGCGCCCCGAGCAGTGCCGCATGATCATGATCGATCCGAAGATGCTGGAGCTTTCGGTCTACGAAGGCATTCCGCATCTGCTGACCCCGGTGGTCACCGATCCGAAGAAGGCGGTCGTCGCCCTGAAATGGGCGGTGAAGGAGATGGAGCAGCGCTATCGCCGCATGTCGGAGCTGAACGTCCGCAACATCGCCGCCTTCAACGAGCGGCTGGCAGTGGCCACGTCAGCAGGCGAGAGCCTGACCAAGCGGGTGCAGACCGGCTTCGACCCGGAGAGCAGCGAGGCGGTGTTCGAGGACGTGGAACTGGACTCCTCCCCCATGCCGCAGATCGTCATCATCGTCGACGAGATGGCCGACCTGATGCTGGTGGCGGGCAAGGACATCGAAGGCGCGATCCAGCGCCTCGCCCAGATGGCCCGCGCCGCCGGCATCCATCTGATCATGGCGACGCAGCGGCCCTCCGTCGATGTCATCACCGGCACGATCAAGGCCAACTTCCCCACCCGCATCAGCTTCTCCGTCACCTCCAAGATCGACAGCCGCACCATCCTGGGCGAACAGGGGGCGGAGCAGTTGCTGGGCCAGGGCGACATGCTCTACCAGCCGAACGGCACCAGGCTGCTGCGCGTGCACGGTCCCTTCGTCTCCGACAGCGATGTCGAGCGCATCGCCAAGTGGATCTCCAAGACGGGTCGTCCGGAATATCTAGAGGAAGTCACCCGCGACGATGAGGAGGAGGAAGGCTTCACGGCCAGCGGCGGCTCCATCGACGAACCCATGTTCGACGAGGCCGTCGAGATCGTCGCCCGCGCCGGCAAGGCCTCCACCAGCTTCATCCAGCGCCAGCTCAAGATCGGCTACAACCGCGCCGCAGGCATCATCGACGAGATGGAAGCCCAGGGCATGGTCTCGGAACCCGACCACAAGGGCAAACGCGAGGTCCTGCTGCGGAATCCGGACGAGGAATAGGACCGGCTGAGAGCTTGTAATTGGTAATATATATGTTACCATAATGAAGATTGAAATAGCCCTATACGAGTCTGCCGATGGAAGCAGCCCCTTCGCGCGATGGTTTGATGAACTCGACAGTCAAGCTGCGCTCAAGGTCCGCACGGTGATCGCGAGAATGGAAGCGGGCAACTTGGGCGATATCAGATCCGTGGGCGGCGGAGTGCTGGAGCGTCGCCTGACATTCGGGCCGGGATACAGGATCTATTTCGGGCGGGATGGTACAAGAATAGTGATCCTGCTGAATGGTGGAACGAAGCGCCGCCAGCAAACCGACATTTCCCGCGCACGGGCATTGTGGTCGGATTATCTGGCGCGACAGGACAAGGGGAAGTAGCCATGCCTCTTACGAGAGATTTTCGCACCACAGTCCTGGCGCGCGCATCGCGCGACCCCGAATTCCGTGTCGGCTTGCTGCGCGAGGCCGTTGATGCATTCCTTGCCGGTGACGTCGATGCCGGAAAGATCGTCCTGCGAGACTATGTCAATGCAACTGTCGGGTTCGAGGCGCTGGGGCAAGGGGTTCAGCGCAATCCGAAAAGCCTGATGCGAATGCTCGGCCCCGACGGGAACCCCCGTGCCGAGAACCTGTTCGCGGTCCTTTCATATCTCGAATCCATGGAGGGCATAAGCCTTCATGTCTCCGCGAAGCGTACCGGGTAGGTCGTCCCGTTCGGACAGGGAACCGCACCCACCCAACACAACGTGAACAGGCAGAAGGGCCCCAATTCCATTCCTGGAAAGGAGGCCCTTCAATCGCGGTCGGCGGGAACCGGTCAGCCCTTGCGGGGCATCTCGTCCCGGTCGTCATCGTCGTGGCCGTGGTGGCGGCGGTGGTGGGTCAGGCGTTCCAGGGTGGCCTTCTGGTCTTCATCCAGCACGGCGTAGAGCGGATCGAAGGAGGTGCGGATCTGCTTCAGGGCACCAAGTGCCTTCTCCATCAGCCCTTCCATTTCGGCCAGCCGTTCGGGGGCAGTGCCGCCGCGCAGGACGTCCATGCTGTCACAGGCGGTCAGCAGTTCCTTGCCGCCATCGCGGACGGATGCGGCGAAGGTGTCCCAGGTCGCCTGCTGGTCATCGCGGATGCCCAGGCGGATATCGGCGAAGGTGATCACGTCCTCCAGACGCTCCTCACCATTGCTGCACACGTATTTCATGCCGCCGTGGTGCCCGCCCATGCGAGCCTGGTGACCGTAGCCGTCACCGGACTGGGCATGCAGGGCTGCGGCACCGGCAGTGACACCCACCGCTGCAACGGCACTCACCAGCATGATCTTGAGACGCTTGTTCATTTCCTCATCTCCTTGTCCGAGGTCGTTGATCTGTCTGCCGGGTCATCCCGGCGCCCCCCAGACATGGGCCATCGACGCGCGCCCTTCGACCCGCTGGAAGCAACGTTCGGTAACGGTCGGTAACGCCGGGCCGGGTGGTTACAAGCGGTTACGAAAAGCTGCCGGACCAGAGCCACCGGGTCTTATATTGAGAGGCATGCAACGGACACCGCACCTGCTCATCATCGATGACGACCGGGAAATCCGCGACCTGCTGGCGCGGTTTCTGGTGCGTCACGAGTTGCGCGTCGACACGGCCCGCGACGGGCGGGAGATGGATCAGAGACTCGCCGCCGGTCGCTTCGACCTGCTGGTCCTCGACCTGATGATGCCGGGGGAGGACGGGCTCGCCATCTGCCGTCGCCTGCGCGGCAGCGGCGTGAAGACCCCGATCATCATGCTGACTGCACTCGGGGAGGAGGCTGACAGGATCGTGGGGCTGGAGGTGGGCGCGGACGACTATCTGCCCAAGCCCTTCAACCCGCGCGAACTGCTGGCCCGCATCCGGGCCGTGCTGCGCCGGACCGGTGACACGGCAGAGCAGGAAGGCGGCAGCGGCGACCGCCCGCGTGTGCTGACGTTCGAGGGCTGGCAGATCGACCTCGCCGCGCGGGAACTGCGCGATCCGGAGGGCACGCTGGTGACCCTGACGTCCGGGGAGTTCGACATGCTGGAAGCATTCGCCGAACGCCCGCAGCAGATCCTCAGCCGTGACCAGCTTGCCGACCTGACCACCGGCCGCTCACTCGGCCCGTTCGACCGTTCCATCGATGTCGCCCTCAGCCGCCTGCGGCGCAAGCTGGGTGAGGACCCCAAGAACCCGCGCATGTTCAAGACCGTGCGGCATGGAGGCTATTACTTCTCATGCGACGTCACCGCTTCCTGAACCGGCTGCATGTCGGCGGCGTGGCGGGACGGCTCGCGCTGGTCCTGATGCTGCTGCTGGCCATCGCGCTGGCCATCACCATCGGCTGGTATGCAAAGGACCGGGCGGACACGGCGCGTCGTCTGCTGGATCACACAGCACGCCGGACGGAGCAGATCGTGATCCTGCTCGACCGCACCGCACCGGAAGAGAGACAGGCACTGGCGCGGGTCATTTCAGGCCCGACGCTGGGCGTGCGCATGCGCTCCGGACCGCCGCCCCGCGCAGACCATGACAGTGATTTTCATGGCGACATGCAGCGCGGCATCCGTCGCTTCGTTGACCGGAACCTGCCTGCCCTGCGCGGTCGGCCACTGGTGATCGTGCCGCCACGGGATGGGGACCACGATCACGATCAGGCAGGGGATCGCGATGGCAGGTCCGGTTTCGGTCGCGGTGAGCATGACCGCACCCGACCACCGGACGGGCCACCTGAGCCCGACCTGCTGCCCAGCCGCCGCAAGCTGATCTTCGCCACCACCCTGAACGACGGTACCTGGGTTCACTTCCTTGTCTCGACGGACCGCCTCGCCTACCGCTGGGCCGTCCGGGGGACGTTCTGGATCGGCTTCACCTGCCTGCTGATCATCGTCTTCGCGATCTGGGCCGCGCGCCGGGCAACGCGCCCGTTGCGGGAACTGGCCCAGGCGGCGGACCGGCTTGGTCTGGACGTGGATGCCCCGCCCCTGCCGGAGAGCGGGTCGCGGGAACTGCGCAAAACCGCCGTGGCCTTCAACCGGATGCAGACCCGGATCAAGCGGCTGATCGACGACCGGACGCTGATGCTTGCCGCGCTCAGCCACGACCTGAAGACGATCCTCACCCGGCTGCGCCTGCGGGCCGAGTTCATCGATGACCCCGACCAGCAGCAGCGCGCGGTCAGCGATATCGACGACATGCAGCAGATGGTGGACCAGGCGCTCGGTTTCATTCGCGGCGATCAGGCGACCGAGGCTATCCGGCGCATCGATCTGGCCGGATTGCTGCGCGACCTGTCCGAGGATGCGGCGGCGCAGGGTGGGCAGGTCGGATTCGAGGGGCCGGAGCGCCTGCCCATGGACGGTCGACCCGTGGCCCTGAAACGCGCGGTGGGCAACCTGATCGAGAATGCGCTGCGCTATGGCGGCGGTGAGGTCGCGCTGAACCTGTCGAAGCGGGACGGTCGCGCCATCCTGATCGTCACGGACAACGGACCGGGCCTGCCGGAAAACGAGCTGGAGAAGGTCTTCCAGCCCTTCTACCGGCTGGAAACCTCACGGAACCGGGAAACCGGTGGCTCGGGGCTGGGCCTGGCCCTGGCGCGAGACGTGTTCCGCAGGCTGGGCGGTGAACTGACACTGGCCAACAGGCCGGAGGGCGGGCTGGCGGCCACCGCGTGGCTGCCGATCGACAGCGCCTGAGCTCCGGAAAGGACGCATGGCTGCTCCGCAGGTGACCTGCCTCAACGCGTGAACCAGAATGTCCCTGCGATTCAGTTTCAGGGGAGGACCAACAATGGCTGGATGGACCGAGACGTTCCGGGGCACGATCTATCCGTGGCACTGCGATCACATGGGCCACATGAATGTCATGTACTACATCCACTTCTTCGATCAGGCGGCGGGCCACCTGCTGTCTGCCTGCGGCTACAAGTGGGCGGAGATGGGGGAGCAGCGGCTGGGCTTCGTCGATGTGAAACACGTCATCGAGTACAAGGCGGAACAGGTCGTCGGCAGTCTGCTGGCGATCGAGAGCGGTATCGTCAGGCGGGGCCGCACATCGCTGGTGGGCATGCACCGGATGACCAACACGGAGACCGGCGCGCTGGCTGCGACCCTGGAGGTCACGACCATCCATTTCGACCTGGAGGCACGCAAGTCGATGCCCCTGCGCGAAGACACCTGGCCGCTGATCGACGCGCTGATCGTCGAGCCCTGAAAGCCGGTCAGGGGATCGGCGCGAAGGCTTCCACTTCAGCCTCGATCCCCTTCAGCGGATGGTGGCCGACGGAACGGAATTCTCCGTCGGCGGCCTCCGCGAAGGCTGAGGTGACCAGGATCGGCTCCGCCATGTCGGCCGAGAGCTTTTCCAGTCGCGCGGCGCGGTTCACGGCAGGTCCGATCACCGTGAAATCGAGCCGTCCCGAGGCGCCGATATTGCCGTAGAAGACATCCCCGACATGCAGTCCGAAGCTGCTGACCAGATCCGGCTTGCCCTCCGAACTGCGCCGCTCGTTCACTTTCTCCAGTGCGGAAATGGCTGCGTGGGCGGCACCCAGCGCCCGGTTGCACGCCCCCCTGGCGCCGTCGGCCTCGTCCACCGGAAAGATGGCCAGCGCGGCGTCGCCGATGAACTTCAGCACTTCACCACCCGCCGCATTGATCGCATCTCCGACCGCGCCGAAATAGTCATTCAGCACATGGATGATGTAGTCCCGCGGCAGGCGCTCCGACATCGCGGTGAAGCCCCTCAGATCACAGAAGAACACCGCCGCCGGAATGCGCCGGGCGAAGCCCCTGCGGATCGCCCCCTCCAGCACCCGTTCGCCCGTACCATGGCCCAGGTAGACGTCCAGCAGGTTGCTGGCCAGCTTGCGGCCGCTGTGGATCTCGCTCAACAGGCCAAAGACCGGCAGGAACTCCCGAATATCCTCGACATCCGCGTCGGTGAACCCGCCCGCGCGGCGCATGGCGAAGGATATGGGATTGCGCTTGCCGTCCGTCAGCGGTACCGGCAGCGCCAGGTAATCCGTGTACCCCTCCCCCATCAGACGTTCCAGGAAGGCATACTCCAGGTCTGGGTCGTCGCCCTCCAGGCGACATCGGACCTGCTCCCCACCCTCCAGGATGACCCGTACCGGACTGACGAGATAGTCCACTGTCTGATGCAGTTCGTGACCGACATTGCGGATCTCGACCTCGTCCTCATCCGCGTTCCAGGCATAGCCAACGGCAGCGATTTCCGGATGCAAGGTGCGCTGCCCCAGGGTCATGCGCGCGATGGGTATCCCCACCGCCTGCATCTGCCCGATCAGACCGCGCAGCAGGGTCACCATGTCTTCCGCCATGCGCCCCTGGTCGAGCAACCAGGTCGATATCTGCTTTCCCTTGGACATCATTCCCCGATCAGATGCAGGACGACCCGACGGCGATGCGGGTGGGTCCGATGCTCCCAGACATAGAGCCCCTGCCAGGTGCCGAAAAGGGGCCGACCGTCCGCCACCGGAATACCGAGGCTGGTCGCGGTGAGGGCGCTGCGGATGTGGGCCGGCATGTCGTCCGCGCCCTCCGCCACGTGCCGGTAGAGGGAAGTATCGTCAGGCACCAGCCGGTCGAGGAACCGGTTCAGGTCGAGCAGGACATCCCGGTCCGCATTTTCCTGAATGGTCAGCGACGCCGAAGTATGCCGGATGAAGACCGTCAGCAGACCCTCCGCGATCCCGGTGTCCCGGCACCAGTCAGTGACGATGCGGGTGATTTCCTGCAAGCCCCTGCCGTCTGTCTCGAAGGTCAGTTCGGTCCGTGCCTGTCGCATCATTCCTGCTCCCGCCACCAGCTTGTCAGCAGCGGACCATAGACAGGAACCACCGGAGGGCGGCGCAGGGCGGCACTGACGGCCATGCGCGTTGTCGGTTGCCAGTAGAGCGGCACCACCAGATGGCTCGCCCGCAGCACACGATCCAGTGCCCGGGCCGCGGTCTGCAACTCACCCCGGCTTGTCGCGGCGGTCAGCGCGCCCACCATGGCATCGACGGCGGGCAGGCTGACGCCGGCATAGTTGCGGCTGCCGGGCTGGTCCGCCGCTGCCTGCCCCCAGTAGTACCATTGCTCCGACCCCGGGCTGAGCGACTGGTACCAGTGGTTGACGATCATGTCGTAGTCGAAGCTCTGGCGGCGTCGTTCGTACTGGGAGGGGTCGACCGTCCGTGCCGTGGCCTCGATCCCCAGCCGTTTCAGCCCCCGTGCGAAGTTCAGCGCCACCTTCTCGTCGGTCGGATCATGCAACAGGATCTCGAACGCGAAGGCGGCACCTTCCGCATTGCGCAGCACCTGATCCTTGCCGACCGTCCATCCTGCTTCCGCCAGCAGTTTCTGGGCTTTGCGCAGGTTACGGCGCAGACCGTTTCGGCCCTCGGCATCCGGTGGGGCAACCGCCGGGCCGAAGACCGCCGCCTGTATCTGCCCGGCAAATGGTTTCAGCAGCGCCTGTTCCGCCTCTGACGGCGCCCCTTTGGCGGCCAGATCGCTGTTCTGGAAGTAACTGACGTTGCGCGCGTAGGAGCCGTGAAACAGGTTCCGGTTGATCCAGTCGAAGTCGAAGGCCAGCCCCAGCGCCTTGCGCACCCTGATGTCGGCGAACAGTGCCCTGCGGCTGTTGAAGACCAGTCCGCGCATGCCGACGGGCCGTTCCAGCGGCAGTTCCAGCTTCTTCAGTTCGCCGTCGCGCACGGCGGGAAAGTCATACCCCTCCGCCCACAGTGCCGGATCGAGCTCGAAACGGACGTCATACAGTCCGCCCTTCAGCGCCTCGAACCGTGCGGTCTGGTCACGAAAGAACTCATAGGTGATGCGGTCGAAATTGTTGTCGCCGCGATTGACCGCCAGATCACGCCCCCAGTAGTCCGCGCGCCGGGCATAGGTGATCGTGCGCCCTTGCTCCAGTTCCGCCACGCGATAGGGGCCGCTGCCGGGAATGGCATCGAGGGTCGTCCGCTCGAAGCCATTCGCCTCGAACCAGTGCTTCGGCAGGATCGGCATGAAGGCCATCAGCAGGGGCAGTTCGCGGTTCTCTCCACTGCCCAGGTGAAAGGTGACCGTGCGGCCATCCACCGCCGTCCGCGCCACCTGCCGATAATAGAGCCGGTGATTGGGCCGCCCCTTGTCGCGCAGGGTCTGCCACGACCACAGCAGCACCTCCGCCGTAATCGGCTCCCCGTCGGCAAAGCGGGCATCCGGGTGCAACGTGAAGGCAATGCTGCGCCGAGACGGATCCATGTCGATGGACTCCGCCACCAGACCGTAGAGCGAGAAGGGCTCGTCCTGGGAGCGCTTGGTCAGTGCCTCGAACACCAGGCGCCAGCCCTCCGCCGCCTGTCCCTTGAAGATGAAGGGGTTCAGACTGTCGAAGGTCCCCTGCGTCGCGGCCAGCCGCAGCGTTCCCCCCTTGGGTGCGGTCGGATCGACGTAGCCGAAGTGACTGAACCCCTTCGGATACTTCGGCTGGTCGTGCATGGAGATCGCGTGTGTTGGCTCCGCCAGCGACGGAGTGGTCGCGGCGAAGGCGGCAAGCAGTAGTGTCAGGAATCCCAGTCGGCGAAGTTTCGGTCCTCTTCGCCCAACGCGGCATTGATCCGCACCTTCAACTGCTCCAGATCGGCGCGCGACATGCTGCGGGAGATGACGACATCCTCGTTCACCATCACGGCCAGGCGAAACCCTGCCTCGGTTTCCGAGATCAGTACCGGCAGATCGAACATGTTTCGGACCCTCCCCTCTGGTGGCGTACTGGCGGGAGGATAGCACCCCCACGGTTAACGGTTGGTCATGCCGACCGGTCAGCAGGGAACGGCATGGACGGTCGATCATCGGGGCAAGGGCACGAATCATGATCGCATCGTAGGCTGCCGCGACATTCAGGAGAACCGCGTGATAAGAACGCGCATCACTCAATCGAGAGGAGACAGCAAACATGCAGCATCTGGTGCCGGACGGGTTCGTTCAGGTTACGGGTCAGGGTCCCTTCAGCGGTCATATCGGCCCGACCTGGGTCCGCGATGAGGCCGGTGGAGACTCCACTTATGGTGTCCTGATCGCGGAAAAACATCTGAACAAGCGCGGCGTCGTGCACGGTGGGATGCTGATGAGTTTCATGGACCACCTGCTTGGCCGGACGATCCACCACGCCATCGGTGGCGCCACCACCGCGACCATCCAGTTGGACAACCAGTTCCTATCCGGCGTGCGCGAAGGCGTCTGGATGCAGGGCAAGGGCGACATCGTACGCCAGACCCGCAGTCTGGTCTTCGTGACCGGCAGGTTGTGGGTTGATGAAACACCAGTGCTGCAATCTTCCGGCGTCTGGAAGATACTCGGTGCCTGAACGGATACCGGCCATCGGAAAACCACATTTGATGTTGCATTCAGGGGGTGGGACAAGCATCAGACGCCAGTGACTGAAACGACAGCGACGTGCGGACAGTCCCTGGTCGCATGACAGCCCGTGGGGGGCAATCGGATGAAACGTGATGCGGCGGCGCAGTCACGACAGCTTCTGAGTGACTTCAGAACCATCATGCAGTCGGCGGAACCGCCCGAGGTGCGCCTGGCCGAGGTGGTGCGGCTGGTCGCGCGCAACATGGTGGCGGAAGTCTGCTCCGTCTACATCCGCCGGGCTGACGGGGCACTCGAACTCTTCGAGACCGAAGGCCTGCGGCGGGAAGCAGTCCGCATCACCCGCATGGAGGCCGGTGTAGGCCTGGTCGGTCACGTGGCCGAGACCAGCCTGCCGGTGCGGTTGCGGGACGCGCGGTCCAGTCCAGCGTTCGAGCCGAGACCGGAAACCGGGGAAGACGCCTACATGTCATTCATGGGCGTGCCGATCCTCTATGCCGACCGGGTGCTGGGCGTGCTGGTGGTGCAGAACGTCAGTGCCCGCGACTATCAGGATGAGGAACAGGAAGCGCTGGAGATGCTGGCGCTGGTGTTCGGCCAGATGATCGCGTCCGGCGCGCTGGTCCCGCCGGAGACGGCCGCCGAATCCGTGGCGGGCAACAGCCGCCCGACACGCCTGGCCGGGCGCAGTCTCGCTGACGGGTTTGCCAAGGGCCATGCCGTGCTGCATGCGCCGCATATCACGGTGCGGCAGACCGTTGCCGATGACCCGGAGGAGGAACTGGTCCGGCTGGACAATGCCATCCGCGACGTCCACGACCAGATCGACGAGATGCTGGCCCAGCCGGCCATCGCCGCAGGCGAGTCGCGCACGGTGATGGAGGCCTTTCGCCTGTTCGCGCACGATCCCGGCTGGCAGCGCCGGATGCGGGAGGCCGTTGACACGGGCCTGACTGCGGAGGCCGCCGTCAAGCGGACCCACGACCAGACGCGGGCGCGGTTCCGCAGGATCCCGGACCCCTATATCCGTGCGCGACTGGCGGACATGGACGATCTGGCCAACCGGCTGTTCAATCGCCTGAACGCCGACGTGAATGCGCTGGAACACGATCTGCCCGATGACGTGGTCCTGGTTGCTCGGGACATGGGTCCGGCGGAACTGCTGGACTTCGACGAGACCAAGCTGCGGGCCGTGATCCTGGAACAGGGCAGTGTCGGATCCCACATGTCCATTGTCGCCCGGGCACTGGACATTCCCGTGATCGGCGGCTGTACCGGGGCGACGGACAGGATCAATTCAGGTGATCTCGTCATCGTCGATGGAGACCACGAACAGGTCTTCGTACGGCCCGATCAGGATGTCATCGATGCCTTCGGCGAGACCGAGGCAATGCAGCAGGAAGTACAGGCCCGCCGGCGTGCCCTGCGCGATGTGGAGGCGGTGACGCGGGACGGCATGAAGGTGGAGCTCTACTGCAATGCCGGCCTGTTGCTGGACCTTCGGCATCTGGACGAGACCGCTGCCGATGGCATCGGGCTGTACCGCACCGAGCTGCACTACATGGTCCGCTCCCGCCTGCCCCGGATGCAGGAACAGGCGGCCTACTACAAGCATGTGCTGGATGCCGCCGGTGACCGTCCGGTGATCTTCCGCACCCTGGATGTGGGCAGTGACAAGCTGCTTCCCTACCTGAAACGTGACCCCGAGCCCAACCCGGCCATGGGCTGGCGCGCCGTGCGCATCTCGCTGGATCAGGAAGCCCTGTTCCGGATGCAGTTGCGTGCCCTGCTCTCCGCTGCGGAGGGACGGGAACTGCGTGTCATGTTCCCGATGATTGCCGACGTCGCCGAGTTCGAAGCCGCCCGGGCCGTGCTGTTGCGGGAAGTCGAATGGGCGAAGGCGCGGGGGCGCGCAGGGCCGGCCATTCTGAAGGTCGGCGTGATGCTGGAGGTTCCGGCCCTGGTCTGGCGCCTGCCCGCCCTGCTGCCGCGCGTCGATTTCGTGTCCATCGGCTCCAACGACCTGATGCAGTTCATGTATGCGGCTGATCGCGGCAACCCGCGCGTCGCCACACGTTACGATACACTCAGCCCCGGCTTCGTCTCTTCCCTGCGCCGCATTTCGGAGCAGTGCCAGCAGCACCACGTCGAGTTCTCGATCTGTGGCGAGATGGCCAGTCAGCCGCTGGAAGCCATGGTGCTGGTCGCGCTTGGGTTCCGCAGACTGTCGATGCGTCCGAACGCGATCGGCGCTGTCAAGGAGATGATCCTCTCCCTGGACACCAATGCGCTGCGCCAGGAGATGTCGCGCATGGGAGAACGCAACGAAGGCAGTCTGCGCCCGATGTTCGAGGCATTTGCCGCCCAGCATGGCGTGAAAACCTGAAAACCCCTGAAAAACTGCCCTTTTCCCGCCAGATTTCCCTTCTACTGTCCCCCAAAGTTCGCTAAGAAACCGAAATGGTGCACTGCGAAAGATCGATTCGCAGACTGGCAACAGCCAGCCGCCGATCCCACGCATTTGCATCCGGAATGTTGCAGCAGGGACACCCTGCCCTGAGGAGCCGAATTGCGTCATGCCTGACAGCGGTCGCCAGATTGCCGAAGATGTTTCAGCGCGCGAAGGTCGACTGAACCTCTATGAGGTCGAGGAGGCTGATGGCAGCGGCGACGGGGTCTATCGTGGTGTCGGCGCGGAACTGAAGGCGGAGCGCGACCGTTTCGGCCTGCTGCTGGCCGAGGTTTCGGAACGCCTGCGCATCCGTGTCGCCTATCTGGAAGCCATCGAGGAAGGGCGATTCGGCGATCTGCCGGGGCGCATCTATGCAATCGGGTTCCTGCGCAGCTACGCCGAGTTTCTGGGTGCGGACGGCGATGTCTGTGTCCAGATGTTCAAGGACGAGGCAGGAACCGGCGGTCACAGCCGCCGTCTCGAATTTCCCGTGCCGCAGAACGAGAACCGGCGGCCTGGCCCGGCAACATTGCTGGTCGCGGTCCTGCTGGGGGCCGCGGTCTATGGCGGCTGGTTCGTGTTGCAGGGTGAGGATCAGCAGATCGTCGATATCGTGCCGGAGGTGCCCGAGAGCATTGCACGGCAGGTACAGCCTGAAACCGTGGCACTGGCGACCACACCTTCCGAACCGGCAACAGTGCGTCAGTCCGAGGACAAGAGTGACGGGAATTCTGGTTCCGGACAGGGTTCCGGCAGTCTGATGGCCGCGAACGCCGCTGACGCCCGGGCAGACTCCGCATCGGACGGGAATGCCGATGCTGTCACGCCCGCGCGTGAGGCCGGTACGACAACGCCTTCGGGGACAGGAACCACGACCGCTGCCCTGGCCGATACATCCATCCCGCTGACCGCCGTGGACATGGCGACCCTGAACAGTTCGGTTCCGTCCCAGCCTGTCGATCAGGCAGCGGAAGAAACCGCCCCGACCGCTGAAGGCGTCACTGTCGAAGAGCCGTCCGTGCCGCAGATCGCCGCGCTCGGCCCGCCGCCCCTGCCGCCGACCGCGCCACGCACCGAATATGTGCCGCGCGTCTTCGGCGTTGCCAATACGGACGCGCGCATCGTCATCCGCGCCACCGACCGGGCGCAGATATTCGTGAAGCAGGCCGGGGGACGCACGGTTCTGCCGCATCGCGTGCTGCAGGCAGGTGACGAATACCGGGTGCCGAGCCTGGATGGACTGCTGATCCGCAGCGACAACGTCAATGGCCTGGAGCTGGTCGTCGATGGCAGGAGCCTGGGTCCCGTCGGGCGACTTTCGGACTCACAGAACAATCTGGCGCTTGACCCGGACTGGCTGCTGAAGAACGCCGGAACGCGTTAGCGACAATCTGCGTCGCTTCCCCCTCCCCTGTTGCGACCCCATGTCGTAACAATGCAGCCGCAGGCTGACCTGCCACACGAACCAGACAAACCGAGAGTGAGGATCGCCCCATGAGCGTCCGCCCCTATCGCGACATCTATCGCCGCAAGTCCCGCCAGATCAGGGTTGGCGATGTTCTGGTGGGTGGTGACGCCCCGATTGCCGTGCAGACCATGACCAACACGGTGACATCGGATGCGGAAGCCACCATCGCACAGGTCCGCGCGGCGGAGGAGGCAGGCGCGGACATCGTCCGTGTCTCCTGCCCCGACGAGGAATCGACAAAGGCGCTGCGCCAGATCGTGCGTGCCGCCTCCGTGCCCATCGTGGCCGACATCCATTTCCACTACAAACGCGCCATCGAGGCGGCGGAAGCGGGCGCGGCGTGTCTGCGGATCAATCCCGGCAACATCGGGTCCGCCGAGCGGGTACGGGAGGTCGTGAAGGCCGCACGGGATCACGGTTGCTCCATGCGCATCGGTGTCAATGCCGGCAGTCTGGAGCGACACCTGCTGGAGAAGTACGGCGAGCCCTGCCCGGAGGCGATGGTTGAGAGCGCGCTGGATCACGCCCGCATCCTGGAAGACAACGACTTCCGCGAGTTCAAGATCTCCGTCAAGGCATCCGACGTCTTCCTGTCGGTGGCCGCCTACCAGGGGCTGGCGGAAGCCTGTGACTACCCCCTTCACCTCGGAATCACGGAGGCCGGCGGCATGATCGGCGGGTCCGTGAAGTCGTCAATCGGTCTCGGTGCCCTGCTGTGGGCCGGGATCGGCGACACGATCCGGGTATCGCTTTCCGCCGATCCGGTGGAAGAGGTGAAGGTCGGCTACGAGATCCTGAAGTCGCTCGGACTTCGCCGCAGGGGCGTCACCATCATTTCCTGCCCTTCCTGCGCCCGGCAGGCCTTTCCGGTGATCAAGACCGTGGAGGTGCTGGAGGAACGGCTGGCCCACATCACGACGCCGATGACGCTGTCCATCATCGGCTGCGTCGTGAACGGCCCGGGTGAGGCGCGGGAAACCGATATCGGCCTGACAGGCGGCGCCAAGGGCCGCAACCACAAGGTCTATGTCGGCGGTATCGCGGACCACAATGTCGATGACGAGAAGCTGGTCGAGCATATCGTCGGCATGGTGGAGGCGAAGGTCGCAGCCATCCAGGCCGCCGAAGCAGCCGAGGCGGCAACACCCGACGCCGCCTGAGCCGGTCCCCACCTCCACAGACATCCGAACACCTGAAACAAGAAGAAAACAATGGCCAAAGCCCAGCCCGTTCGCGGCACCCACGACCTGTTGCCTGACGACTTCGCCGCGCACGGGGAAGTCATCTCCGTTGCACGCCAGACCGCCGCGACCTTCGGCTATCGGGAGATGGCGACACCAATCTTCGAATTCACCGACGTCTTCGCCCGATCCATGGGTGAGACCTCCGACGTGGTGTCGAAGGAAATGTACTCCTTCGATGATCGCGGCGGTGAGTCCATCACACTGCGCCCCGAGTACACGGCGGCGATCTGCCGGGCCTTCATCTCGAATGGTCTGCAGCAGAATGTGCCCTTCCGCGCCTTCGGGGCCGGGCCGATGTTCCGCTACGAGCGTCCGCAGAAGGGCCGTCAACGCCAGTTCCACCAGATCGATATCGAGATCATCGGCGCGCCGGAACCGGCGGCAGATGTGGAAGTCATTTCGGTCGGGGCAGAGATCCTCAATCGCCTGAATGTGCTGCACAAGACAGTGCTGCATCTGAACACGCTGGGCGACCCGGAGAGCCGTGACGGTTATCGCGCGGCGCTGGTCGCCTATTTCAACGATCATCGCGACAAGCTGTCGGAGGACAGCCTGGGCCGACTGACGCGCAACCCGCTGCGCATCCTCGATTCGAAGGATGAGGGCGACCGTCGGATCGTCGAGAACGCGCCGCTGTTCGGCGACTACCTGAACCAGCAGAGCCAGGACTTCTTCGGCACCGTCCTGTTCGGGCTCGACACGCTCGGGATCGCCTACGAACTGAACCCGCGCCTTGTACGCGGACTGGACTACTACACACACACCGCATTCGAGTTCGTGACTGATGCACTCGGGGCGCAGGGGGCCGTGATCGCAGGCGGGCGCTATGACGGGCTGATCGGACAACTCGGCGGCCCCGCAACCCCAGGCATCGGCTGGGCGGGTGGTATCGAGCGTCTGGCGATGCTTTCCGGGGCAACCGGCGAAGCCCCCCGTCCCATTGCGCTGATCCCGATCGGTGAGGTCGCGGAGACCGAGGCCCTGAAGATCGGACAGGCGTTGCGCCGGGACGGCTTCGTCGTCGATCAGGCCTTCCGCGGCAACCTCGGCAAGCGGATGAAACGTGCAGACAAGCTGAACGCGGCGGCAGCCCTGATCTTCGGTGACGACGAACTGGCGAAGGGCGTGGTGCAGGTGCGCAACCTGACAACCGGCGATCAGAGCGAGGTTGCGCTGGACGGCATCGCCGCGGCACTCGCCAACCATGAGGGAAGTCGCGTCTGATGATCCCGCGCGACCGGCTGAAGCGCATTCGGGTCCGTCATGAGGAACTGGAAGCCCTGATGGCGGAGGGTGGTGGAGATCGTGACGACTTCACCGACCTCGCCCGCGAATATGCCGAACTGACCCCGGTCGTGGAGGGGATCAACCGCCTTGCCGCAATGGATGCGGAGACGGCGGACCTGCAGGCCCTGATCGACGATCCGGACGGGGATACGGAAATGCGCGATCTGGCCCGTGACGAGCTGGAAACGCTGTCGAAGGAACGTCCGGCGCTGGAGCGGTCACTGATGCTGCAGTTGCTGCCCGGAGACGCGGCCGACGCCCGCAGCGCCATCCTGGAAGTCCGCGCCGGTACGGGCGGAGAGGAGGCGGCGCTGTTCGCGGGCGAGTTGTTCCGCATGTACCAGCGCTTCGCCGAGCTGTCCGGCTGGCGCTTTCAGGCCATGGAGATCAGCGAGACCGATCTGGGCGGTCTGAAGGAAGGCATTGCCGAGATCAACGGCCAGAACGTCTTTGCCAGCCTGAAATTCGAATCCGGCACCCATCGTGTCCAGCGCGTGCCACAGACCGAATCCGGCGGGCGTATCCATACCTCCGCCGCCACTGTCGCCGTCCTGCCGGAAGCGCAGGAGGTCGACGTGGTGATCGACGACCAGGACCTGCGCATCGATGTCTACCGTGCTTCCGGGCCGGGTGGTCAGTCGGTCAACACCACTGACTCGGCAGTGCGGATCACGCACATCCCGACAGGTCTGGTGGTGACGCAGCAGGACGAGAAGTCCCAGCACAAGAACCGCGCCAAGGCGATGAAGGTGCTGCGGGCACGCCTGTATGATGCGGAGCGGCAGCGCGTCGATGGTGAACGGGCCGCTGACCGCCGCCAGCAGGTGGGCAGTGGCGACCGGTCGGAACGTATCCGCACCTACAACTTCCCGCAGGGGCGCATGACCGACCACCGCATCAACCTGACCCTCTACAAGCTGGCGGAAATCGTCAGTGGCGACGCCCTGGGGGAAGTGATCGAGGCGCTGGTGGCAGAGGATCAGGCCCGACGGTTGGAAAGCCTTGCCGACGCTGGGTGAACAGGAAACCGTCGGCGCGCTGCTGGACCGCGCCACGCGGCACCTGCGCCAGGCGGGCCTGGAATCACCCAGACTCGACGCTCGGGTTCTGCTGGGCAACGCCATGCAGTGCGATCCATCCAGCCTGCTTCCGGGCTCATCGAAGCCCGTCTCCCCGGCTCAGGCAGCCCGTTTCGATACCCTGATCGAAGGACGCCTGAACCGTCGGCCTGTGTCTCATCTGACGGGCCGCAGGGAATTCTTCGGGCGCGCGTTCAGGGTCACGCCGGATGTGCTGGACCCGCGCCCCGATTCCGAATGTGTGGTCGAGCTGGCCCTGCGGCACCTGGCTGCCGGCGCCCCCGCACGGATTCTTGATCTCGGCACGGGGACGGGATGCCTGCTGCTTACCTTGCTCGCCGAACGACCGCTTGCACAGGGGCTGGGCATCGATGTCTCGAAGGCCGCGCTTGCTGTCGCCGGGGACAATGCAGTGGCACTGAACCTTCGGGATCGCGCATCGTTCGCGCAGGGCGAATGGTTTTCCGGTGTCAAGGGTCGCTTTGACCTGATCATCAGCAACCCGCCCTACATCCCGAGCGAAGACATCCACGGGCTTGCGCCGGAGGTGCGGAACCATGAACCGCGCCTGGCGCTGGATGGCGGACAGGATGGTCTCGGTCCCTATCGCATCATGCTGCCGCAGCTTGCCGCTTACCTGAAGCCGGAAGGCATCACGATCCTGGAACATGGGCAGGGGCAGGAGGCATCCATTGCCCTGCTGGCAGAGCAGTCCGGCCTTGAAATCATCGCGACCACCACCGATCTGGGTGGAATAAACCGTGGAGTCGCGCTGAAAACCGCGCCCTGCGTGAAAAAAGCACTTGGAAATGACGCTGGTACACCGTAGCTTTCTGCCACGGCCTTTCGGGCGTGATATGTCACTTGGCAGATTCCCCGGACCGACAGCTCACACAAAAGCGCGTTTGCGCGAGCAGACATCTCTCGTCAGTAGACGATGGATGATATCCCGAAGCGACAATTTGGCGGATCAATGAGAGCACCCAACAAGAACCGTGCGCGCGGTCGTTCAAACCGGCGCGCACCGAATCCCAACCGCAGCTTTGAGAGCAACGGGCCCGAGGGCAAGATCCGGGGCAACGCCAGCCAGGTTTACGAGAAGTACAGCCAGTTGGCGCGGGACTCGCAGGCGACAGGGGACCCGATTGCGGCGGAAGGGTTCTGGCAGCATGCCGAGCACTACTACCGCATCATGTCCAGCCAGCAGCCGAACAACCGGCCACAGCAGAACGGTGGCGGCGACTACGATCAGAACAACCAGCAGGGCAATGACGAAGATCGCGACATGGCCGAGCAGGATCAGCCCGATGATCCCCGTCGCGGACAGCGGCGCAACCAGGGCCGCAACAACAACAACAACGGTGACGACAACCGGGGCCGGCAGAACCAGGGCGATGAAGACGATGACCAGGACCGGTCGGAGGCTCAGGATCGTGGCGAGCGCCAGGAACGCGCACCCCGGCAGCCGCGCCGCCCCCGCCGCAACGACAACCGGGACCGCGACGGACAGGCAGACAGCCAGCCGCAGGCTGCGCAGGATGCCCGGGATGAAGATACCCCGACACCCGTCCCCGCGCCTGCACCGGAACCCGTGGCACAGGTCGAGGAATCGGACACTGCTGGCCTGGAACGTGTCGTGAAGCGCGTGCGCAGGCCGCGCAAGCCCCGCGAGGAAAGCCCCGTCTCCGCTGCACCTGCGGCGTCGGCGGATTCGGCTTCCGAGGATGCGGCTGACTGATCAGGCAAGCGTTGCCAGCAGCGACGCCGCGATGCCCCACATGATCAGTCCGACGATCACGTCGAAGACCCGCCAGGCCGACGGGCGCGCAAATACCGGTGAGAGCCAGCGCGCACCGAACCCGAGGCTGTAGAAGAAGACGGCCGATGCCAGCGCACCGCCGCCCCAGAAGGCGAAGCGGCTGGCAAGGTCATAGCGCGCGGACAGGCCACCCAGCATCACCACCGTGTCCAGATAGACGTGCGGGTTCAGGAACGTGAAGGCCAGTACCGTCAGGATCGCCGCCCGGTAACTCAGGCCACGGTCCGCGGCTGCCTGCAGGGCAGAGGGCGACAACGCGCGACGCAGCGCCAGCAGTCCGTAAACGAACAGGAATATCGCGCCACCTATGGTGACGATCCGGATCAGTCCGGGCGCTTCCCGGATCAGACTGCCAAGCCCCATGACGCCTGCGCCGATCAGCAACGCGTCTGCCACTGCACAGATCGTCGTGACCGTCAGGACATATTCCCGCTTCAGTCCCTGACGCAGCACGAAGGCGTTCTGCGCCCCGATTGCGAGAATCAGCCCGAAGCTCAACAAAAAACCTTCAATCGCCGCGCTCATCAAAGCCTCTTCTAACCGAACCGGATTGCCCGTATAGCACCTTGATGAAGCTTCGGTTGCCACGATTGACGATTGGTATGCGCGCGGGCCTGACCATCGGCATCGGTGGGCTGGTCCTGCTGGCCGTGGTGACCGTCCTGTTCCTCGGTTTTGGCAGCGCGCGACGCAACACGCAGGACCTGCTGCTCGGCAATGCGCGCATTGCGCTGCAACTCATCCAGAACGGAATCCATGCGGAACTGCGGCCCGTGGAGCGACAGGTCGGCTTTGTCGGCACCTTCCTGGAGACGGAGAACCCCGGTCAGCCGCTCAATATCGACGGTCCGCTGGCCAAGATGATGACCGGTGCGCTGGCCGCCACGCCCGTGACCCGCGCCATGTCATTCGTCGATCTGGAAGCACAGATGCTGGATGTGCGACGGGAGGACGGCAGCGGCGTGGTCAGCCGCGGCGACCTGCTGGGCATTCCCGACATAACCGACCGGATCGCCGCGGCGGCGGACCAGCCGCCGCAGTGGGGCGAAATCCTCTGGAATCACGAGATCGGCACGCCGCTGCTGACCTACCAGCGCGCGGTGAAGATCGATGGCGAATTCGTCGGCATGATCGGCGCCAGGGTGCCGACCGACCTGCTGGCCCAGACCGTGGCGAATGCCGCCGCCCAGGTCTATGCGACGGCCTTCATCATTCATGGCGACGACCGGGTTCTGGCGCACCCGGCAATGTTCGACGGCCGTATTGCAGCCGATGCGCGGCCAGATCACCTGTCGGCGGCTGATTTCAACGATCCGATCCTGAGCGCCTATCTGGAGGAGCGCACCCAGCTTCTGAACGTACAGGCCGAAGACTTCGAATCCCGTATCGTCAACCTGCCCGGCAACAACCACGTCCTGCTGATCGCGCCGATGGACCGCTATGGGGAAGTGCCATGGAAACTGGCACTCGCGTTTCCCCTTGAGGACGTGACCACGGAGCTCATGCGTCTGCTGATGGCCGGGCTGGCCGGATTCGCGGTGCTGATCCTCAGCCTGCTGATCGCCTTCCTCGCCGCGCGGCGTCTGGCCAGCCCGCTTGTCAGGCTGGCGCAGTTTGCGGATCGGGCGCGCAAGCTGGATCTGGAGGGGCTGGAACCCCTGCCCCGCAGTTCCTTCCGGGAACTCGACAATGCGGCCGCATCCATGAACGGCATGATTTCGGGACTGCGCTGGTTCGAGACCTATGTCCCGAAGCGTCTGGTGCAGAACCTGATGGCGCAGGGCCAGGCCGAAGCGACCACGAGCCAGGAGCGCATGGTAACGGTCATGTTCACCGACATCAGCGGTTTCACGGGCCGCTCGGAGAAGTGGAGCGCCCAGCGGACGGCCGAATTCCTGAACGCGCATTTCGATCTGCTGGCGGCCGAGATCGAGGCAACGGGCGGCACCATCGACAAGTTCATCGGTGACGCGGTCATGGCGTTCTGGGGTGCGCCCGAGCCTCAGGACGATCACGCGGCACGGGCCGTACTGGCCGCACGGGCCATCCGGGAGGCCGTGGCAAAGGACAACAGCCACCGCGACGATCCGGTCAATGTCCGGATCGGCCTCCATACCGGGCCCGTCGTTGTCGGCAATATCGGTGCGACAGACCGCATGAACTACACGATTGTCGGTGACACGGTAAATATTGCCAACCGGCTGGAGACGCAGGCATCGAGAATGTCCGCCAATGCCGGTGCAACAGTCATCCTGGCCAGTGGAACAACCGTGACCGCCGCGCGCGCCGGTGACGATGCGACCTGTGTCGGTGACATTCCGCTGAAGGGCCGCGCGGAATCGGTGGAGGGCTGGCTGATCTGATCTGATCTGCCGGCGGTGTCGGGGCCGTTGCTGTCCCGTCAGTTCGCGAAAGCCTGCCGAATCGCCGTTGCCATCGCTTCGACAGCAGCCCCACCTGCCCCTGGGCGCTGACCAAGGATCAGCCGGGACACAGGCATCCGGCCAAACCCGTCTTCCGGGCCAAGACACTGCATGGTCGGTGTCAGGCTGGCCTGGCCGAGCAGCCCGACAGCCATTCCGGCCTCGATGGCGGCGGCCACACCCAGGACACTCTGGCTGGAGCAGACAACGCGATAGTGCCGCCCGGTCTCGCGAAGACTGTCCAGCGCGGCCTGCTGCCACCAGCAATCCCGGTCGAACAGGGCCACCGGCAGAGGGTCACGGGCCAGCACGTCGTGGCGGCGGGAAACCATCCAGCTTGTCGGTTCCTCCCGCAGGACGCCCCCTGCCGCAGGGGGATGCTGGACCTCATAGACGGCGAGATCGAGGGCACCGCTGGCCAGCGCGGCAGGAAACCCGGCACTGAGCGCGCAGGTCAGGTTCAGTTCAACGAGGGGGTGGGAGCGTGTGAACTCTCCGATGATGCGCGACAGTGTCGTCGTGCTCTCATCATCGGGAATGCCGAGCCGCAAGGTGCCGTGAATGCCATCTGCCGTCAGTTCGCGCAGCGTGTCGGAGAGGGTTTCCGTGACCTCGCGCGCCACAGGCAGCAACCGCTCCCCCACCCGGGTCAGCCGAACGCCACGACCGTGACGCTGAAACACCGGCGCCCCAAGCACTTCCTCCAGCCGCGCAATCTGAAGACTGGTGGCGGACTGGGACCGGAAGATCCGTCCCGCACCTTCCGTCATGCTGCCGGTCTCCGCCACAGCGAGGAAGGTGCGAAGCAGTTCACTGCTCAGATGTTCAATCGGAAAACCTCATGACTGATTTCCAAATTACCTGTTTCACATATGCCTCACATACCGCGAAAGTCCAGCCACACGATGCTGGAGGCACCAATGTCCGGATCCGCGAGATCACCACGATTCCATTTGTCGGCATCTGCCGCCTTGACAGGCGGTGCCGTGTTCCTGATTGCGGGCGGCCTTCTGCTGGTTCCCGACCGCACGGCGGGCGTACTGGCCTTCGTTGCAGAAAGCCTTGTCTCGGTCGCGCCCATCGTGATCCCCGGAATCCTGCTCGCCGCGTGGATCATGGCAAGTGGCGCGGGGGACGGCATTGCACGCATGTTTGCGGGGCACATGCTGAAGGTCATCCTGCTTGCCTCGGCAATCGGGGCCGTTACGCCGGTCTGTGGCGTGACAGTCCTGCCGCTGATGGCCGGGCTGCTGGCAGCCGGGGTTCCGCTGGCACCCGTGATGGCGTTCTGGCTGTCGTCCCCGATCACGGACCCCGCAATGCTGGCCGTGACCGCCGCGACCCTGGGACCGGAATTCGCCATCGGCAAGACCCTCGCCGCATTTGCCCTGGGGATCTGGGGTGGTCTGGTCACGGCAGCATTGGCAAGGCGCGACTGGGCAACCACCCCGCTGCGCAGCAACGGCATCGTCGGCAGCCTGTCACAGGCCGGTTGCAGCACGCAGACGAGCTTCGACATGCAGGTCTGGAAGACACCGGAACGCCGCCGGACCTTCACGCAGACCGCGATCGCGACCAGCCGGCTGATCCTGATCTGCCTGATCCCGGCCTTCGCCGCCGAGCATCTGCTGGGTCTGATCCTGCAGCCGGAGGCCCTGTCGGCCTACGTCGGGGAGGAAAGCCGCTGGGCGATCCCGCTGGCGGTCCTGGTCGGTGCACCAGCCTACGTGGACGGCTATGCCGCCCTGCCCCTGACACGCGCGCTGCTGGACCACGGCATGTCAGCAGGTGCGGCCATGGCATTCCTGATCTCCGGCGGTGTGGTCAGCATCTGGGGCGCGATCGCGATCTTCCCGGTACTGAAACCCAGGCCGTTCCTGCTCTACCTGATCCTGGCCATCAGCGGTTCAATGGCGGCAGGCCATGTCTTCGGCTGGCTGGCGTGAGGCGCTGATCGCCGGTTCGTCGGCGGGGTCAGTAATCGATGGGCGTAATGTGCCAGCCATCCTTGTGGAACTGCCAGTAGGTTTCCTTCAGGCGCATGGAAACCGGGCCCGGCCGGTCATTGCCCTTGATGCGTCCGTCGATGCGTGACGCCGGCATCACACCACCGGCTGTCGTGGAGGTGAAGACCTCATCGGCTTCGCGCAATTCGTCGGCTGTCAGCGGCCTGACCTCGCAGGGAATGCCAAGCTCCGTACAGAGATCGAGCACGGATTGCCGCGTCACCCCCTCCAGCGCGCCACGGTCCGGCGAGACCACCGTGCCGTCAATGACAGCGAATACGTTGAACCCCGGTCCCTCCGTCACGTAGCCGTCCTGATCCAGCAGGACCGCCGTATCGGCACCGGCGTCCTCCGCCTCGAACAGCGCACGGATCATGTCCCCCCAGTGATAGTTCTTCACTGTCGGGTCAACGGAGGCGGCGGGAATGCGCGGTGTCTTCGCGATGATCAGATGGGCGCCGCGTTCCTGCACCTCCTCGCTGATCACATCGACCCAGGGGATGGCGTAGGCGATGAAACGGTTGGTCACCAGACTGGGCAGACGCGGCAGTCCGTGTGCGGGCACCCCCCGCGTCGTCACCATGGCGACATAGGAATCGCGCAATCCCGCCCGGCGCACGCACTCGGTCAGGATCTCCGCCATTTCCGCCCGGTCGTGCGGCACCTTCATGCGCAGGGCGGCCATGGAGGCGAAGAAGCGGTCAAGGTGGTCGTCCAGCCTGAAGAACCCGCCGTCGCGCACATGCACGACGTCATAGGTCACATCCGACTTGTTGAAGCCCCAGTCGAGCACGGAAACCTTTGCCTCCGAGATCGGGACATAGGCCCCCTCGACAAAGGCGCAACCGCCTGCGAAGGGATTGGCGTCACCGACGGCGCTCTGGCGTACGGGTGTCTGGTCGTTCATGATCGGTCCTCCATGGTCACCATGATCGCGCCAATCGGCCGGGCCGTATAGCCCGACACCGTATCAATCGCTGGACAGGCGCGCAGTTTTCTTCGGGGGAGGAGCGACATGACCGACAGACAGGCGCGCTGGCTGATCAGCACTGCGGAACTTGCCGCCAGCATGGATGATCCCGACCTGCGCATCTTCGACTGCTCCACCCGGCTGGCGCCAGACCCGGAGACCACCTACCGCGTCGAGCCCTGCATCACCGACTGGCAGGCCGCGCACATACCGGGGGCCGCATTCATAGACATTCAGGCCGACCTCTCACGGCCCGATCCGAACCTGCGTTTCACCCTGCCGACGGCGGCGGCCTTCGCCGAAGGGGCCGGTCGTATCGGGATCGGGGATGACACGCGCGTCGTGCTCTACAGCCGTTTTCATCCCATGTGGGCGACCCGTGTCTGGTGGATGCTGCGGGCCTTCGGTTTCGACAATGCCGCGATCCTGGATGGCGGTATCGACAAGTGGGAGGCAGAAGCACGACCGACGGAGAGTGGCAGCGTCCGGCATCCGTCCGCGACCTTCACGCCCCGTCCCCGCCCGGAACTGATTGCCGACCAGGCGCGGGTCAGGGCGGCGCTGGCGGAGCCGGGAACAGTCGTGCTCAACGCGCTGGGGCGGGACCAGCATTCCGGCACCGGGGGCACGCACTACGGACGTCCGGGCCGGATCGCGGGCAGCGTCAACGTGCCTGCGCGGGAGATGCTGGACCCGGCAACGAAGACCTTCCTGCCCCTGCCGCAATTGCAGAAGATGCTGGATGATGTGGGGGCGGATGGCTCCGGCCCCGTCGTCACCTATTGCGGTGGCGGCATTGCGGCAACGACACCGGCGTTCGTCATGGCCTTGCTGGGTCGCGATAACGTGGCGCTGTACGACAACTCGCTGACCGAGTGGTGCGTGAACCCCGACCTGCCCATGGAGACCGATAGCTGATGACCTTTCGCAAGTCCCGCCTGTGCGTCGCCCTGATTGCCGGCTGCCTGCTCAGTGGCACTGTGCTGGCGGCGGAAGAGCCTTCGATGATCGAGGAGATCGACCCGGATGTGGTGAAGGAGGTCTCTGATCTGGTGGTGGCGAACATTCAGGTGGGCGACTGCGGTGGCAGTCCCTGCGCCCCGGCCAATGCCATCGAGAAGATCGACGGCATGCTGCCCCGCGACATGACGCAACAGGTCATCTCCCGCGGGGCCGGATCCGCCTTCGCGGAGTTCTGTGAACTGGACTGGGGCAACCAGTCATACCTGCCCCTGATGGAGCGGGAACGGAACAGCGGTTGCTGGTCGGAGCGCCAGGTGGCAGCAATTTCGGTTACCCACGGCATTGCCATGGGGCTCTATCGCAACACCCTGAAGACGGAGATCGGGGAATGCACAGCCGCCGTCAAGTCGGCGGTGGAGCAGTACCTGCTCTCCCTGCGCAATTTCACTAAACGTGCCGATTGCCCGCGCTGGTAGGTTTCCCTGACTGAACCTGGCACGTGCGTCCTGTCACGCCGATGCGACGTCGAGCCGTATCTCCCCGTCATGCAGGAAGCAGGCTCTGGCGAATGCCGAGAACGGCACCGGGTTCGGCAGGCGCACATCCGCCATGTCGGGGAACGGCTTGCGGGCCGCATCCCAAGACCGGTCGATCTGTGACAACAGGACGAAGATCACCCCCGTTTGCGCCGCGAATGACCTCAGCGCCTCGATCTGGACAGCAATCTCCGGCTTGCGCCGATCCTGATCCAGCAGTTGCATGTAGTCGATGATGGCCAGACTGCCGGGCTTTGCATCGCCCATCCGGCTGATGACATGGTCGGCGCTGATGCCATCCGACGCGTCGATCAGAATCCCATCGGGAATCGCCCCGCCCTCCTGGCGCAAGGACATCAGTCGCGCCTGTGCCTCCGACGCGCTCCAGTCGAGCGTGAAGAAACAGGTCATCTGACCGCGCCTTGCCACTTCCAGCAGCAGCTCCAGCGCCAGCATGGTCTTGCCCTGCCCTGGACGCGCGGCGAGAAGCAGCAGATCACCGGGGCGCAGTTGCCCGATGATACGCGGTGCGGGCCGGTCTGCGGCAAGTCGGGCGGCAAGTGCGGACCAGCTTCCGGCCCCCTCCGCGCGGGCCACCTGGTCGAGTGCCTGATGCAGCGGGATTGATGCGCTTCGGGAAAGCAGACGTGCGCGACGCTTCAGGCGGAATACGGGTGCGGAAAATCTCATGGCAGAACCTCCTGCATCGAGCCGTTTCCGCAATCCCTCCGCATGCACTGGCCCGGACAGTTGGTCAGGAAATCCATCTGCCCCGTATGTCGGATACTTCCCCGGTCGGAGGGAGGTGGCGCGGGCCAAGCCATGTCCGGAAGTCTATGACTGACCCGTCGCCCACACAATCCCGAAGCGGATCCGCAGCTACATATTGATCGTGCGCTTGTGGACCGCCAGTGCCGCTTCCTTGACTGCCTCGTTCAGTGTCGGATGGGCGTGGCACATCTCCGCGATCTCGTGCGCGGTGCCGCCCAGTTCCATGGCGGCCAGTGCCTCGTGGATCATGGTACCGGCGTCGGGACCGATGATGTGAACCCCCAGCACGCGATCCGTTTCCTTGTCGGCGATCATCTTCACCAGACCGTCCTTTTCCCCCACCGTGCGGGCACGGGAATTGGCCGAGAAGGGGAACTTGCCGACGGCGTACTTCACGCCTGCTTCCTTGAGCTGCTCCTCGGTCCGACCGATGGAGGCGACTTCGGGCCATGTGTAGACAACGCCAGGCACGGTTTCATAGTTCACATGACCTGGCTCTCCGGCCAGGTAATCGGCGACGACCACGCCCTCATGCTCCGCCTTGTGCGCCAGCATCGGGCCGGGAATGACATCGCCGATGGCAAAGACGCCGGGCGCGGAGGTCTGGAAGTGATCATCGACCGTGATGAAGCCGCGATCCGTTTCGACGCCGACGTTCTCGAGGCCCAGGCCCTCCGTGTAGGGGCGGCGGCCGACCGAGACCAGCACCACCTCCGCATCCAGCGTCTGGGCGTCACCGCCCTTGGCCGGTTCCACGGTCAGGTTGACCTTGGTCTTCAGCGCCTTGGCCTCGGTCACCTTGGTGCCCATCATGAACTTGATGCCCTGCTTCTCCAGGATCACCTTCATGCGCTTGGAAATCTCGCCGTCCATGCCGGGGGTGATGCGGTCCAGGAACTCGACCACGGTCACCTCGGCACCGAGACGCCGCCATACGGACCCCAGTTCAAGGCCGATATAGCCACCGCCGATGACGATCAGCGACTTCGGCACCTTCGGCAACTCCAGCGCGCCGGTGGAGGAAATGATGCGCTTCTCGTCGATCTCCACATTCGGGATCGTCGCCACTTCCGAGCCGGTGGCGATCAGGATCGTGTCCGTGGACAGGGTCTGCTTCTTCTTGCGGCCACCGGGACTGACCTCGACCGTCTCACTGTCGATGATCCGGCCGGTGCCGATGATGTAGTCGACCTTGTTCTTCTTGAAGAGCCCCTCGATCCCGTCGGTCAGGTCGGTGACGACCTTGTCCTTGCGGCCCAGCATGGTCTTCAGGTCCAGCTTCACGCCACTGGTCTGAATGCCGTGAACATCATAGTGATCGCGCGCTTCCTCGAAGAGGTGGGAGCTTTGCAGCAATGCCTTGGACGGAATGCAGCCGACATTCAGACAGGTGCCCCCCAGTCGCCCGCGCATCTCGACACAGGCGACCGACAACCCGTTCTGGGCGGCGCGGATGGCCGCGACGTAGCCGCCGGGACCGCCACCGATGATGACCAGATCGTAACGCTTCTCTTCAGACATGCTCTTCGCCTATCAGGATCGGTGTGCGTGCTGTTGCTTTCTCGGGCCCGGACCTCAGAGGTCCAGGATCATGCGACGGGGGTCTTCCAGGCATTCCTTGACCCGGACCAGGAAGGTCACTGCCTCCCGCCCGTCGATGATGCGGTGATCATAGGACAGCGCCAGGTACATCATCGGGCGCAGCTTGATCTCCCCGTTCACTTCCATGGGACGCTGCTGGATCTTGTGCATCCCCAGAATGCCTGACTGCGGCGGGTTCAGGATCGGCGTGGACATCAGCGAACCATAGACCCCACCATTGGAGATGGTGAAGGTGCCGCCCTGCAGGTCGTTCAGGCCCAGCTTGCCGTCGCGGGCCTTCAGGCCCAGACCGGCGATGGTGGACTCCAGTCCGGCGATGGAGAGCTGGTCCGCATCGCGCACCACAGGCACCACCAGCCCGTTCGGCGTGCCGACCGCGACACCGATGTGGTAGTAATTCTTGTAGATCACGTCGTCGCCGTCGATCTCCGCATTCACGGCGGGCAGGTCCTTCAGACCGGCGATGCAGGCCTTCACGAAGAACGACATGAAGCCCAGACGCGCACCGTGCTTCTTCTCGAACGCGTCCTTGTGTTCGGACCGCAGCGCCATGACCTCAGTCATGTCCACCTCGTTGAAGGTGGTCAGCATGGCGGCGTTGTTCTGCGCTTCCTTCAGGCGACCGGCGATGGTGCGGCGCAGGCGCGTCATCCGCACCCGTTCCTCCCGCTCTTCCTCCGCCCGCGGCCCGGACGATCCGGGGGCGGAAACCGCCATGGCAGGCGCAGCAGTCTGACGCTCAGCCTGCTTCGCCCGACCTTCCGCGATGGCGCGGGCGACATCGGCGCGGGTCACGCGACCGTCCTTGCCGGTGCCTTCGATGCCGGCCAGGCTGACACCCTTGGCATCGGCCAGTTCCCTCGCCGAATCCATGGCCACGACCTTGCGGTCAGGCGCAGGCGCGGCTTTCGGCTTTTCGGCCGGTGCAGCCTTGGCGGGTGCAGCGGATGCCTCGGCCTTCGCCGGGGCTGGATCGGCCTTCGGCGCAGCCGCGGTCTTGCCTTCGGCGCCCTCATCGATGGTGCCGAGCACAGCGCCGACGCCAACCGTCGCGCCCTCTTCGGCCAGGATCTCGGCCAGGGCACCAGCAGTGGTCGCATTGACCTCCAGCGTCACCTTGTCGGTTTCCAGTTCGCACAGTGGGTCATCCACGGCAACCGCGTCGCCGGGCTGCTTGAACCACTGGCCGACGGTCGCTTCGGAGATCGACTCGCCCATGGTCGGGACTTTGATTTCAACGGTCATCAGGCGCTCCCTCGCGCAGGTGCAATCAGAAATTCTCGCGGTTCATGGCGTCGGCAGGGGTTCCCGTCAACGCCTTGCGGCACAGTATGTCCTGCTCCTTCACGTGGGTTTTGTTCAGCCCCGTCGCGGGTGAAGCCGACGGCGGACGGCCAATGTAGGCCGGACGCGACACGTTCTTCATGTCAGCCAGCCGGAAGCATTCCTCCAGCCAGTTCTGGACAAAGAACCATGCCCCCATGTTCTTCGGCTCTTCCTGGCACCAGATGACCTTCTCCACGTGCCGGAAGCCCTTCAGCTCCTCGACAAGCGGTTCGGTCGGATAGGGATAGAGCTGTTCGACCCGCATGACCTGCACGTCCTCGACGCCCAGTTCCTCACGCTTCTCCACCAGGTCGTAGTAGACCTTGCCGGAGCACAGGATGAGCTTCCTGGTGTCCTTGCGCGAACAGGGCGGATTGTCCTCGTAGAGAACCCGGTGGAACGATGATCCGGTCGCCATGTCGTCGATGGTCGAGACACAGCTCTTGTGACGCAGCAGCGACTTCGGCGTCATCAGGATCAGCGGCTTGCGGAAGTCGCGATGGATCTGCCGGCGCAGGATGTGGAAGTAGTTCGCAGGCGTGGTGACATTCGCCACCTGCAGGTTGTCCTCCGCGCAGAGCTGCAGGTAGCGCTCCAGACGGGCGGAACTGTGCTCCGGCCCCTGCCCCTCAAGCCCGTGCGGCAGCAGCATGACCAGCCCGCTCATCCGCAGCCATTTCAGCTCTGCGGTGGACAGGAACTGGTCGACAATGACCTGCGCGCCGTTGGCGAAGTCACCGAACTGCGCCTCCCACAGAACCAGCGCGTTCGGTTCAGCCAGGCTGAAGCCATATTCGAATCCCAGCACCGCCATTTCCGACAGCATGGAATCGACGACCTCGTAATTGGCCTGATCCTCGGCGATGTTGTTCAGCGGCAGATGCCTGTCCTCGGTCTGCTGATCCACCAGCACGGAATGCCGCTGGCTGAAGGTACCGCGACCGGAGTCCTGCCCGGACAGCCGCACCGGCACCTTTTCCATCAGCAGGGTCGCGAAGGCCAGCGCCTCCGCCGTCGACCAGTCGAAACCTTCCCCGGTCTCGAACATCTTTGCCTTGGCCTGCATCAGGCGCTTCACGGTCCGATGGGCATTGAAGCCTTCGGGAATCCGTGTCAGTCCCTTGCCGATCTCCTCCAGCACTTCCTTTGGCACCGCCGTGGCACCCCGACGGTCCCCCAGCGGGGCGATGCGCAGACCCTGCCAGCGGCCCTCCAGCCAGTCCGCCTTGTTGGGCTTGTAGGACGTCGCGGCCTCGAATTCCTCTTCCAGGAAGTTGCGGAAGTCGGTCACCATCGCGTCGCCGTCTCCGGCCTTCAGCGTGCCTTCCTCTTCCAGCTTCTTTGCGTAGATCTGGCGCGTGGTCGGGTGGGACGAGATCTTGCGGTACATGATCGGCTGCGTGAACGACGGCTCATCGCCCTCGTTGTGACCGTGACGGCGGTAGCAGAACATGTCCAGCACCACATCGACCCCGAACTCCTGACGGAATTCCGTGATCACCTTGGCGGCGTGCACCACGGCCTCCGGGTCATCACCGTTCACGTGGAAGATCGGCGCGGCCACCATCTTGCCCACATCGGACGGGTAGGGTGAGGAGCGTGAATACTTCGGGGCGGTCGTGAAACCGATCTGGTTGTTGACGATGATGTGCAGCGTACCGCCGACGCGATAGCCTTTCAGCCCGGACAGGCCCAGGCACTCGGCAACGACACCCTGCCCCGCGAAAGCCGCGTCGCCATGCATCAGGATCGGCATGACCTGACGCCAGCTGTCGAACCCGAGCTGACCGATCTTCGCCCGCGCCTTGCCGATGACGACCGGATCGACCGCCTCCAGATGCGACGGGTTGGCGGTCAGCGACAGATGCACCTTGTTGCCATCGAACTCCCGGTCGGAGGAAGTGCCGAGGTGATATTTCACATCCCCCGAACCCTGCACGTCCGATGGGTTGGCCGCATTGCCCTGGAATTCCGAGATCACCGCGCGGAACGGCTTGCCCATGACACTGGTCAGAACGTTCAGGCGACCGCGATGCGGCATGCCGAGGATGATCTCCTTAACCCCGAGCTGACCGCCACGCTTGATGATCGCTTCCATCGCCGGGATCAGCGCCTCGCCACCGTCCAGCCCGAAGCGCTTGGTGCCGGTGTACTTGACGTTCAGGAAGCTCTCGAAGCCCTCGGCCTCCGTCACCTTGTTGAGGATGGCCTTGCGGCCCATCATCGTGAAGGTGACATCCTTGTCCGGCCCCTCGATCCGCTGCTGGATCCAGGACTTCTGCTCCGGACTCTGGATGTGCATGTACTCAACCGCCATGGTGCCGCAATAGACCTTGCGGACCACGTCGATGATTTCCCGCATCGTCGCGGTTTCCATGCCCAGCACATTGTCCAGGAAGATCGGCCGGTCCATGTCCGCTTCCTCGAACCCGTAGGTCTTCGGGTCGAGTTCCGGATGGACGGTCGGCGGATCAAGCTGCAGCGGGTCGAGATGCGCGATCAGGTGACCGCGCACACGATAGGCGCGAATGAGCATCAGGGCCCGGAGACTGTCGAGCGTCGCCGCCCGTGCCTCCGAATGCCCCAACTGCTCCGATCGCTGCGCCGCCTTGACCGCAGGACCAATCAGTTCATAGGGGTCATCGACCCCCATCTCCTCGGTCGTGCGGCCCCAGCTCGGGCCCTGAGCCTCTCGCTCAACGGTCGCGATGTCGTCGCCGACCTCGCTGAAGAACTGCGCCCAGCTTTCATCGACTGACGTCGGGTCCTCCAGATATTTCTGGTAGAGCCCTTCGATGAAGGCCGTGTTGGCACCGTTGAGAAAGCCTGCTCCGAGTTCTTGAACGCCCATCTGTTGTTGGCGCGGGGCTTTCCCCCGCGTCCCTTTCCTGACATTTGCCTCCGGGTGCGGGTGGTCTGGCGATATTCTGCCCGCCCCCTATCCCTTCAGCAGATCCACCAGCGTGGTGCCCAGCGCGGCCGGCGAATCCGCCACCGCGATACCAGCAGACCGCATGGCCTCCATCTTGTCCTCGGCACCGCCCTTGCCGCCGGCGATGATGGCACCGGCATGGCCCATGCGCCGTCCCGGAGGCGCCGTGACACCGGCAATGAAGCCCACAACGGGTTTCTTTACCTTAGACGCCTTGAGGAATTCTGCAGCCTCTTCTTCCGCGCTGCCGCCGATCTCGCCGATCATGATGATCGACTCGGTCTCGTCATCCTTCAGGAACAGGTCCAGGCAGTCGATGAAGTTGGTGCCGTTGACCGGATCACCACCGATACCGATGCAGGTCGTCTGACCAAGGCCGGTTGCCGTGGTCTGGGCCACCGCCTCGTACGTCAGGGTGCCGGAGCGGGAAACGATGCCGACCGAGCCACGCTTGTGGATATGGCCGGGCATGATGCCGATCTTGCACTCGTCCGGCGTGATGATGCCGGGGCAGTTCGGGCCGATCAGACGGCTGCCGGAATTCTGCAGCGCCTGCTTCACCTTCACCATGTCGAGCACCGGGATGCCTTCCGTGATGCAGACGATCAGCGGCAGTTCGGCGGCAATCGCCTCCATGATCGCGTCGGCCGCGAACGGCGGCGGCACGTAGATCACGGATGCATTGGCACCGGTGCGGTCCACCGCGTCGGCCACGGTGTCAAACACGGGCAGGCCCAGATGCTCGGAACCGCCCTTGCCGGGGCTGGTGCCGCCGACCATCTTGGTCCCGTAGGCAATTGCCTGCTCGGAGTGGAATGTCCCCTGCTTGCCGGTAAAGCCCTGGCAGATGACCTTAGTGTCAGAATTGACGAGAGTGGACATCAGGCAGCCTCCTTCACCGCAGTGACGATCTTTTCGGCCGCATCGGCCAGGTTGTCGGCGGCAATGATGGTCAGCCCCGACTCGGCCATGATCTTCTTGCCCAGGTCCACGTTGGTGCCCTCCAGCCGCACGACCAGCGGCTTGTCGAGCGAAACCTCGCGGGCCGCGGCAACAACACCCTCGGCAATGACATCACAGCGCATGATGCCACCGAAGATATTGACCAGGATGCCCTGCACGTTGGGGTCCGACAGGATGATCTTGAAGGCTTCCGTCACCTTCTCCCGAGTCGCGCCACCGCCGACATCCAGGAAGTTGGCGGGCTCGGAGCCATAGAGCTTGATGATGTCCATGGTCGCCATGGCCAGGCCCGCGCCATTCACCATGCAGCCGATGGAACCATCCAGCTTCACGTAGTTGAGGTCGTATTCGGAGGCCTTGACCTCCATCGGATCCTCTTCTTCCACGTCGCGCAGCTCGGCCACATCCTTGTGGCGGTACAGCGCGTTGTCGTCGAAGTTCATCTTGGCGTCGAGGGCAATGACCTCGCCCGCACCGGTCACGACCAGAGGATTGATCTCCACCAGGCTGGCGTCCAGTTCGACGAACGCATTGTAGAGTGCGGTGATGAACTTCGACGCCGACTTCACCTGGTCACCCTCAAGGCCCAGGAAATAGGCGATGCGGCGGCAGTGATGCCCCTGAATTCCCGTTGCCGGATCGACCGGACACCGCAGGATCTTCTCCGGATTGGTCTCGGCGATCTCCTCGATCTCCATGCCGCCCTCGGCGGAGGCGATGAAGGTCACGGCGCTGGTCGCGCGGTCCAGCAGCACGGAGAGGTAAAGCTCACGCGCGATATCGCAGCCATCCTCGATATAGAGGCGCTTGACCTCCTTGCCCGCTTCACCGGTCTGCTTGGTCACCAGGACCTTGCCCAGCATCTCCTCGGCGTTGGTGCGGACATCGTCAACGGACGTGGAGACGCGAACGCCACCCTTGCCGTCCGGCTTGCCCTGGAACCGACCGGCCCCGCGACCGCCAGCATGGATCTGGGACTTCACGACCCAAACGGGGCCGCCCAGTTCATTGGCGGCCTTGACCGCCTCCTCGACCGTGAACGCGGGCGCGCCCTTCGGTGTGGCAACGCCGTACTTACGCAGCAGCGCCTTTGCCTGATATTCGTGAATGTTCATGATGTTCCGGATAATCGTTGGAAACCAGGGACGGGCCGACACAAGGCCTTCCCCCACATGATCCTGGACGGCCCCGACCGGACGCGGTCAACCTAACCGCCGCCCCCGCAGGGCGCAACCGCCCAGCACCAACCTTGCGGAGGTGCCGGGCAATACGCAAAGGATCGGCGATCAGGCCAGAGCGGGATTGATGCCCTTGCAGGCGTCGATCAGGCCGCGCACGGCATCGACGGACTTGTCGAAACCGGCCTTCTCGTCGGCATTCAGCTCGATCTCCATGACCCGCTCCACGCCGCCGGCGCCGATCAGCACCGGAACGCCGACGTACATGTCGTCCACGCCGAATTCGCCCGACAGGTAGGCGGCGCAGGGCAGCACGCGCTTCTCGTCACCCAGATAGGCCTCCGCCATCTGGATCGCGGCGGTGGCCGGAGCGTAGAAGGCGGAGCCGGTCTTCAGCAGGCCGACGATCTCCGCGCCGCCATCGCGGGTGCGCTGCACGATCTGGTCAAGCTTCTCCTGCGTGATCCAGCCCATCTTCACCAGGTCCGGCATCGGCACACCGGCGACGGTCGTGTAGCGCACGGACGGCACCATGGTATCGCCATGGCCACCGAGCACGAAGGCGGTCACGTCCTCCACCGAGACATTCATCGCCTCGGCCAGGAAGAAGCGGAAGCGCGCCGAATCCAGCACACCGGCCATGCCGACGACCTTGTTGGTCGGCAGGCCGCAGATCTTCTGCAGCACCCAGACCATGGCATCCAGCGGGTTGGTGATGCAGATGACGAAGGCGTCCGGAGCGTGGGTCTTGATCCCCTCGCCCACCGCCTGCATGACCTTGATGTTGATGCCCAGCAGGTCATCGCGGCTCATGCCCGGCTTCCGCGCCACACCGGCGGTCACGATGATGACGTCGGCACCGGCGATATCGGCATAGTCCTGGGTGCCGGACAGGCCGACATTGAAGCCGTCGACCGGGGCCGATTCGGCGAGGTCCAGCGTCTTGCCCTGCGGCAGCCCCTCGACAATATCGAAGACAACAACGTCGCCAAGCTGCTTCAGCGCAGCCAGATGCGCCAGCGTCCCACCGATATTGCCACCACCAATCAGTGCGATTTTCCTGCGTGCCATATTGCCGATTCCTTTCAGGCTGAGCGAAGACGCTGCTCCGGACACCGAAGCAGCGGAAAGAATGTGCGGATCAGCGGCTTCGATTTCGCAGGTGCGAAAGTCCCACCACCGGTCTCCACCGCCTGCATACCAGACGACGCCGGGTATGGAAAAGCCATCTGAACCGGACCCAGCCATCCCTTCGCACTTGCGAAGCCGACAGGGCGCTGGAATATTCAGGATGATTCGTTTGATTCGCGATTCGCGGTGGCGGCGCGCGACGCAGGGAAAACCCGAAATGGCCGCACGACAGCACCGAACCGAACGCCGCGCCTGCCAGCCGACGCGCGCGGCTGCCACGGGCCTGTTGCTGCTCGCCATGCCCATCATGGGGGGCTGTGCCGCCCCCTTCGCCGCAGGTGTGGGCATCAGCGAATTCATCTCCATCGCGTCACTGACAGGAACCGTCGCCTTCAACAAGGGGGCGACCGATCTGGCACTGGACTTCGTGACCGGTGACGACTGCCGCGTGATGGAGGGTGTGGTCCGGGAAGACCGCAAGATCTGCGAATCCAGCGGCTCCGATGCCACGGCGAAGGACTTCAAGGGCGTTGTCGGTGAGGTACGGGACGGCGACCTGGTGGTTGTCGGCCACAAGCAGATGGAACTGCACGATGGCGCCAAGGTGACGATCGCTGTCTACGGCATCCGCCCGGACCCCGTGATCGCCAGCGAACTATAGGCTTATCGCCACCATTGGCTGCGTATATCCTCTGCCTGACAACAGGGCTGAAAGGAAACGCACCTTGAACTTGCATGCATTGCTGCTGGAAGCACACGAACTCGGGGAACCCGTTCGCGTCGGCCTGATCGGGGCGGGCAAGTTCGGTTCGATGTTTCTGGCCCAGGCGCGCCGCACCCCCGGCATTCATGTCGTCGGCATCGCCGACCTGTCGGAGGGCCGGGCAAGGCAATCCTGCCGGGATACGGGCTGGGCGGACGAACAACTGACAGCACGCACACCTGGCGACGCCATTTCCAATGGAACGACATGGTGCGGACAGGATGCGATGGCGCTGATCGCGCAGGACGGCATGAACGTCATCATCGACGCCACCGGCCATCCGGCGGCAGGCATTCGCCATGCCCGCGCGGGCTTCGCGCACGGCCTGCATGTGATCATGGTGAATGTCGAGGCGGATGTGCTGGCCGGTCCCCTGCTGGCGGAGGAGGCAAACCGCGCAGGCGTGGTCTATTCCATGGCCTATGGCGATCAGCCCGCGCTGATCGCCGAACAGGTGGACTGGGCGCGCGCCATCGGGCTGGACGTGGTCTGTGCAGGCAAGGGCACGAAATATCGACCGATCTATCACCGCTCCACACCCGACACGGTCTGGTCGCACTACGGCCTGTCGCCCGAGCGGGCGGCTGCATCGGGCATGAACCCGCAGATGTTCAATTCCTTCCTGGACGGCACCAAGTCAGCCATCGAGATGGCCGCAGTCTCCAACGCCTGCCGCCTGACACCGGAGCGCAAGGGCCTGGCCTTTCCGCCTGCATCGGTGAACGAACTGTCGACCCTGCTTCGCCCCAGCTCGGTTGGCGGACTGCTGGACACCGATGGCACGGTGGAGGTCGTCTCCTGCGAGACGCATGAAGGCCAGCCGGTTCCCAACGACCTCCGCTGGGGGGTCTATGTCACTTTCCGCGCACCGGATGAATATGTCCGGAACTGCTTTGCCGACTACGGACTGGTGACGGATCCGACCGGTGACTATGCAGCCCTCTGGCGACCCTATCACCTGATCGGTCTGGAACTCGGTGTCTCGGTCGCTTCCGCCGCCCTGCGGGGCGAGGCCACAGGTTCCGCAAACGGTTTCCGCGGTGACGTCGTCGCCACTGCGAAGCGTGCGCTGAAGGCTGGTGAGACACTGGATGGCGAAGGCGGCTTCACTGTCTATGGCAAGCTGCGTCGCGCCGATGATTCACTGATGGACGGGTGCCTGCCGCTGGGTCTCGCCCATGGTGTCAGGCTGCGCCACGACCTGGATGAGGATGCAATCCTGACCTACGACGACGTGGAAATCGATGAAAGCGATCCGACCGTCGCCTATCGCCGGGAGATGGAGAACGTGTTCCGCACCCGCAACCGGGCGGACTGACTCGGGAAGCGGCCTCAGCCTTCCCCGTCACCCCAGGCGCTGAAGAAGTCACGCCAGTCGGGGCGGCGGGGAGCCTTGAAGTCGCGCTTCGGCTGGCCGAGGTAAACGAAACCCAGCAGCTTTTCCTGCGCGCCGATCTGCAGGGCCGCCTGGACGTGGGCGTCATAGGTCGGCGCGCCCGTCAGCCAGATGCCGCCGTAACCCATGGCCTGGGCCGCCAGGATCATGTTGTAACCCGCCATGCCTGCCGTCAGGATCTGCTCCATCTCCGGGGCCTTGGGATGGTCCGGGGTGATGCAGGCGATGACGGCGACCAGCGTCTGTGACCGCAACGGCTTCTGGCGGTCCTTCTCGACCACGCCGGGTTCCGCGTCAGGCATGCGCTGCTTCACGGCTTCGGCAAAGACCTCGCCGAGGGCCTCCCGCGCCGTCCCCTGGATGGTGACGAAGCGGTAGGGTCGCAGCAATCCGTGGTCGGGGGCGGTGACGGTTGTCGCGAAGATCTGTTCCAGCACCGCATCGTCCAGCGGCGTTTCCTCATGCAGGCGCGGCGGCACGGAGGCCCGGTTGGTGATCAGATCAAGCGCGTCCATGGTTCAACTCCTGCAATTCACACCTGACACGTAGATCAGGATGCGGAAATGACAAACCGGCCCGCACCCTTCTCCGTGTGCAGGGTCAGGCCGGAGGCCCGGGCCAGCAGACCCGCGTGAAACGCCTCGATGATCCGCGCATCCTCCACCGTGGCAGCGGCGCGTTCGCCGGACAGCGCGGTCAGCACCTCGTCCGGCAGCTCGGCACGCTCATGCTCGGCGACGACACGCAGTTCGTCGTCGGACAGCACCACGGAAAGCACACCGCCCCGCACCATGCCGAATGCCGCCGTCATGATCATGTTCAGCAGCAGGCGCACACGGTTCTTCGCCGGGTCCGGGCCGTCGCTGGCGGGCCAGTCGATCTTCAGCCGGTGATCGGCGTAGAACTCGAGCGTGGTCGCCCGCGCCTCCGACACCGCCAGCGGCATGGCGTCACCGCCGGAGGCCCCGAACACGAGACGCAGGAACTTCAGTCGGGTGGCAGCGTTGCCCGCAGACATCTTCAGCAGGTCCAGCGCGTCGCCGGCCATGGCCGGGTCATCCTCCAGCTCGATCAGTTCGATACCGTTGGAGAGCGCGCCGATCGGACCGACAAGGTCGTGGCAGAGACGTGAGCAAAGCAGCGAGGAAAAGTTGAGATCAGTCATGTCGGCAATCAGGCTCTCATCCGGTAGGCGTCCGTCGCGCGGATCAGTTCATCGACAATACCGGGCTCGGACCCCGCATGACCCGCGTCGGGAACCACCCGGAAGTCCGCCTCCGGCCAGGCCTTGTGCAGGGCCCAGGCGGTCATCATCGGCGTGACGACATCATAGCGACCCTGCGCGATGGTGCAGGGCAGATGACGGATCCGGTCCACATTGTCGATCAGCCAGCCGTCATGGTCAAAGAAGCCCTCGTTGACGAAGTAGTGGCATTCGATACGGGCAAAGGCGAGGGCGAAGTCGGCATCCGCAAAGTCGCTGACACGGCCCGGATCGGCATGGAGACTGAGAGTCCCGCCTTCCCACATGCTCCACGCCCGCGCCGCGGCCAGTTGCACGTCCCGATCGTCGGAGGTCAGACGCCGGTAATAGGCAGCGATCATGTCGTCGCGCTCGTCTTCCGGAATCGTCGCCACATAGTCTTCCCAGGTATCGGGATAGATCGCGCCGGCCCCCTCCTGATAGAACCAGCGCAGTTCCGACTTCCGCAGGGTGAAGATGCCCCGCAGGACAAGTTCACTGACCCGGTCGGGGTGGCTCTCCGCATAGGCCAGCCCCAGCGCGCTGCCCCATGAACCGCCGAAGACCTGCCAGCGGTCGATATTCAGGTGATCCCGCAGCCGTTCCATGTCCGCGACCAGATCCCAGGTCGTGTTCTCCTGCAGCTCCGCGTGCGGGCGGCTCATGCCGCAACCACGCTGGTCGAACAGGATGACACGATAGGCTTCCGGGTCGAAGAACCGGCGATCATCGGGCTTCTTGCCACCACCCGGACCGCCATGAACGACCACGACGGGCTTGCCTTCCGGGTTGCCGCATTGCTCGTAATGGATCGTGTGCCGGTCGGAAACCGCCAGGAACCCCTGATCATAGGGGTCGATCCGGGGGTAGAGATTGCGGCGGCTCAGGGTGTCGGGCATATCATCCTCTGGATAACTGCTTTCATGGCGCGCTCCCGGTGCGTCCCGATCCGGGAACCCGCCGGGGGTACCATCGACACCCCGACATTTCCACACATTTCAGGTGACCCGCCGAAACCTGCAGCGACGGATCGGCAATGGTTGATAAATCGTTCACGAATTGTGATGCCGATCATTCCAATACCAAGATCAGACGTGCATGCTTCACTTCGAATTGTGGCCTGGCAATTGCGTTGACGCGTTCCGAGAGGCATCAACGCCCCGACTGAGGAAACTTGCCAAGGCATGTCGACCCTGCGCACACGACGAATTCTGATCGCAGTCGCATTCTGTGTCACATTTTGTGGCGCGGCGATGTCAGCGCTGCGACCGTTCGCTGTTGCGCCAGTCGCCCCTACTGCCGAACAGAACCAGGCACTTGCCCTGATACAGGCCAGGTCGCATTGCATCGATTCACTTGCCGAAGCCGTCGAGACACGGACGGAACTGACCACATCCCAGGCTCGCAAGGTCGCAGGTGAGCGGTGCGAACTGATGTTCATGGATGATCCGATCAGCAACCTGACGGACAAATCCGAGAAGACCTGATCCGACCGCCCGAAATGCCCGGTCGGCGGAAGACGGTGTCGGCGAAGGCACCATCTGCGAAAGCCCCCGACGCACGGATGCGCCGGGGGAACTTCAGATCAGGCTGCGGCGTGATGCAGCCGATTGTGCACCAGATGCCTGCCGACACGCGGCGTCATCATCCTGGCAGCAGCAAGCACCCCGAGATCCACCAGCGGTTCCAGCAGGATGACGGTCATGTAGGCGGCACCGAAGGTGCCACCGGATACCAGGCTCTCCGAACCGAAACCGTTGCCATAGAACGCCCAGAAGGCGACCCAGGCGACAATCCCGCCCTGATAGGCGGTCGAGAGTGTCAGTGCCTGAAGGTACGTGACCTCGACATAGGGTGTCCGTGGCGGAATGATCTTCCTGGCGAGCAGGCTCAGGCCCCAGAGCGGCACCAGCAAGGTGGTGACGTTCATGCCGTACTGCGGCAGGTCGAATGGTGCCAGCAACAGCCCCTGGGCCAGCAGGCCGAGTGAAAGCCCGATCGCCGCCGGTCCCGCACCAAAGATCAGGAACAGGGTGGAGCCAAGGATCAGGTGAACCTCCGACACGCCCACCGGATAGTGCGGCAGCAACTCGAAGAAACAGAAGACCAAGGCCGTTGTCGCCAGACTGCGCGTTGCCAGAGCAGTGACTCCGCCATCGTGGCGAATGGTACCCAGGGCCATCTTGCCGAGCAGCCCCACGGAAGCTGCGGCAGTGCCATAGCCGAGGATTATCCTGGCGCCATCAACGACGCCGGGTTCGATATGCATGTAGCCTCCTTCGCGCACCCACCGTGCGACTTTCAATAAACGTGCGCCGAACGCACGGACGGTGATGGCAGGTTTCCTGGCTTGCGGGTCATCGCTTCACCCCCCTTCCCAGCCCGTCGGGGCCAGTGGTTCATCGGGTGTCGCTTGCCGCTCACAGTTGCGGGGGCAGCCATGGATTCGGTCCCTCTAGGGTCGTCCTCACCATGTTCCCATTCAATCCGCCGCACGTCTGTTTGGCGGAACCATCGCGCATGAAGATGCAGGATCACGCGAGTCCGGGCAATGCCGAAATCGCCGAAAGGGGATGCGTGAGCCGGGCGTCAGATTTCCATCTTCTCGCCGCTCACCGGTCTTGCCTCCGGCATGCCGAAAGCACGCGCGCCGTGGGTCAGTTCGCAGAACAGGTAGTCGGCGTGGGACCAGCGCACCAGGATCTCGAAGGATGGCCCGCCCTCTGCCTCATCATCCCGGGTCTGCACCAGCCAGCCGAGCGCATGACCGAAGGTGGTGCCCGCGACCTGATCCAGCGCGAAACCGCGCGGATGCAGATCCAGCGTCGACAGGGTCATCAGGGTCTCGCGCGCCTTCGGACCCGAGAGGACAAGGGTCGTGTGGTAGTCGGTGACATTGACGATCTGCACATGCTGACCATCCAGTTCAGCCGTCAGCGCCGCCATCAGTTCCAGTTCGCCGTCCACCGGTCCCAGCAGCAGGAACTCGTCCGGCGACTGCCAGAGCAGCCGATGCGTTTCGTTCGCGGTGCTGCGGGTCGCCTCCGGCATCGCCAGCCCCGTGACCTTCCCGACCGCGGGAGCCAGCACCTCCGGCAATCCGCGCAGCACGATCTTCGCATCAAAGGCCCGCTCGCTCAGGTGCAGCAGGTCGTCGGGCGCAGACACCGCCGAGCGGTGGGCCAGCGGGGAACGACGGACGGGGGCAGTCAAGGTGGCGTTCATGCGGACTCTCCCACGGCATCACCCAGAAAGTCGTAATGCACGATCTTCGCAGGGACCGGCTTGTCGCCGAGACGGGCGATCCAGACCGTTTCCCCCATCCGCTGGCCACCGCGCCTGACCATTGCCATGGCGATGGAGCGGCCGAGGTTCGGACTGAAATAGGCGGAAGTGACATGCCCCAGCATCGGCACCGGCGGTGCGGGTTCCTCCGCCGTACCGATGATCTGCGCGCCCTCCATCGGCACATGGTCGCCGTCGATGGTCAGCAATCCGACCAGTTGCTTGCGGTCATCGCGCGCCGTGTCGCTGCGTGACAGGGACCGCTTGCCGATGAAGTCACCCTTCTTCTTCGCCACGGCCCAGTCCATGCGCAGGTCGCCTGGCGTCACCGTGCCATCCGTCTCCTGCCCCACGATGATGAAGCCCTTCTCCGCGCGCAGCAGATGCATGGCCTCGGTGCCGTAGGGGGTCAGGCCGTGTGGCTTGCCTGCCGCGATCAGTTCCTCCCACAGCCAGCGCCCGTAGGTGGCCGGGATGTTGATCTCGTAGGATGTCTCGCCGGTGAAGGAAACGCGGAAGACACGCACCGGAATGCCCCCGGCGGTGCCGTCCTGCCAGGTCATGAAGGGGAACTCCTCCGGATCGAGGTCTATCCCATCGACCACTGACGCAACGATCTCCTCCGCCTTCGGACCACAGACGGCGGCAACGGCCCACTGCTCCGTCACCGTGGTCAGCCAGACGTCCAGGTCCGGCCATTCGGTCTGCAGATAATCTTCCAGTTTCTGCAGCACGCTCGCCGCGCCGCCCGTGGTGGTGGTCATGTGGAAGTGGTCGTCGGCGATGCAGGCGGTGACACCGTCATCACTGACCATCCCGTCTTCCCCCAGCATCAGACCATAGCGGCACCGACCCGGCGCCAGCTTCAACCAGGCATTGGTATAGACGCGGTTCAGGAACGTGCGTGCATCCTTGCCTCGAATGTCGATCTTGCCGAGTGTCGTCGCATCCAGCATTCCGGCGGTGGTACGCGCGGCCTTCGCCTCCCGCTGGACGGCGTCATGGAAGCTCTCGCCCGGCTTCGGATAGGCACGGGCGCGCAGCCAGTCGCCGACGGGTTCGAAGATCGCCTTCTGCTCCAGGTGCCAGGCGTGCATCGGCGTGCCCCGGCGCGGCATGAAGTGCGGGCCGACATGCTGGCCACCCAGCGCACCGATGGTCACGGGGCGGTAGGGCTGGCGGAACGTCGTCGTGCCCACTTCCGGCACGGTGATGCCACGCGCCTCCGCCATGATGCCGAAGGCATTGACGTTGGAGATCTTGCCCTGGTCTGTGCCCATGCCCTGCGTGGTGTAGCGCTTGGTGTGCTCGACCGAGTCGTAGCCTTCCTCCGTCGCCAGTTGCAGGTCGGAGGCCTTCACATCGTCCTGCAGGTCGACGAATGCCTTGGTCTTCTCCCGCGGCAGCCCGGAGGGCACTTGCCAGACCGGAACCAGATTCAGGCTCTGGACTGCATCCGTCTCGACTTCCGGCTGCTTCACCGCGCGGACAGTGAAATCGGCCGCGCGGGCCGCCTCGAGCCCCGCCTTCGACCCCTCCGCGAGCACTTCCTGCAGTTCCATCGTGCCATTGCAGGCACCGGCAGAGCGTTCCTGCTGCCACGAAAGCCCTGGCCGGAAACTGGCCAGCTCCGCATCCCACTTCAGCTTGCCGCGCGACTGGGCGAACAGCGCCACATTCGGGTTCCAGCCACCCGACACCGCGATCAGGTCACACTCGATACGGCTGCGGGAGCCACGCACGTTGCCATCGTCGTCCAGACTGGAAACGAAGGCGCTGTCGATGCGGTGCCGACCATGGGTGCCGACAATGGCGGTGCGCGGATGGACGGCGATCCCGGCCTTCAGCGCCCGCAGCGCCATGGTCTCGCTCAGTTCCCGGCGCAGGTCCACGATCCCTGCAACCTCCCCCCCGGCGGCCCGGATGTCGAAGGCTGTCTGCCAGGCACTGTCGTTGTTCGTGAAGATCAGCACCCGCTTGCCCGCCAGCACGCCGTGACGGTGCAGGAATGTCCGCACGGCACCGGCCAGCATGATTCCGGGCCGGTCATTCTCGTTGAACACCAGCGGACGCTCGATGGCACCCGTGGCCAGCACGACCTGCTTCGCCCGTACCCGCCAGACCCGCTGGCGCGGCTGTCGACGGTCCCGCCGATGTTCTGGCAGATGATCCTTCACCCGCTCGATCAGTCCGACGAAGTTCATCGCGTAATAGCCGAAAGCGGTGGTCCGGGTCAGCACCGTGACCTCCGGATGCTCGGCCAGCTTCGCGGTCTGGGCAACGATCCAGTCAGCTGGTGCCTTGCCGCCGATGGTGGTGCCATCCGGATCGGTCGCGTTCAGGCTGCCGCCCAGTCGGTCGCCTTCCTCCACCAGGATCACCCGTGCGCCGGAACGGGCCGCGTTCGCTGCCGCCGCCAGACCGGCAGGCCCGGCACCGATCACCAGCACATCGCAGTGGCGGTTGACGGATTCGTAGCTGTCCGGATCCGGTCTCGTCGGTGCCTTGCCCAGACCAGCGGCACGACGGATGAACGGTTCGAATGTCATCCAGTTCAGCCAGCGGAACCGGTCGGACCCCATGAAGGTCTTGTAGTAGAAACCGGCAGGGAAGAAGCGCATGAAGACATCGTTCAGCACACCGACGTCATACTTCAGGCTGGGCCAGCAGTTCTGCGACCGGGCCTCCAGCCCCGCATGGATCTCCCGCGTTGTCACCATCACGTTGGGGTCGGTGGAGGCCGGGTCGGAACCGATCTGCACCATGGCTGCCGGGTCGTCACTGCCCGCACCGACGATGCCGCGCGGCCGGTGATACTTGAAACTGCGGCCAACCATGATCTCGCCGTTGGCCAGCAGTGCGGAGGCAATCGTATCACCCTCGTAGCCCGCGATCTCGCGCCCGTCGAAGGTGAAGCTGACCGAACGGTCCCGGTTGATCAGTCCCCGTCCGGGAACCCTGTATGGCTGGCTCACGATGCGGCCTCCTCATCGCGGGTCATGATCTTGACCGCATCATTGCCGGACCCGATGGAGGCCTCACCTGCCGGAGTGGCAGGCAGATTGGCGGTGACCTTCGGCGGCGTCTCCCCGATGCGATAGACGGCATGAATCTCGTCCGTCGCCGTGTTGCGCAGCATGTTGAAGAACTTGCGGCAGCCGGTTGCATGCCACCAGCGCTCCGCGAACAGGCCCTTGGTGTTGGTACGCATGAACACGAACTCGGCCCATTCGGCGTCCGTCATGTTCTCGGTTTCCGTCGGACGGGCGATGTGGGCCTCACCGGCGTAGGTGAACTCCGACTGGTCGCGGGGACCGCAATTGGGGCAATCGATGACGAACATCAGTGCTGCTCCTGCCTGGCCATCAGTGCGCCACCGCGGCGGCACCATGCTCCGCCACCAGCGCGCCTGTCGTGAAGCGGTCGATCGCGAAGGGGGCCGCGATACGGTTGGGCTCGTCCTTCGCGATCAGGTCGGCGAAGACATGGCCCGACCCCGGCGTCGCCTTCCAGCCGCCAGTGCCCCAGCCGCCATTGACGTAGAAACCCTTGACCGGCGTTTTCGAGATGATCGGGCTGGCGTCCGGGCAGACATCGACGATGCCGCCCCACTGGCGCATCATCCGCAACCGCGAGAAGATCGGGAACAATTCCATCAGGGACGCCATCTGATGCTCGATGATGTCCAGATTGCCGCGCTGGGTATAGGAAAGCTGCGCGTCGATACCTGCGCCGATGACCAGTTCACCCTTGTCCGACTGGCTGCAGTAGACATGCACCGCATTGGACATGACGACACAGTTCAGGATCGGCTTGATCGGTTCCGATACCAGTGCCTGCAGCGGGTGGCTTTCAACCGGCAGGCGGATATCCAGCATGTTCGCCATCACTGACGTATGTCCCGCAGTGACCGACGCGACCTTCGGTGTGCGGATCGTGCCGCGCGTGGTCTCGATACCCGTGACTTCCCCGGCTTCCGTCAGGATTCCCGTGACCTCTGTCTGCTGCAGGATATCGACGCCCAGCGCATCTGCGGCGCGGGCATAGCCCCAGACAACGCCGTCGTGGCGATTGACGCCGCCGGACCGCTGCAGGGTGCCGCCCAGCACTGGATAGCGGATATCGCCGGAGATATTGATCGACGGGCAGAAGTTCTTCACTTCCTTCGCGTCGAGCCATTCTGAATCGACACCATTGAGCCGGTTCGCCTCCACGCGCCGCTTCAACTGCCGCATCTCGCCCTCGTCATGGGCCAGGTTGAGCACGCCGCGATGGCTCATCATGATGTTGAAGTTCAGTTCCTGCCCCAGCCCCTTCCAGAGGTTCAGGGCGTGGTTGTAGATCGCGGCACTCTCGTCGAAGAGGTAGTTGGAGCGGATGATCGTGGTGTTGCGACCGGAGTTGCCGCCGCCGATCCAGCCCTTCTCGACCACCGCAATGTTGGTCATGCCGTGCAGCTTGGCCAGGTAGTAGGCCGTGGCCAGCCCGTGCCCGCCGCCGCCGATGATGACTGCATCATAGCTCGGCTTGGGTTCCGGCTTGCGCCAGACACGATCCCAGCCCCGGTGCCCCCCCAGGCCCTGCCGGATCAGTTCAAGTGCCGAGTATCGTTTCATGTCCCGAGCATCCCCCTTCAACCGGGTTGCGCCAACCCGTCCCGATCCGCGCGCGGCGGTGGAAGGGTCGGAGTGCCATCGAAGCTGTGATGACAGTGGCGCCGAAACGGGGATCAGCCCGCCGCGACACAGCGTGTATCAAGCGCGACACGGCATCAGAGTCAAACATATGCGCATGACTGGTGTTCAGGCAGATTTCATGTCGCAAACAGATCATTTCACGCACACCATGGATTGACGATCCGGCAAGTTTGTGCCGCTGTAACCGTTCTGACTTCTGGCGTGGATTGCATGCCCTTATCCGACAGGGACTCTGTCGGGTTCCTGATCGGAGGATGACGATGGCTGACCAGGGCTTCGAGGCGCTCAAGACGCATCGCGTCCTGTTCTTCCTTGTGCCGCAGTTCTCCATGATCGCCTTTTCCTCTGCGGTCGAACCCCTGCGCCTGGCCAACCGCACCCTCGGGCGCAAGGCCTATGAGTGGATCATTGCCTCCACCGACGGGCAGCCTGTCATTGCATCGAACGGTCTGAGCGTCGGCGTCGACATGTCCCTCGACCAGGTTCGCCAGCGCTCGCTGGACGACATCAAGCCGGAGCTGATCCTGGTCAGTTCGGGCCTGCAGGTGGAATCCTTCCGCAATCCGCAGTTCGACGGCTGGATCAGGGCCATGCACCGCCATGGCACCGGTATCGGCGGGCTGTGCACGGGCGCGTGGCTGCTGGCCCACGCCGGGTTGCTGGACGGGCGGCGCTGCTCCATTCACTGGGAGACCCTGCCGGCCTTTGCCGAGAAGTATCCGACGGCGGAGGTCCATGCTGATCTGTGCGAGATCGACAACGGCATCTACACCTGTGCCGGCGGCACTGCGGCGCTGGACATGATGCTGCACGTGATCGAAGGACACTATGGGCAGCAGATCGTCACGCAGGTCTGCGAATTGTGCATGATCGATCGCATCCGCAACCCGCGGGACCGACAGCGCCTGCCGTTGCAGGCACGCCTCGGACTGCATCACGCCAAGCTGCTGCTGATCATCGAACTGATGGAAGCGAATGTCGCCGAGCCGCTGTCGCTTGCCGAACTGTCGGATTATGTCGGCCTGTCACGCCGCCAGGTCGAGCGGCTGTTCCGCCGCCATCTGGGGCGCTCCCCCGCGCGCTACTATCTGGAGATCCGGATTGATCGCGCCCGGCACCTGCTGTTGCAGTCCAACATGCCCATCGTCGATGTCGCCATTGCCTGCGGTTTCGTCTCGGCCTCGCATTTCTCCAAGTGCTATCGCGAGATGTACGGGCGCAGCCCGCAGATGGAGCGCCTGCAGGCCGCGGCTTTCGTCTGATAATCAGCAAGCATCCGCGCACGTTGCGAGATTGCGGTGACATGATACCTCATGCGGCCTTATGATCGTTTCATGACAGAGCTTGAGGAAGTTGCCCCGCCACCCGCCAGGGAACGCAGACGGTTCGTCCGCACCCGGGTCGGCCTGCCCGTGACGATCACGCTCCCCGAGGGCGGCTCGCTGGAACATGTGGCGATCAACGTCTCGGCAGGTGGCTTGCTGGCCAGCCCGGTCGTGGCATCCGCGGAGGGCGGCACCTGCACAGTTCAGGTCACGGGATTCGACGCGCCGCTGGAAGCGCGCGTCATCAGTCACCGGGCCAGCGGTACCGGTCTGGCGTTCACGGATACCGTCACGGGCGAAGCGCTGGCCCTGTGGATGGTGGAGCGTGCGATCCGCGGCGGCTGACAGCCGTCAGGATGACGCCAGGATGCTTCTGGCGCTGTCGGCATCCGCCGCGATCTGTGCCTTCAGGGCGTCGAGGCCGTCGAACTTCTGTTCCGGCCTGATGAAATCGAGAAACCGCACCCGCGCATGGCGGCCATAGAGGTCACCGGCAAAGTCGAGGACATGCACCTCCAGCAGCACGTCCGACTTGTCGAAAGTGGGACGCCGCCCGAGATTGGCGACACCGCCATGCCAGACGTTCTGGCCATCCTCACTCCAGCCGATGCGCACGGCGTAGACACCGAACTGCGGCTCGATGTAGCCGCCCAGTTCCACATTGGCTGTGGGGAATCCTATTGTCCGGCCCCGCTGATCGCCCTTGATGATGCGGCCATGCACTTCCCAGTCATGCCCCAGCAGCGCCGAGGCACGGCGTGGCGCACCCTGCCAGAGAGCATCGCGGATTCGGGTCGAGGAGAAGACCTCCTCCCCCTCCCGCACCGGCTCCACCACCGTCACGCCAAAGCCGCGCTCCTGACCCATGGCCTGCAACTGGGCGACATTGCCTGCCCGCTTGTGACCGAAGGCGAAGTCATAGCCGACCACGACATGCGCCACGCCCAGCCGCCGGACCAGAACCTCGTCGATGAACTGGCTGGCACTCATTTCCGCCATTGCCCGCCCGAAGGGAGCCACGGCCATGACCTCGACACCCGCATCACACAGGCTCATGGCCTTGGCGCGGAAATTGGTCAGGCGAAAGGCCGGCGCCCTGGCGGCGAAATATTCCCGGGGATGCGGCTCGAACGTCAGGACGCCTGCGGAACGCCCAAGCGTCGCGGCAATCTGCTGCGCGCGGGAGATAAGCACCCGGTGACCACGGTGAACGCCATCGAAGTTGCCGATCGCCACAACGGCCCCCCGGCACCCGGCCGGTGCAACGCCGCTCAGTCGGGCGATACGCATGTCGCCGCTCACTTGCCCCGACGCGCCGGCATGATCCAGGCATCGCCGACAACGACCTTCCGGTCACCGGCCATGCAGACGCAGTTGAAATGTACACGTCCCTTGTCGGCCAGAACCTCGTCCACCTCTGCCGTCGCGGTCACGACGTCGCCGATGCGGACCGGCGCGGTGAACTTCACGTTCTGGGACATGTAGATGCAGCCCGGCCCCGGGAAGATGGTGCCGAAGATCGTGGACAGGAAACTGGCGGACAGCATGCCGTGGGCGATGCGGCCCTTGAACATCGTTGTCTTCGCATAGTCCTCGTCCAGGTGCAGCGGATTGTCGTCACCGGATGCGTCGGCAAAGGCCTGGATCAGATCTTCCGTCACCTCGGCGGTATAGCTGCCGACCATCCCGACCTCGATGTCATCCAGATACCAGGTCTTGCCCTTTTCGGTGATGGTCCCCGTTGCCGTACTCATCCTTGCCGCTCCTCCGCAATGCACTGCTGCCGCCATGGCCCTGACGGTTATAGAGCACAATCACTTCCGCCCCGCCAAGGCCCGAAGGTCGCATGTTGCACCTGCGCAGGTTTGGCTACACTGCCGTCATGACAGACATTCATGCACGTGTACTGATCGTTGGGGGCGGCCTGGTGGGGCTGAGCCTTGCCGCCGCGCTGGGCCGCGCCGGGATCGCGACGGTGATCGTGGACCGTGAATCGCCCGCGGAGCATGTCGCGCCGCCCTTCGATGGTCGCGCCTCCGCCATCGCCGCCGCAAGCTGGCGGATGCTGGATCGCCTGGGCATAGCGGGACGGATCGACGACGTGCAGCCGATCAACGAGATCCGGGTTTCCGACGGCAATGCGCCGCTGTTCCTGCACTATGATCACCGGGACGTGGGCGACGAGCCGCTGGGCCAGATGGTGGAGAACAGGTTCACCCGGCTGGCCCTGTTCCAGACCGTTGCGGCACTTGAATGCGTCACGCTGAAGGCATCGGTCACCGTCGGCCGCATGAAGCGCTCCCCCGCCGGGGTCGAGGCGGTGCTGAGCGACGGTGACATTGTCCGTGCCGAGCTCTGTGTCGGGGCGGACGGACGCATGTCACGCCTGCGCCAGGAAGCGGGGATCGAGACCCTGCAGTGGCGCTACCCGCAGGACGGCATTGTCTGCACCATCGCCCACGCGGAAAGCCACCATGGCATCGCGCATGAACGGTTCCTGCCCGCGGGCCCCTTCGCCATCCTGCCGCTGACCGCCAACCGCGCATCGCTGGTCTGGACCGAACGCAGTGACCTGGCACCCGCATTCATGGAACTGCCGGAGGCGGACTTCACCGCGGAGATCCAGCGCCGGGTCGGCGACTTCCTGGGGCCGGTGCATGTCGTCGGTGATCGCTTCCGCTATCCGCTGAGCCTTGTCCTGGCCCATGCCTTCCGCTCCGACCGGCTGGCCCTGGTCGGGGATGCGGCGCATGGCATTCACCCGATAGCCGGTCAGGGGTTCAACCTGGGTCTGCGCGATGTGGCGGCGCTGGCGGAATGCCTGACGGATGCGGCGCAGCTTGGGCTGGACCTGGGCGACGCCAGTGTGCTGACACAATACGAACGCTGGCGCAGAACCGATTCCGTGGCGCTGACGGCAGTCACGGATATCCTGAACCGCCTGTTCTCCAACGACCTGCCGCCCGTCAGACTGGCGCGGGACCTGGGTCTGGCCGCTGTACATCGTTCCGGCCCACTGCGCCGGTTCTTCATGCGCCATGCCATGGGTGACGTTGGCGATCGCCCTGCCCTGTTGAGAGCCTGAGATCATGTACGACTATATCGACAGCTACTGCGAACGCGTCGCCCCCGGACTGCTGGGGGAACCGCTGAACGCGGTCACCAACCTGGCCTTCATGATCGCCGCCTTCTGGCTCTGGCGAATTTCCCGGCGCCATGGCCGTGACCGATCCTGGATGCTGCGCACACTGGTCATCCTGCTGTTCGCCACCGGAATCTGCAGCCTGATCTTCCACAGCTTTGCCAATACCATCGGGGTCATCCTCGACTCGCTGGCGCTGACGCTCTGCCTGCTGGCCGCGATCCTGTTCAGCGCCCGTGCCTGGCTGCGCCAGGGCTGGTGGCTTGCCGCGCTCTGGCCTGTCGGCATGATCGTGGCCGCGTTCGTTCTGGGCAGCTTCGTGCCCGTGGAAGGGGCTGCATACCTCGGCCCGTTCGCGACCGGTGTCCTGATGGCCGGGATCCTGATCCTGCGCGGGCATCCGGCCGGTCGGGATGTTGCCATCGGCATAGCCTGCTTCGTTCCGTCGTTCTTCTTCCGGACAATCGATGCGCCGGTCTGCGAGGCCTTTCCCAGCGGCACACACTTCATGTGGCACATGCTGAACGCCTGTGTGCTGGGCTTCGCAATCCTGCCCTTCGCCCGCCTGGACCCGAGACGTCTGCCGCCACGCTGATTGCCGCTGGTCGCCGGACGGACTAGAACTGACCGGACAACAGGTCGTGGGAGGACAGGGATGCAACTCATCAATCCACCGGAGTGGAAACGCCCCAAGGGATACTCCAACGGAGTGGTCGCGCGCGGGTCCATGGTATTCGTCGCCGGCCAGATCGGCTGGACAGGCGATGAGGTCTTCGAGACCGATGACTTCGCCGGTCAGGCCCGCCAGGCCTTCGCCAATACCCTGCGCGTGCTGCAGGAAGCCGGGGCCGGGCCGGAGCACATGGTTCGCATGACCTGGTACGTCACCAGCAAGCGGGAATACCTGGATGCGGCCCGTGACGTCGGACAGGCGTTTCGCGACTGCTTCGGCAAGAACTTTCCAGCCATGGCGGTGATGGAAGTGACCGCGCTGATGGAAGACCGCGCCAAGATCGAGATCGAGACCACCGCCGTGATCCCTGACTGATCACCGCGCCGAGCAGGAGCCTGATGGCATGAACGCACCGACGAAGACGAAAGCCGCATTCAACTGGGAAGATCCGTTCGACCTGGACAGTCAGTTGACGGAAGAGGAACGCATGGTCCGCGACACCGCGCGCGACTATGCCCAGGACAAGCTGATGCCCCGCGTGATCGAGGCATTCCGGGAGGAAAAGACCGACCGCAACATCTTCCGCGAGATGGGAGAACTCGGCCTGCTGGGTCCGACCATCGACGGCTATGGCTGCGCCGGTGTGAACTACACGACCTACGGCCTGATCGCGCGGGAGGTGGAACGCATCGACAGCGGCTATCGCTCCATGATGAGCGTTCAGTCGTCGCTGGTCATGCACCCGATCTACGCCTATGGCGACGAGGCGCAGCGGGAGAAGTACCTGCCGAAGCTGGCCTCCGGTGAATGGGTCGGCTGCTTCGGCCTGACCGAACCGGACCATGGCTCCGATCCGGGCGGCATGAAGACCCGCGCGAAGTCCGTCGATGGCGGCTATCGCGTCAGCGGCGCCAAGATGTGGATTTCCAACGCTCCCATCGCCGATGTCTTCGTGGTCTGGGCCAAGACCGACGACGACAAGATCCGCGGCTTCGTGCTGGAAAAGGGCATGGAGGGGCTGTCGGCCCCGAAGATCGAGGGCAAGCTGTCGCTGCGCGCCTCCATCACCGGCGAGATCGTCATGGACAATGTCTTTGTCCCGGCAGAGAATCTGCTGCCCAACATCAGCGGCCTGGGTGGCCCCTTCGGCTGCCTCAACAACGCCCGCTTCGGCATCGCCTGGGGTGCGCTGGGTGCGGCTGAGTTCTGCTGGCACGCCGCGCGGACCTACACCATGGACCGCAAGCAGTTCGGCCGTCCGCTGGCGCAGAACCAGTTGATCCAGAAGAAACTGGCCGACATGCAGACGGAGATCGCCCTGGGCCTGCAGGGCTGCCTGGCTGTGGGCCGGATGAAGGACGCCGGGGCATGCCCGCCGGAGTCCATCTCCATCATCAAGCGCAACTCCTGCGGCAAAGCCCTCGACATCGCCCGCACCGCCCGCGACATGCACGGCGGCAACGGCATTCACGAGGAATATCACGTGATGCGCCACCTGATGAACCTGGAGACCGTGAACACCTACGAAGGCACCCACGACGTCCACGCCCTGATCCTGGGCCGCGCCCAGACCGGCCTGCAGGCGTTCTTCTGAGGCCCTGACATCGGGCCATGACCGGTTGCGGGTTCTTTCCCCCTAGCGGGGGAAGGGACCGCGCATCGGTCGATCGGGGGGTGAATCCGAAGGCCATCGCGCTGTGGATCAATCGTCAGTCGGCTTCGCCGATTCACCCCCTACCCGACCTTCCCCCATCAAGGGGGAAGGAGAGTCTTCGTTCAGTCGGAACAGAACAACAGGACATGTCATGATGACCAGCACGCCGCAACGCACCCCCCGACAGGTGATGGAAACCTACCTGGAGGAAGTCGTGACCAACGGCCGCCTCGAGCTGATCGAGGAACTGGCCCAGCCGGACATGATCGATGAGGCCAATCAGGCCTTCAATGGCCCCCCGGGCCGCGCCGGACTGGTGGCCCACGCCAAGGGCTTCCGCCGCAACATCAGTGGCCTGTCGGTCACGGTGAACGAGATCGTCGCGGGCGATGATGCGGTGATGGCGAAATGGACCTTCACCGGCAAGCTCACCGGCCCGTGGCTTGGCCAGACTCCGACCGGAAAGGAATTCTCCTGCACCGCCTTCAGCTTCTTCCGCCTGAGAGACGGCCTGATCGACCACTACCGCGTCTGGCTGCACGCCAACCTGGACACGCCGGTGGTCTTCGATTCCGCAAACCCGCAGGCGCTCCTCGCCAAAGGCTGACCGGCGCCTTCTTTCCAGCGTTCCTGCGGGATACCCGCCTGATCGGTCTCCTCCTCCGGTGCGGCACCATGGGTACCCGGGTCAGGCACGGGCACGGCGTTGGTGGAGTGGGAGCGATGCAGAAGACACTCCTGTTCCTCCACATACCCACGGCGCTCGCGGGCTTGACCCGCGAGTCCAGTCGCCGACCATTCAAATGGCTACCGGCCTGCCCGGCGCCGATCAGGGCACGAAAAGCTTGCAACCGACGCTTGCGGCCTCATCTATCAGGCGCGGCGCAACGCGTGCCGGGAGAGCAGCGGAGGGCCACCGGATGACAGTTCCCTACAGGTTGCTGCAGCCATGCACTGGGCTGCTGCTCGGCCTCGCCATGCTGTTCCTCACTTCCGCTGCCCAGGCACAGAAGGTGCTCGATCCCTACCAGATCAAGCGCACGGTGCTCTCCAGCGACGGGCGCTACATGGTGTTTGACTTCCACAAGCTCGGCGCGGATGAGAAGACCAGGACACGATACTCGGTGGCGGTCTACGACATGGCGACCGAAAGCATCGAGTTGCACATCGCGCCGCCGCCCCGCGAGTTCCATTCGGCCAGTTTTTCCCCCGACGACCGCTTCCTGGCGGTCATCCAGCATTGCTGGGCGCAGGAATGCAGACCAGAAGAACTGGGACTCAATGTAGGAGTCATTGATCGCGAGAACCGAAGTTTTCAGTTGGTCACCAACGATGGCGAAGTTGTCTATGATCGACGCTTCCCCAAGCGGCTTGGGGGCGCACGGAAGGTCCGCGGGTTTCCTACCTTTGACCCGGCTTCGGGTCGAATCTACTTCGGTTACCGCCATGAGGCGGCTGTTGCCCGACCGGGTGGCAAATGGCGGATGCCGCAAATCCTGAATTTCTACGGCAAAAGCGCAAATCATTTAGGCTATGTCGAATTTGAAGATGGAAAGCAGGTCGAGAGAAAGCTTGATCTACAGGAAAAAATCGACGGTCGTTCGTCCTTCGCCTATCTGACTGCAACGCCGAAGGGGATCTATGCTCACATGGGTACCCCCAATGAAGACCCCTTCCTTTCGCATGGACTCTGGGGCGGCATTATTGACCCTCTGAAGGGCAGCTATTCTCCCCTTTTTCCCGACCCGCCCTACTTCAAAGGCCCTCGTCTTTCGCAGAGCAACTACCGCACAGACTCGTTGCGCGCCTCGCATGATGGGCGTTCGTTTGTCTTTCGAGAACACACGACAGATGCCGCTGGCAACTATGACAGGACGCATCTCAAGTTCGCCCTGTATGTGGGGCGTGATGGCAAGATCGTTGATCAGTTTCGCCCGCCAAGAGGCTATGGTCCAAGCGAGGTTGCGGTCACCGGTGATGGCCGAATGGCGACCATGACCGCCTTCAACGACTCCCGCATTTTTTGGTGGATTGATCTGGAGACGCGGAGGGTCACCGAAAAGCCGTTGCGCGCACCGCTGGAGGCCGCGATTGCGCGGACGCGCCACTAGACCGCTGAAAAGCCCTGGCCTCAATCCTTCAGCAATTGCCTGCTGATCACCACGCGCATGATCTCGTTGGTGCCTTCCAGGATCTGGTGGACGCGGCAGTCGCGCATGTAGCGTTCGATCGGGTGGTCGCGCAGGTAGCCGTAGCCGCCGTGCAACTGCAGCGCGTCGTTGCAGACGTTGAAGCCGGTGTCGGTGGCGAAGCGCTTGGCCATGGCGCAGGCGACGGTCTTGTCCGCGGCACCGGCGTCGAGCTTGGCCGCTGCGCCGTGGATCATCATCCGCGCCGCCTCCAGTTCCGTCGCCATGTCGGCCAGCTTGAACTGGGTGTTCTGGAACCCGGCGATGGCCTGGCCGAACTGCTTGCGGTCCTTGACGTAGGCAATGGTGCGCTCCAGCGAAGCGCGGGCGGCGCCGATGGAGCAGGCGCCGATATTGATGCGTCCGCCGTCCAGACCGGCCATGGCGATGCTGAAGCCCTGCCCCTCGTCGCCGATGCGGTTGGCGACAGGCACCCGGCAGTCGTCGAACATGACCATCGCGGTTGGCTGGGAATTCCAGCCCATCTTGCGCTCCTGCGCGCCGAAGCTGAGACCGGGCGTGTCCTTCTCCACCGCGATGCAGGTGACGCCCTTAGGCCCGGCCTCGCCGGTCCGCACCATGACGACATAGACGTCGGAGCGACCACCGCCGGAGATGAAGGCCTTGGCCCCGTTCAGCACGTACTCATCGCCGTCGCGCACAGCCTTCGTCTTCAGGCTGGCGGCGTCGGAGCCTGCGCCCGCCTCCGTCAGGCAGTAGCTGGCGAACCACTCCATGGAACAGAGCTTCGGCAGGAACTTGGCCCGCACCGCATCATCGCCGAAACGGTCGATCATCCAGCTCGCCATGTTGTGGATGGAGATATAGGCGGCGGTGGAGGTGCAGCCCGCCGCCAGCTCCTCGAAGATCACGGCGGCATCGACGCGGGTGAGACCCGATCCGCCGTGCGCGGGATCGACATAGATGCCGGCAAAGCCGAGTTCGGCGGCCTGGCGCAGCGTGTCCTCGGGGAAGATCTTCTCCTCGTCCCACTGGCTGGCGTGGGGCTCCATCTCCGCCTGCGCGAAGCTGCGCGCGGCGTCCTGAAACGCGATCTGGTCCTCGGTCAGCCCTGTCATCACTTCCTCCCCCGTCGATGCGCCTTGCGTGAAAGCCGCCCCACCGGAGATACTGGACGCCACCGATGGGGTCAACGCAACGGGGAACGCACTGACCGCATGGCGGACATTGCGAAAGCAGGGCTGGCGCAGCCGAACGCGCAGGCGGAACCTGCGCAACAGGACAAGGGACTGGACAATCATGGCAGACAGCGCACGTTTCACCGACATGGCCGATGGCACGGCAGAGGACTGGAAGATCATCGGTGGTCACTACAAGCCGTTCAGTGCTGGGTTGCCGGATCGCCTGCTGGCGCATCTGGAACTGCTGGGCGGCGACTATGGCGGGTTCCAGGTGGACCGGCTGGAGCACAGCCTGCAGACCGCGACCCGCGCCCACAAGGCAGGCGAGGACGAGGAATATGTCGTCGCCGCGCTGCTGCACGACATCGGCGACCTGCTGTGTTCCTACAATCACGCCGACATGGCCGCGACGGTCCTGAAGCCCTTCGTCTCGGCCTCCAACCACTGGATGGTGGAGAAGCACGGGATCTTCCAGGGCTATTACTTCTTCCAGCATCTCGGCCTGGACCGCGACATGCGCGAGCAGTTCCGGGGCCATGCGGATTTCGAGAAGACGGCGATCTTCTGCGAACGCTACGACGCGCCCGCCTTCGACCCGGCCTACGAGTCAATGAAGCTGGATGACTTCCGGCCGATGGTGCACCGGGTGTTCGAGAAGCCGAAGAGCTCGATCTACATGGCCGATGCGGCGCAGGGCGTGAACCTGGGCGCGGAGGCCTGAAACCGTCCGCTGTCCGATTGCGGCATCATCCGGTGGGCTGATCCGGGTCAGCCCACCCGCAGCCGCATGTTCTCCCGCGCGACCGTGTTGCCGATCCATTCGTAGCGGGCCTCTTCCTCCAGCCGTTCCATGTAGATGTCCTCATGGTCCGGATCATGGTGGAAGATGACGTGCTGGCGGACGTTCGCGGCCTGGCAGAGACGCATGCCCTCCTGCCAGGTGGAGTGACCCCAGCCGACCTTGGAGGTGAACTCCTTGTCGTTGTAGGTGCAGTCGTAGACGACGATATCGGCACCTTCGATCAGGGCCAGGATGCGTTCGTCCGGCTTGCCCGGCACATGCTCGGTATCGGTGACGTAGCAGAAGGCATGGCCGTTGTGGTCCACGCGATAGCCCGTGGCACCGTCCGGGTGGTTCAGCGGCGTCGTCGTGACACGGACGTCGGGTCCGAGGTTCAGGACGTCACCGGCAGTGAAATCCTCGAAACTCAACTGTGCCTGCATGATGTCGATGGGGACAGGGAACGTCGGCTGGTTCATCTGCGACGCCAGCACCTCGCGGATGCCACCGGTCTCCGGTGCCAGATGCCCCGCCATGATGGTGAAATGGTTTTCCTTCTTGAAGGCGGGGGAGAAGAACGGGAAGCCGTTGATGTGGTCCCAGTGGGTGTGGGACAACAGCAGATGGGCGTTGTGCACGTTCTTCTTCGTCAGCCAGTGCCCCAGATTCCGGATGCCTGTCCCCGCGTCGAAGATCAGGCGCTGGCCGGCGCACGAGACCTCGATGCAGCTGGTATTGCCGCCGAAAGACACGTACCGCGGACCGGGCGTGGCAATGCTGCCGCGAACGCCCCAGAATTTGACCTTGAAACTCACTTTTGGGTCCTCGCCTGTCTGGTTCCAGTTCGTGCACCGAGTTGCGTTCTGCACCGGCACCTGTGACGCAGCTCACAGGACCTGATCGCAACTGTGGTCATTTCGTGACAAATAGACCGTGATCCTGCTCACACATTCTTGAGGAAGCAAGAAACACACCATTCAGGGGTGATTTTCCGTGACCGCAAATCACCCCTCGGCTGCGGGAAGCTGCATCTCCACCAGCTTGACCCAATAGGCCGCACCGACCGGCAGGGTCTCGTCATTGAAGTCGTAGTTCGGATTGTGAACCTCGCAGCCACCGCCCTCACCCTCGCCATTGCCGACGAACATGTAGCACCCGGGACGTTCCCGCAACATCCAGCCGAAGTCCTCCGCGCCCATGACAGGCACCAGCTTGTCGTTGACGTTCTCCACGCCGACCACTTCGTGCGCCGCCGCAACGGCATAGCCGGTCTCCTCCGGCGTATTCACGGTGGGGGCATAGCGCCGGTCGTAGGTGAACTCCGCCTGCATGCCGAAGGCCTGGGCAATGCCGTCCGCGACTTCGCGCATCCGCGTCTCGATCATGTCCTGGACACCTTCGTTGAAGGTGCGCGTCGTGCCCCGGACCACCGCCGTCTCAGGAATGACATTGCCGGTGAAGCCGGAATTGATCTCGCAGGCACTGATCACCGCCGCCTTCATCGGGTCCGTATCCCGGCTGACAATGGTCTGCCAGGCGGTGATGACGTGGGCCGCAGCGACAATCGGATCCTTGGCCAGGTGCGGAAATGCGCCGTGGCCACCTCGCCCGGTCAGCTTCAGCTCGAAGAAGTCGGCGGAGGCCATCATCGGCCCGGTGCAGACCGCGAAGCTGCCGACCGGCAGTCCGGGCCAGTTGTGCATGCCATAGACCGCTTCCACCGGAAACTTCTCGAACAGGCCTTCCTGCACCATCACCCGACCACCGGCGAGATTTTCCTCCGCAGGCTGGAAGATGAACTGCACTGTGCCGTCGAAATTCGGATTCTCCGCCAGGTAGCGGGCGGCACCAAGCAGCATGGTGGTATGTCCGTCATGGCCACAGGCGTGCATCTTCCCGTCATGAACGCTCTTGTAGTCGAAGCTGTTCAGTTCGGTCAGGTCCAGCGCATCCATGTCGGCGCGCAGGCCGATGGCCCGGTTGCCGGTTCCGGCCTTCAGCGTCCCCACGACGCCGGTGGTGGCCAGACCACGATGCACATCCAGACCCCAGGACTCGAGCAGCCCTGCAACCTTGTCGGCCGTCCGGTGCTCCTCGAACGCCGTCTCGGGATGCTTGTGAATGTCGCGCCGCCAGTCGGTCATGTCCGCCTGCAGCCGCTTGCGCACGTCGTCGATCAGTCCCATCACCAGTTCCCCTGTCTTCCAGACCCTGTTTCCGCAGTCTAGCGCTGTCTCCGGTCAGGTCGAGTGCCCTCACCGAATTCTTCGCCTGCAGGCGTAACTGAGTTCGTTTCGGCCACCTATCTTCTGCAGGTTGCAACATAAAGAGGAATTTCCACTCATGAAAAACTCAGGTGGCGACCGTTTCCAGTCGGAGACACTTCAGCGCTTCTCCCGCGCCGCGGCGCGGCGTCAGGGCTGGGACCAGTTGCTGGACGACGCCTATGCCTTCGCCTTGCCGAACCATGCGGCCCGACGCGGTGGCATGGTTGGCCAGCGAAAGGATCGGGAGGTCTTTGACAATACCGCAGTCCAGGCCCTGCACTGGCGGAAGGCGCGACTGCACGGTCAGCTGTTCCCGCCCTTCAAGTCCTGGATGGATTTCGAAGCCCCGGATTCGCTGATGCATGATGAGGAAGCCCGCCAGGCCTTCGATCTCTATGCGGCGGAGGTGCGCGAGAAGTTCCACGGCGCCATCGAGGCTTCGAACTTCCACATCGAGATCGATCCGGCCCTTGGCGATGCCCTGATCTCCACCGGAGCGCTGATGGTCCATGCAGGTTCGCTGAACCGTCCGCTGCGCTTCGAGGCCGTGCCGGCCCAAGAACTGACGCCGGAGGAAGGCCGGGACGGCATGCTGGCCACGATCTTTCGCCAGATGTCCCTGCCCGCCCGACGCATTCGCACCCGCTGGCCCGATGCCGAAGTGCCTGCGGAACTGGCCATGATCGCGGAGAAACAGCCGGATACGGAGATCGAGGTGATCGAGGCCATCCTGGCCGACGATCCGGGCGAACCGGCCGTCTATGAGGTCTGGTGCGTGGCACAGCCCGGCGCGTCAGGTGAGAACCTGCTGCTGCAGCGTCCGTTCGCAGCTTCCCCCGTCATCGCGTTCCGCACCGACAAGGCACCGGGGGAGTGGATGGGGCGGGGGCCCGTGCTGAACGCGCTGGCCGACATCAAGACAGCCAACAAGGTGGTCGAACTGATCCTGAAGAATGCCTCCATCGCCGTGACCGGCATCTGGCAGGCGGAAGATGACGGGGTGCTGAACCCGGCCAACATCCAGCTGGTGCCGGGTGCGATCATTCCGAAAGCGGTGGGGTCCCAGGGCCTGACTCCGCTGGATGCACCGGGGCGCTTCGACGTCAGCCAGATCGTGCTGGAAAACCTGCAGCGCAGCATAAGGGAGGCGATCATGGGACCGGGACTGCCGCCCGCCAATGCCAGTGGCCGAACCGCGTTCGAGATCGATGTCCGCCAGCAGGAGTTCGAGGCGGTGGAACTGCCCATGTCGCTGCGCCTGCTGACAGAACTCGACTTTCCGCTGGCCAATCGTGTGCTCTCCATCCTCAGCAGCCCGGCCATGGTGGGATCACCCTACTACGTGCCGCCGTTCGAAGTGGATGGTGAGCGGATCAGGCCGAAACCCACGTCGCCACTGGTGCGGCTGCAGGAGATCGCGGACGCCACGGCCGCGCAGGCCGCCTACATGCAGGCGGCAACGGCGTTTCCCGACCTGGTGGATCAGGTCATCGACCGTACCGGCTACCTGCGTGACTTCCTGAAGCGGAACGGTTTCCCGTCGGAGTTCCTGACGCAGCCTGACACGCCGGACCTTGCCTCCGTCGCTGCGGCTCTGGCGCCGCTCGGGCTTGCGACAGCGGCGCAGGACCAGGATTCCGGCCAGCAGGATGATCCGGCGGCACTGCTGGCACCGGACGCCATGCCCGTGTCATGATCCGATGGCAGGGTCGGGCGAAAGGATCATGACCCGACCCTGCCAGACCGGAGGCTGCACATGTTTCGCCGGATCGCGTTCTGCCTGACGTTCAGCGCCCTTCTCACCGGTGCATCGCCTGCCGTTGCGGAGCCGGAAGTCAGGTTCGCAGCCCTTGGCGATACCCCCTATCTGATGCCCCGCGATGATGCGCTGTTCGCGCGCCTGATCGAACGCATCAACGAACAACGCCCCGCGTTCTCGATCCATGTCGGGGATATCAAGGCGGGCTCCAGCCCCTGCACCGACGCGGCGTTCCTGAACGTTCGCGACCACTTCACGCACTTCGATGCCCCGCTGTTCTATACCCCTGGTGACAATGAGTGGACCGACTGCCATCGCGCGAAAGCGGGCGAGTACGATCCGCACGAACGCCTGGAACGCATACGGGAGATATTCTTTTCGGAGCCGGTGAGTTTCGGGCGCACCCGCCGCAACTATCTCAGCCAGTCGAATGCGGGCCATGAACCCGCAATGGTGGAGAATGCACTCTGGACTGAAGGCAACGTGGTCTTCGCGACAGCCCACGTTGTCGGTTCGAGCAACGGCAGGAAACGCAAGGTCGGCCCGAAGAAGCTGTTCGAAACCAGGGATGAGGCAAACATCGGATGGCTGGATCACGCATTTGCCCAGGCCATCACGGACAAGGCGCCCGCCCTCGTCATCGCCATTCACGCGAACCCGGAGTTCGAGCCGGGTGACAGGGGCGATCGCGGTTTCGTCCGGACACTGGACGCGCTGGTCAGGGGCGCACGGGCCTATGGCGGACCGGTGCTGCTGATCCATGGCGACACGCACCGGTTCCGCACGGATCGGCCCTTGCGGGACCGGAACGACAACCGCGTCGACAATGTCTGGCGGCTGGAAGTGCCTGGTGCACCGGACGTCGGGGCGGTCATGGTGACGATAGACCCGTCAGCCACGCCGCCCTTCGCCTGGCAGCCGATGCTGGTGGAGGACGATACGCCGTACACGCCCTCCACACGCTGACACCAGCAACCCGTCAGTTCAGATCGGACTCCGGATTCGCCCGGATCTTGTGGATGGTGAGGTCGGCACCGTTGAACTCTTCCTCCTCACCCAGTCGGATACCCGTCACGGCCTTCAGCACGCCATAGACGATGAACCCGGCAACCAGGGCATAGGCGGCACCGATCAGGCTGCCGACAAGCTGCGACATGAAGGTGACGCCACCCAGGCCGCCCAGTGCCTCGGTTCCGAAGATACCGCAGGCAATGCCGCCCCAGAGGCCGCAGAGACCATGAAGCGGCCAGACACCCAGCACGTCATCGATCTTCCAGCGGTTGTGACAGACCTGGAACATGACAACGAACAGCGCACCCGCCACACCGCCGACCACGAACGACCCGACCGGGTGCATCACGTTGGACCCGGCGCAGACTGCAACCAGGCCGGCCAGGGCGCCGTTGTGGACGAAGCCCGGATCATTCCGCCCCGCGATCAGGGCCGCGAGGATACCACCGGCCATGGCGAGCAGGGAGTTCATCGCGACGAGGCCGTTGACCCCCTCCACGGACTGCGCGCTCATCACATTGAAGCCGAACCAGCCGATGCACAGCAGCCACGACCCCAGCGCCAGGAAGGGAATGGACGACGGCGGGATACCGGCAGGGGAGCCGTCCTTGCGATAGCGGCCCTTGCGCACGCCAAGCAGGATGACCGCGGCCAGCGCGATCCAGCCGCCAACGGCATGCACGACGATCGAGCCGGCAAAGTCATTGAACGGCGCGCCGAAGCTCTCCGCGATCCAGTCCTGGTAGCCGAAGCTGCTGCCCCAGACCATGCCTTCATACAGCGGATAGACGATACCGACGATCACGGCGGTCGCGATGGCCTGTGGCCAGAATTTCGCGCGCTCGGCGATGCCGCCGGAGATGATAGCGGGGATCGCGGCGGCGAAGGTGAGCAGGAAGAAGAACTTGACCAGATCGAAGCCGGACTTCGAGAACACGGCGTCTTCCACATCGCCGGTCAGGGCCGAAGCGCTCATCAGGAAGTCGACACCATAGGCGACCGAATAGCCGATGAAGAAATAGGCCACGGTCGAGATCGCGAAATCGACCAGGATCTTGACCAGTGCATTGACCTGGTTCTTGTGCCGGACCGTGCCGACCTCAAGGAACGCGAATCCCGAATGCATCGCGAACACCAGAATCGCGCCCATGAGCACGAAGAAGACATCCAAACCCGACTGGACAGACTCCATGACGGTTCCCTCCTCAAAAAAAAAATGATGCCTCTGTGGGCATCTGACAGCTTGAGCCTGGATGATCAAACTGCATGCCAATTAGGCAAATCATATTATTACAGTATTTTCAAATACTTATGAATTCGAACATCGGACCGCAGTCCAATTGCCTACTTTAGCGGCACTACTTTGCAGATCAGATAGGCATTTGCGCAAAAAATAAGCCCGACAGCCGAGGCTGCCGGGCTTTCAGTTCAGCGCACTCTCCGAGGGAGAGAGGGAAAGTGCGCTCTTGCTCTAGTCAGAGCCGGTCGTGGCGCAATCAACCAAACTGCGACCCGCGACCGAACTCGGGATAGGCCTCCATGCCAAGCTCGGCACGGTCCAGACCCAGGTCCTCGTCCTCTTCCGATGCCCGGACACCAACGGTGACCTTCAGCAGCGTCCAGACGATGGCGCTGGCGATGGAGACGAACAGGCCGATGGCGATGATGCCGACGATCTGACCGCCAAAGCTGGCGTCGGAGTTGGTGATCGGAACCGCCAGGGTGCCCCAGATACCGCAGACCAGATGGGCGGGGATCGCACCCACGACATCGTCGATCTTCAGCTTGTCGAGCAGCGGCACGGCGACCACGACCAGGACACCACCAACGGCACCGATCAGCACCGCAGCACCAATGCTCGGCGCCAGCGGCTCGGCAGTGATGGACACCAGGCCACCGATGGCACCGTTCAGGGCCATGGTCAGATCGACCTTCTTGAACATCAGCTGGCTTGCGATCATCGCCGCGACCACGCCTGCGGCGGCAGCCACATTGGTGTTCACGAAGATGTTCGAGATGGCGATGGCATCGGCAGCGGAGCCCAGCGCAAGCTGCGAGCCGCCATTGAAGCCGAACCAGCCCAGCCACAGGATGAACACACCCAGCGTCGCCAGCGGCATCGAGGAACCCGGCATCGGATTGACCTTGCCGTCAGCCGTGTACTTGCCCTTGCGCGCACCGATGATCAGCGCACCCGTCAGGGCGGCCCAGCCACCGGTCGAATGCACCAGCGTGGAACCGGCGAAATCGGAGAAGCCATATTCGGCATCCAGCCAGCCCGCGCCCCACTCCCAGGAACCCTGGATCGGGTAGATGACGGCAGTCAGGACAGCGACGAAGATCAGGAACGGCCAGAGCTTCACGCGCTCCGCCACCGTACCGGACACGATCGACGCGGCAGTCGCGACGAACACCATCTGGAAGAACCAGTCGGATGACGCGGAATAACCACCACTGAAGTCAGCGACCTCCGCGAGGGCGGCACTGTCGTCGGCCGACCAGAACAGCGAGAAGCTGCCGATGTAGCCACCTTCGTCGATGCCGTACATCAGGTCATAGCCGATCAGCCAGAACATCAGGCCGGCGATCGAGTAGAGCGCGATGTTCTTCACGCAGATGGTGGCAACGTTCTTGGAACGCACCATGCCGCTTTCCAGCATCGCGAAGCCCGCCGCCATGAACATGACGAGGAAGCCGCAGATCAGGAACGACAGCGTATTGAAGACAAATGCCGACTCGCTGCTTACTTCAGCGAGAGCGGGCGAAGCCAGCAGGCCAAGCGGCAATGCCGCTCCCAGTCCGGCCAGCAGGGCTCGTTTTCCGGAATTCATGTGTGTGGTTCCCTCTTGCTCAAAGCGCATCCGCATCGGTTTCACCCGTGCGGATCCGCATTGCATTCGCGACATCAATGACAAAGATCTTGCCGTCGCCGATCTGGCCGGTTCCTGCAGCCTGCCTGATCGCCTCGACGGCGCGCTCGGCCATGTCGGAATTGATGACTACTTCGATCTTCACTTTCGGCAGGAAACTCACGGCGTATTCCGCGCCACGATAGATTTCCGTATGCCCCTTCTGACGACCGTACCCCTTGACCTCAGTCGCGGTGAGCCCGTCGATACCGAGCGACGTCAATGCCTCCCGGACCTCGTCGAGCTTGAATGGCTTGATGACAGCCATGACGAGTTTCATGCGCCAACCTCTTCTGGACAGTTACTGGATGCCAACGGGCACCCCTCGA
>BQJF01000012.1 GCA_021604565.1 Minwuia thermotolerans | reverse complement strand
ATTCTCGACATGTCCCGACTTCAGGTCGGCAAGCAACAGTTCGAGGAAGTGGAGATCGATGTCGCCGAGATCATCGGCAGCGTGGTCAACCTGCTGGGCCCGGAATCGCGCAATGCCAGGGTCCGGCTGGATATGCGCATGTCACCGAACATCGGTCGGCTCTGGGCCGATCTGCGCGCCATTCGTCAGGTGCTGACCAACATTCTGGGCAACGCTGTCCGGTACTCCAAGGACACCGGCCATGTCACGATCAGCGCAAGGGAGAATGCGGCTGGCGCGCTGGTCATCACCGTCGTGGACACGGGTATCGGCATCGCGGCGGAGAAGCTGGAGCGTGTCTTCGATGCCTTCGTCCAGGGCAGCGATGACTACAGCAAGGCGCATGAAGGCACGGGCCTCGGACTGGCAATCGCCAAGTCCCTTGTCGAGTTCCATGACGGTCAGATCACGATCGAGAGCATTCTTGATGTCGGTACCACCGTCACGATCAGCTTCCCCCCGACCCGCATCATCCATACGGACCTGGAGGCGGATGTGACCGAGTTCGCGGATGAAACCCAACTGGACGCGACGGATGCGGAGTGGCTGGCCCTGGAGCACAAGGGCAGGTTCCACGCGGTGCATCAGGGGGCCGGCGAATTCCTTGTCGGGCGTCCGAACCCGCGCCAACCTGAAATGATCTGCGACATCTCGGTGACGGATCCGCGGGTCTCCCGGCCCCATGCCCGCATCATCGGATCGCAGGGACAGTTCTTCCTGGTGGACCAGAGCCGTCGGGGGACCTGGCTGGATCGCGGTGCAGGGCAGGTCGAGCATGTGCATCAGAATGTGAGCGCTGCGCTGGAAGGTGCTGGTCGTATCTGCCTGGGCGCGGCACCGGATGATGACGATCCCACAGTCATCAGTTTCGTTCTTCGGGCAGAAGACGTGACCGCGCAGCGCAAGGTGATCTGAATGAATCAGGCCTACGAAACCGACAATGCCACGCTCCTGCCCACGTACTCGGGTCCGATTCTCGCAGGGGAATTCCGTCTGCGGCGGATGCGGGTCCTCCATGCGGGCTTCAGCCTGCCCGGCGCGAACCGCCTTTCGAATGAAGACCGCCTGTATGTCGCGGAAGAATTTGGCGTGATCGCGGTTGCCGATGGTGTTGGTGGCTCTGCCAGCGGTGGAAAGTCCGCGCAGGACTGCATCGACCTGATGCAGGAACACCTTTCGGGCCGGGGGCAGGGTGTTGACCGGACGCAGGCCCTGCGCGAAGCGATTGTCTGGACCAACGGTCGGATGCTCGCACAATCGTGGCAGCCTGGTGGCTCGGAGCGGAATCCCGGGGGATGTTGCCTGGCCGGAGTCCTGCTGGATGCGGACAGGGCAGAATTCACAACCTTTCATGTCGGCGATGCGGCGGTCTATGGGCAGTCGGATGCGAAGTGGCACAAGCTGACTTCCGATCACCTGGAACAGGCGGCGCGACCGGGCACTGACGCGCGATTGTCGCGCAAGCCCAGGATCCGGCGGGCGATGGGGCTGACGCCCGTGCCGAAGATCGATCTCGCGACATATCCGATAAGGTCGATGGAAAGGCTGATGATCACGTCCGATGGATGTGACCTTCGGTATCTCTCGGATTCCGGTGTTCCGGCGCCGGATCCCGACGTTGGCAGAACACTTGACGAAAGCATACGCGACCTCGCATCGGCGGTGGTTGCCGGACCGCTGCGCGATGATTCCACGGCGGTCATGATAGAGGCCGTCCTGGACGCCGGTGACTGAATGCCGGGGCGATCCGGGCGCTGGATTCCCGGTGATGCCTTAAGCCGGAATTAACCCTGCCCCTGCATAGTCGTTAATCAGTCCGGCATCCCGTTGCCGGAAACACGTTCTGACGGAACACAAGGGTTGAGCAATGGGACGATCCAGCGGCATGGCCGGTCGAAGGCTGGCCGGAATCTCGACGGCAGGCTGGCTGTCCGGCAGCGTGATGCTGGTCCTGATCGTGCTGCTGGCCGCGCCGGCAGTGTCACAGACGCAGGCCAGGTCCGATATTCCGTGGCGTGACGATCTGCGCTACAGCCGCACATCGGTCGATGACGACATTCGCAGCGTGCTGCGCAGCATCCTGCGTACCGCTGGAATCTCCGCGATCTTTCGTCCTGGCGTGCAGGCCGATGTTTCCCTGCGGTTTGACGACGTGCTGCCGCGTCACGCCTTCGAGCAGCTTCTGATCGAGCAGGGACTGGGATACGAGTACAACACACAGACCCGCACCGTGACGATCTACATGGACAGCGCGGAAGCGGACCAGGTTGTCCGTCGTGAGTTCGTGACCCTGACCCATGCGCGTTTCGATGCGATCCGGTCCATGCTGACACGTTTCGGCATTGCGACCGATGGCGTGGCGCATGACCCGGCAACCAACACCCTGCTGATCCAGGGGCGCACCGAATACCTCACCGAGGTGACGGACCTTATCGCGCGGGTCGAGGAATCCGAGCGTACCCGCCAGGAACTGGAGCTGGAGCAGGTCGCGCTGGACCGCAAGCGCAGGCGCGCGGAGCTGGAGCAGAACATGTACCAGCAGATGCTGGATGCGGATGTGAAGGTCATTCCGCTCCGCTTCGCATCCGTTGGCCAGACCACACGCCGCTTCCATGGCACGACCGTCACGGTGCCGGGAATCGAACAGACACTGAAGGCCATGCTGGGCCAATTGAGCATCGGTTCCGCCGCTGCCCGTGGCGGGGACGCGGCTGACGGGGAGGAAACCGAGGATCAGTTCTTCCGTCGCCTGCAGCAGATCGCCCGCCCCGTAGTGTCAGTCGACCAGCGTACCAACTCCGTCATTGTCCGGGGTACGGACAACGGCATCATCGCCGTGGAGAAGGTCGTCCTGCAGCTCGACCAGCCGCTGCGCATGGTGGAGATCGAGGTCATCATCGCCACCGCTGAAGTCGGCGTCGCGGAGGAACTGGGTGTTGCGCTGCGCGGCTCCGTCTCCGCCGAGGCCGGTGCCAACCGCAGCGGGGCCTTCGACAGCGGTTCCAGCGGCACCCAGGTCGGCAACGGCAACGGGACCCTGTTCGACTCGGATGGACTGAACGCGCTTTCGCTGCTGCCCGTCGTGGCTGCCCCGAACGCGACGCTGGCGTCCTTCGTGATCGGCAGTGCCGGAAACATCCTGCAGGCACAGCTGAACCTGCTGGAGGAAGAGAACAAGGCGCAGGTGCTGTCCGCACCGCGGCTGGTGACCCTGGACAATGTCACGGCACGGATCACACGGGCTCAGGATCTGTTTGTCCAGGTCGATACCGGTGGCGACAATGGCCAGAGTCTGGCCGAGATCCAGACCGGTCTGACCCTGGAGATCACGCCATCGATCGTTCCCTCGACCGTGGAGAACGATGACAGCCTGGTGCGCCTGAGCATCAATGCGGTCAACTCGGCACCCGGCGCTGGTGTCTTCGGACAGATCGATGTGCGCAGCCAGGAAGTACAGACCGAGGTGCTGGTCCCCAACGGCGCGACCTATGTCATTGGCGGACTGTTCGATGATGACCGGCGTGAACAGAAGAGCGGTGTACCGGGACTGAAGGACATGCCTCTGCTGGGCTGGATGTTCGGCAATGAGTCGTCCACCAACAACCTGTCGGAAACGATCTTCTTCATCACGCCGAAGGTGGTGCACGAGGGCGCACCCTTCGCCCAGGACATTGCGCAGCGCTCCGGCACGACAGCCTACGTCAGCAAGCAGCGCGGCCGCCTTTCGTCCGCAGCGGATGCGCTGATGGGTGGCAAGGGGCGTGCGTTTCCGAACGTCATGCGGACGCTGGAGGAAGATGAGTAATGGCGCGCCGTTACCGTGCATCGCGGGCGCTTGTGGTGGCCTCGTCGCGCTTGCTGGCGGTCCTGCTGCTGGCGGGCGCGCTGGTCGGACCACTGTACTACAGCCTGATCCATGTTGCGGGCTTCCGCAGCGAGCTGGCGTCGGCGGTGGAGGCCCTGGCCGTCGGGCAGCGCGATGAACTGGTGCTGCGCGAGGCCTTTCTCTCCTTCGACAACCGGGTGAACCGTATCCCCGACTTCGCCAACGCCAGCGTGATCGCGCCGCAGACATACAGGGATCGCCGCATGCTGCTGGCCGGATGGCAGGCTGACAACGGCAACTTCATCATTCGCGGCATGACCCGTCCCTCTGCCATGCAGCAGGCATGGCTGCCCGCGCTGTTGCTGGAACATGAACTGGATGCGCGGGGGCGGACGGTGCGACAGGCATGGGTGGAAACACAATGAAACAGAGACTGCTGCTCGCGCCTGTCGGGCTGATTGCCTGCCTTGTGCTCTCGGCCTGTCAGGAAGGTCGCTATGCCGGAACCGGGCAACCGGCCACCAGTGCCAGTGCCAGTGCCAGTGCTAGTGCCGATGCTCCCGCCGCCAGGGTCGCGGAAAAACCGGAACCGGTGACGACCCCGGTTGTCGAGGATTTCTCGGGTCCCGCTGTCACTGCCCCGCGCTGGGTGCGCGGTGATCGCTGGATGTACAGCGACGGGTATGGCTTGCAGGTCAGGGGCGTCGACGGCGACATCACCCGGTTCCAGCGGCTGGATGATCCGGGGCAATGGTTCACGCGTCATGGATTTCTGAGGCAGGAGGCCCAGTCGGCAACGGCACACCGCTGGGTGGTGTTTCGCTCCATCGACGCGGCGGATGCCCTGACATTGCAGATGCGCCGGCCCGTTGTCTTCACCCGCGAGTACACGTCCAACCAGCAGCCGCGCGTGCATCGCACGTCGTGGATTCTGGAGGGGCGGGAAACCATCACCGTGCCCGCCGGTACCTTCGATACCTGGGTGATCGTCATGCGCTCACGCAATGCCGCGACCAACTGGACGGGGTTCGAGCGCTGGTGGTACAGCCCGGAGGTAAGGCACTACGTGCGCATGGAGTATCGCTACGGCAAGCATCCGGTCAGTTCACGGGTGCTGATGGACTTCAGCCCCGGTGCCGCCCGCCAGGCCAGTCTCACCCGCGCCGAATAGGCCGTTTCAGAACAGGCTGACGCCCAGGCTGGCCGCCAGCGCCCCAAGAGCGATTCCGGGGCCGAAGGGCAGGCACTGGCGATGCTCCAGCCGACGCATCAGATGCAGCACCAGCGCCACCAGACTGCCGGTCACGAAGGCGATCAGCAGGGTGGTCATCGTCGGCTGCAGTCCCAGCCAGGCACCAATGGCGGCGATCAGCTTCGCATCGCCCTGTCCCATGCCGTCGATGCCGCGCAGGGCGCGATAGGCGAGACGCAGGCCGGTCAGCAACAGGAACCCCGCGGCGGCTCCCAGGATTGCATCCTGTGGTGATGTCAGGACGCTGAATGCATTGACAAGAAGTCCGGACCAGAGCAGGGGCAGGACAAGCTGATCGGGCAGGATCTGATGTTCCAGATCGATCGCGGCCAGTGCCAGCAATGCCAGCAGGAACAGGCCGATGGCCAGTGCCGCCAGATCTGGTCCATGCCAGTGGACACTCACCCCCAGCAGCACGCCACCGGCCAGTTCCAGCAGCGGATAGCGCACAGGTATTGCTGCGTTGCAGTCATGACAGCGGCCACGCAGCAACAGCCATCCCAGCAGGGGCAGGTTATGGTGCCAGCGGATGGCATTGTGGCAGTGCGGGCAATGGGAACCGGGTCGGACCAGCAGTCCCGGCCACTCGTCCGCCCGCTCGGGGGCCAGAGCCACAGCAGGCAGGCGACCGACGACGACATTCAGGAAGCTGCCCAGCAGCAGCCCCAGAACAACGGCAAGGCCCGTGGCGAGCCAGGGTTCCTGTGTGAGCAACTGGCCAAGTGCGGTCATTGGGTCAGGCACCGGTTTCGGATCCATTCCCCCAGATCATGATGCAGTTCCTTGCCGTTCAGAAAGCTGACGCCGAGATACCCTTCGCCGACATGGGCCACCCGGCAGAGCAACTCCGGCAGGTCGAGGATCATGAGGTGGAACTGTTCGTCGATCTTCAATGGCAGGCGTCCCTCCAGCATCGCGCCACCAAAGGAGATGTCGCAGAGCTTGCAGGTCAGCGCGCGCTTGCCGACGATCACGAGGGCCGGATCATCAACGAAATAGCGCCGTGCGGTTCGCTGTTCCGCTCCACGCGGCGACGCTGGCCTGGTTGCGGCTGTCCGGGCGGCGACCTGGGTGCGTGCGAAGACGTTCTCCGTCATGGGCGGAGTATCCGGAAGTCCTGAACGCGGGCAATGCCGCTGTTGTTCAGGTTGAGTATCGTGGTCAGGCAGGCGGCATTGGCAATCGCCAGCCCGGTACAGAATTCGGCACGGGTCTGTGCCGATATGATGCCGGCTCTCTTGGCATCGAAGAAGTCCCCGAAGTCGTCGAGTTCGGTCTCGAACAGCAGTTTGCCATCCAGGAGCAACAGACTCAGGTCGCTGACAGTGGAGGTTAGCTGGACATGGTAGTCGTCATTGATCTCATCGTAGGTCCAACGCATGGATGAGGGGTTGTTCGTCGTCAGGTTCTTGTTCTTGGCGTTGTAGATTTCCTCGACATAGTCCTGATAGCTGCCGACCCGGGTGGCGTCGCCCAGCAGGCACAGACCCGGACAGGCGCCATCCTGTCGTCCCCGGCTGATGGCATAGGTGAACATGCCGACCGATGCCCAGTGACCACGGACCTGCAACAGGTTTTCCTCGATTTCCGCCACTTCCGCGACTGGCGCAGTCGACAGCATCGACGCTGCCCCGGCCATCGCGATCATGCCGATGAAGCTGACGGCGGCGATGGCATAGCCGGACTGGCGTTGCTGGTTTCGGGATCTTCGGGGCGTCACAACAGGCCCTCCGACCGCCGGGTTATGATGGTGCGATAGGTCTCCACGGCTTCAGCCGGGCGACCGCGTGGGCGCTGTACCTGCCAGGGATCCACGATTGTGATACCGGCCTCGACCGTACGACCGTCCACGCTGCGAGCGGTGTCGGAAAGGTCCGGGTCTGTCGCGATCCAGCCGGTCACGGTCTGCGTGTCGTCGGCATCGGTGCAGTCGGGCAATGGCGCACCGGCTCCGGTACACTGGACGGTGAAGCCGGGCACCTGGTCGCCGTCGTGCTGCAGACCATTGTCGGTCAGACGCAACCGGTAGTCATTGCGCAGGGCGGTCAGCGGCAGGGTTGTCTGGCCGCGCACGCCCTGTACCTGATTGGTCAGATCGGTTCCGATGCCGCCGTTCACGATGGTGCCGTTCATCAGCGTCTCGAAGCTGGCACGGGCTTGCTGGTTCAGTCGGATCCGGCTCTCTGCCTCTGCCTGGAACTCCGCCCCTGTCAGCAGCAGCTCGTAGGCCGCCAGCATCAGGAAGGCGCTGACCGCCCCGGCAACGGCCATCTCCGGCAGGGTGAAGCCACGGTCCCGACGCTTTCGGGTGTCGTTCCGGTCAGGCCTCATCGCCAGCGCCCCACCACGGTCTTCAGTGGCATGATCAGGGTTGGCTGATCCATCTCCGCCGGTCCCGTTGCCGTCATGCGGAACGGAAACTCCAGATACAGTGTGACCTCCCGGCATTCGGTGCCACCGGGCCCCCCGGCCCAGTCAAAGCACAAGCAGTCCTGGCCGTCGCAGGTCCTCTGCTTGGCGACGTCCTCCTCGACCCAGCTCAGACGCCCGACGATGTTGCGCTCCCGGTCGATCCAGACAAAGTTGCGGTCATCGGATGTGCCCACGGCATCCTGCAGCAGCACCAGTGAGTCCGCCCCGGCCAGGAATGTCGCCTGATCGACAACGAAGGCGTCGCCGCCAGTCGCCATGAATGCATTCGTGGCGCTGCGATAGATGACACGGTCATCGACGAAACCGGTCGGCGTGTCGTAACCGCTGGTATCCGTCGACGTGATTGCGCCGAAGCCGGTGAAGAAATACAGGCTGCTGAGCCGCTCCATCTCTCCATTGAGGACCAGAACCGCCTTCTGGCGAACGGTAAGATCAATCGACTGCGCCCCCACGGCGGCCCACATGTGGGCAAGGCCCAGAGCCAGTACGGAGAGAATCACCCCGGCCGCCATAACCTCCACCAGGGTGAACCCGGCCTGGCGGGCGGCGGCGTCAGTCGACCTTGCTGTGTCAGGGGCGCATGGCATCGGTCAGACTCAAGCCCCCGTTCCAGACATGCTTGATCCCGCGTGCGCTCGTCACTGAATCCAGGCCGTTGACTGGTGCGGGATAGCGCAGCACGACGGCCTGGCCCTGCCGACCCTCCTCCGATGAGGTGCTGACGGCGACCCAGCCTTCCGGCCCCCTCTTCTCGTTGTGTGGAGTGCAGGTCGAAGAATTCGGGCCGCTCACGTCGAGACCTGTCGTCTGTCGCAGGACTGCCCAGACCTCGAACTCCGGCGTCGGATCGCCAGTCTCGGCGGCGGAGATGAAGCCAGCGGCGCTGGTCGCCTCGCAAAGATCGCTGTCGGTGCAGATGAAGACGAAGCAGAAATCGCCCGTCTCCTCGATGCTCAGCCCCAGTTTCTCTTCCAGATTCTTCTCGCCAAGGCCGCCGGTGTCGCAGCAGTACTTGCCGTTGCTCAGCTTGTGGATGCGCTGCCGGGCCTGGATCTGGGTCAGGTAGGGGATCGCGCCTTCCAGGCGTGATTCCAGGATGTAGAGGCGGAAGTGCGGGATGCCGATGGCCATCAGGATGCCGATGATCGATACGCTGACCATCAGTTCCACCAGCGTGAATCCACCCTGGCGGCGGCGGGCGCGCAGTACGGCAAGGGGCAGGGATGGCAAGGGAATGCGCATACCTTGCAGCATTGCAGGCGACCGTGAACAAATGGCTAATTCCGGCCCGGTTTCCCGGCCCCCGGAAGCGGCGCCCCGACGCAAACGGCTTGACGGATTATTGTGCATCGCGGCATTCTTTTGCTGCAATGCAAAAAGCGCCCCTCAAAGTAGCGGTCATCGACAGCAATCCCGTGCGTGCGGCCATTCTGGTGGATGGGCTGGCAGGCGCGGGTGAGGTGGATGCGCACCTGATCACCGATACATTTGACCTGCAGCGGCGAATTTTTGCCCTGGATCCGGATGTCATCGTGATCGATCTGGAGGATCACAGCCGTGACGTGCTGGAGCAGATGTTCCAGGTGAGCCGCGATGTGCGACGCCCGATTGCCATGTTCGTGGACCATTCCGACCGGGCGATGATCGACCAGGCCATCGAGGCGGGCGTTTCGGCCTATATCGTCGATGGTCTGGTGCAGTCCCGTGTCCGGTCCATCGTCGATATGGCGATCAGTCGCTTCAACGCCTTCTCCCGCCTGCGGAAGGAGCTTGAGGAAACGAAGGGCGCGCTGGAAGACCGCAAGGTGATCGAGCGGGCGAAAGGGATACTGATGCGCAGCAAGGGCGTCGATGAACCGGCCGCCTATTCGTTGCTGCGGCGCACCGCGATGAACGAGAAGAAGAAGATTGCCGACATTGCCCGAAGTGTGGTGACGGCGTCGGAGCTGCTTGCCTGAACGGGCCAGTGCCGGAATGATGGGTCTCAATGGCGAGACCGGGAAACGGTATGCGCAACGGAGCGCGAACGGAAACCTACCTGGGCGGCGCACCATGCCGGTGGTCGCCCTGTGCGGGAGAGAGGTACGATGAACTCCGTGCGTGGAAATCGACATGAACATGGATAGGGGCCGCGAGGGCCATGAAGTCGTGCGCGCCGGTTTCCTGCCGCTGGTTGACGCGGCACCGTTGATCGTTGCGGCGCGGCGTGGGCTGGCGGCGGCGGAGGCGATTGATCTTCGCCTGGTGCGGCAACCGTCCTGGGCCAGCGTTCGCGACCGCGTCAATGTCGGCCATCTGGATGTCGCGCAGATGCTGGCGGGGATGCCGCTCGCCGCATCGCTGGGCATCAATCACCTGAAGGTACCGACGGTTGCGACCTTTGCCTTCGGGCGTGGCGGCAATGTCATCGCGCTCAGCCGATGCCTGTTCGCGGGCCTGGACGAAACCGCACAAGGATGGCGGGAGAGCCCCGTGACGGCTGGCCTGGCTCTGCGGGACCTCATCAGGCAGCGCGCGACAGCGGGCAAGCCGCCGCTGGTGCTGGCCATGGTCTTCCCGTTCTCCAGTCACAACTACGAACTGCGCTACTGGCTGGCGGCGTCGGGCATCGATCCCGACAGGGATGTGCGCATCGTCGTGATTCCGCCGTCAATGATGGTGGACAGTCTGCGTGCCGGGCAGGTCGATGGGTTCTGTGTCGGCGAACCCTGGGGCAGTCTGGCGGTCGATGCGGGCCTGGCTGCGATCGTCGCCCTGAAACACGACATCTGGCCCGACGCGCCGGAAAAGGTCCTGGGGGCCCGCACGGTCTGGGCCGAACGTCACCCGGACCTGCTGCGGCGGTTGCTGCGGGCGCTGCATGCGGGCGCGGAATGGTGCCAGGATCCGGACAACCGCGAGGATCTGGTCGGACTGCTGGCGGATGAGGCACATGTCGGTGCGCCCGTACGCATCCTCCGCCGCGCGTTGAGTGGTGATCTGGTGGTGCATCCTGACGGGACGGTTCGCCATGCGCCCGATTTCCTGCGGTTCGGCGGCGGGCGGATGAACCTGCCCGATCCCGCTGCGGCCACCTGGGTGCTCAGCCAGATGATGCGATGGGGGCAGGTCGACTACAGCGAACAGGCCGTGCGGATGGTGAGTGAGGTCTACCGCGCCGACCTGCTGGAAGATGCCACCGGGTTTCCAGGCGCGGCTGCGGGGCGTGATCATGCCCCGCTGATGGATGGCCGCTACTTCGATCCGGGCAACGTTCGTCGCTACCTCGGTGAAGTCCGACCGATTGTTCGCTGACGCGGCAAGTGCACAAATTTTTTGCCGCATTGCACAATAATCGAGCGGAAAGTCACGCTGATGAATTTTGCATCATTTGTCTAAGCATAAGAAAATAAAGAAGAAATTTTGTTTCCTGCTCTGGCATGGAGCTTGAGTAGATAGAGCCGAGCGCCAACGAGGGCGTTCCAAGACATAGCGATCCATTGACGGGTCGCCCGTGGCAAGGCCGCCACCTTGACGGAACCGCATCCTGCGGCGACGGAAAAGGTGGGCGGTCTTTTTTTGTGCCTGGTCGATGGCCGGGCGGGGGTGTGGCAGCGCCAGACCCCGGGCGAAGGGAGACAGAGGGACGTGACCCATTCACTGTTCAGTCGCATCCGAAAGGGTGCGTTCGTGGCACTGGCCACTGCGACCATCACAGGCATCGCCGTACCCGGTATCTCGCAGGCCGAGATGCTGGATGTGGAGAAGGACGAGCTTACCTTCGGCTTCATCAAGCTGACCGACATGGCCCCGCTCGCCATCGCCTACGAGAAGGGCTACTTCGAGGATGAAGGGCTGTTTGTCTCGCTGGAGCCGCAGGCGAACTGGAAGGTCCTGCTGGACCGGGTCATCACCGGGGAACTGGACGGTGCGCACATGCTGGCAGGTCAGCCGCTGGCGGCGACCATCGGGTTCGGTACCGAGGCGCATATCATCACCCCGTTCTCCATGGACCTGAACGGCAACGGCATCACCGTCTCCAACGAGGTCTGGGCGGAGATGAAGCCGAACATCCCGCTGCAGGCGGACGGCAAGCCGGTTCATCCGATCAAGGCCGACTACCTGAAGCCTGTCGTTGATCGTTTCCGCAACGATGGCAAGGCCTTCAAGATGGGGATGGTCTTCCCCGTCTCCACCCACAACTACGAACTGCGCTACTGGCTTGCCGCCGGTGGCCTGCATCCCGGCTACTATTCCGGCGAGAACATCACGGGGCAGATCCAGGCCGATGTGCTGCTGTCCGTGACGCCGCCGCCGCAGATGCCCGCGACGCTGGAGGCCGGTACCATCCATGGTTACTGCGTCGGCGAGCCATGGAACCAGCAGGCGGTGTTCAAGGGGATCGGTGTTCCGGTCATCACCGACTACGAGATCTGGAAGGACAATCCGGAGAAGGTCTTCGGCATCACTGCCGGATTCGCGGAGAAATATCCGAATACGGCCCTGGCGGTCACCAAGGCGTTGATCCGTGCCGCCATGTGGCTGGACGAGAACAACAATGCCAACCGGCCCGAAGCCGTGGATATCCTGTCCCGTTCCGAATATGTCGGCGCGGACCGGGAAGTCATCGCCAACTCGATGACCGGCACCTTCGAGTACGAGAAGGGTGACAAGCGCGACGTCCCCGACTTCAACGTCTTCTTCCGCTATTTCGCGACCTATCCCTTCTACTCGGATGCGATCTGGTACCTCAGCCAGATGCGCCGCTGGGGCCAGATCACCGATGGCAAGTCGGATGACTGGTACACCGACGTCGCCGCGAAGGTCTATCGCCCGGACATCTACCTCGCCGCCGCAAGGATGCTGGTGGACGAAGGCCTGGCGAAGGAAGCGGACTTCCCCTGGGACACCGATGGTTTCAAGCCACCACAGACCGAGTTCATCGATGGCATCACCTTCGATGGCCGCACCCCCAATGCCTATCTGGAGCAGTTTCCGATCGGCCTGAAGGGTTCGGAGAAGGTCGAGGGCAGCAGCGTGGTTGGCGGCTGAACAAGGCACCTGAGCACGGGGAGCGCGCCGGAGGCGCGTTCCCCCTGATCCCCGGAACCAAATCCTCATTCCGAGAGGCAGACCATGAGCGTCGTGAGTGACATCGACAGCACCGCCGAAGCAGCCAGACAGCGCCGTACCGAGCGGCTTTTCACCTGGATCGGCAGGGCAGATACCTACCTCAACATGCTGGCACTCGGGTGGGTCACACCCCTGCTGAAGATCGCCGCCGGTGATCCGGTCGGTCATCAGATGAAGGAACTGGGTCGCGGACTCGGCATGCCGGTTCTGGGTATCCTGCTGTTCCTGTTCGTCTGGGCGCAGACCGCACCGCTGGTGAACACCTCGCTCGGCGCCATACCCGGCCCGGCTGGTGTGTGGGAGCAGGTGGAGAACCTCTACGCCGATCACATGCGCGAGCGTGACAAGGAAGCCGCGTTCATGGAGCGGCAGGAGCAGCGGAACGCGAAGCTTGCCGAACAGGGCAGGCAGGACCGCATCAAGTGGCGCGACTACACGGGTGCGCCGACCTATCTCGACCAGATATGGACCAGCCTGGTCACGGTCGGCTTCGGCTTTCTGCTGGCAACCATCGTCGCGGTGCCGCTGGGCATTGTCTGCGGCCTTTCGCGAGCCGTGAATGCCGGGGTCAATCCGCTGATCCAGATATTCAAGCCGGTGTCGCCACTGGCCTGGCTGCCGCTGGTCACAATGGTGGTTTCCGCCGTCTACACCAGCAACAGCGACCTGTTTCCGAAGTCGTTCGTGGTCTCCGCGATCACCGTCATGCTCTGTTCGCTCTGGCCGACGCTGATCAACACGGCCTATGGCGTGGCCTCCATCGACAAGGACCTGATGAATGTCGGTCGGGTGCTGCAGCTTTCCTGGTCGAAGCAGATCATGAAGCTGGTGCTGCCGTCGGCCATGCCGCTGATCTTCACCGGGCTGCGGCTGTCGCTCGGCGTCGGCTGGATGGTCCTGATTGCGGCGGAAATGCTGGCGCAGAATCCGGGACTGGGCAAGTTCGTCTGGGACGAGTTCCAGAACGGCTCTTCCTCCTCGCTGGCCAGGATCCTGGTCGCGGTCTTCACCATCGGCATCATCGGCTTCCTGCTGGATCGCGTGATGCTGGCGCTGCAGACCATGTTCACCCACTCGGCGACGCGGTGAGGGGGACAGATCATGGCATTTCTCGAACTCAAGGGACTGACCAAGGGCTACGGCGTCGGGGTTGACCGGTCCGTTGTCCTGGACGGTATCGACCTGGCGGTGGAGGAGGGCGAGTTCATCGCCATCGTCGGCTTCTCCGGCTCCGGCAAGACCACCCTGATCAGCGCCATTGCCGGCCTGATCGAACCGGATGCCGGCGAGATCCTGCTGAAGGGCAAGCCGGTGAAGGGGCCGGACCCGGAGCGCGGCGTCGTTTTCCAGAGCTATTCGCTGATGCCCTGGCTGACGGTCGAAGGCAATGTCGCGCTGGCGGTGGATTCGGTGTTCTCGTCGGAGAGCCGCGCGGAGCGTGCCGCGCGGGTCGCACGCTACATCGACATGGTTGGCCTGTCACATGCCGTGGACCGCAAGCCGGCCGAGCTTTCCGGTGGCATGCGTCAGCGCGTGGCGGTGGCCCGCGCCCTGGCCATGAGCCCTGAGATCCTGCTGCTCGATGAGCCGCTGTCAGCGCTGGATGCACTGGCCCGCGCCAATCTGCAGGACGAGATCACCCGCATCTGGCAGCAGGACCGCAAGACCGTCCTGCTGATCACCAACGACGTGGATGAGGCGATCCTGCTGGCCGACCGGATCATCCCGCTCAATCCGGGGCCGAACGCGACGCTGGGGCCGGAGTTCAGGGTCGACCTGGCCCGCCCCAGGGAGCGGACGGCGATGAACCATGATGCCGACTTCAAGCGGCTGCGAGCGGAGATCACGCAGTATCTGATGCGGGTGGGACTTGAGCGCGGCGCGAGTGTCGAAGACGACATCACATTGCCCAATGTCGTCCCCATCACGCAGCAGGGAACCGAAGACCTGCCGCCGGAGGCCTATCTGAAGGCCGCAGAGAGCCCGCGTGAGGACCGTTTCCTCGAGTTCATCAATCTGAAGAAGGTCTATCCGACACCGAAGGGGCCGCTGACCGTCGTCGATGGCGTCGAGCTGAAGATGCGCAAGGGGGAGTTCATTTCCCTGATCGGCCATTCCGGCTGTGGCAAGTCCACGGTGCTGTCGATGACGGCGGGTCTGAACGAGATATCGTCGGGCAGTGTCGTGCTGGACGGGCGCGAGGTGGCAGGTGCCGGTCCGGAACGCGCGGTGGTGTTTCAGGCCCCCAGCCTGATGCCGTGGATGACGGCGCGGGAGAATGTGTCGATCGGTGTGGACCGGGTCTTCCCCGGAGCAACGGCGTCGGAGCGCTCCGACATCGTCGAGTACTACCTTTCGAAGGTCGGGCTGGGCGATTCCATGGACCGGCTGGCGGCGGACCTCTCCAACGGCATGAAGCAGCGTGTCGGCATTGCGCGGGCCTTTGCACTGTCCCCGAAGCTGCTGTTGCTGGATGAGCCCTTCGGGATGCTGGACAGCCTGACCCGCTGGGAGCTTCAGGAGGTCCTGATGGATGTCTGGAAGCGTACCCAGGTCACCGCGATCTGCGTCACCCACGACGTGGATGAAGCGATCCTGCTGGCGGACCGCGTGGTGATGATGACCAACGGTCCGAACGCCACCATCGGCCGGATCATGGAGGTGGACCTGCCGCGCCCCCGCACCCGCAAGGCATTGCTGGAGCACCCGGACTACTATCTCTATCGCGAGCAGCTGCTGTCCTTCCTGGAGGAATACGAACATGGCGCGACGCCGGAGCTGAAGCCGGATGCCGCACCTGCCGAAACCGCCTCGAAGCAGGATGAGGCAGCATGAGCGCCGGGTTCGTGACCGGCCTGAAGGGCACGGATGCGGCCCCGGTGGCACCTGCCCCGGCAGGTAGTGCGAGGGCGTTCGTGCGTGCCACGGAGGTCTGGACGCTGGACCCGTCCACCAACCGGCTCACCCTGGCCTCGGCCTTTCATGGATCGATGACCGGCTTCGCGCAGGTCAGTGATCAGGAGAGCTTCGGTATGGGTGAAGGTCTGCCGGGCCGCGCCTGGCAACTTCGCGCGCCGGTCATGCTCAAGGGCTTCCGGGGCAGCTATTTCAGACGCACTGATGCGGCGGAACGGGAGGGGCTGACAGTCGGCCTGGCCATCCCGGTCTTTTCCCACCGTGATGACCTGATGGGTGTGGTCGTCTTCCTCTGCGGGGACGACGCGGAACATGTCGGCGCCATCGAGATATGGCATGGGGGTGACGAGTCAGGCGACACCATGGGCCTGGTTGACGGCTATTTCGGTACGGCGGCGCATTTCGAGTGGATCTCGAGGCGGACACGCTTCCCGAAGGGCATGGGGCTCCCCGGCCAGGTATGGGCCAGTGGCCGGCCGCAACTGATGCACGACCTGGGCAACAGCCGTCGTTTCATCCGCTCCGAGAGTGCAGAGAAGGCTGGTCTGACCTTCGGAATTGCCTTCCCCGTCACCAGCCACTCCACGGGGACCACTGTGCTGACCCTGCTGTCGGCACGGGGCACACCGATCGCCCGCCGTTTCGAGATCTGGTCGGTGCTTGACCGTCGCTGGATGAAGTTTCGCGACGGGGTCTGCGAGCTGGAAGGCACACCGAGCGGTCACGACGCGGAGCTGCTTGTACGTGACGGCGACTGTGTACTGACACGGGTTGCCGCCACTGGCGTGCCGGAGGTTGTCGCTGACCTCTCCGGCAGTACCGACATTCTTGAACGGGCCGCCGCCCGCGCCGGATTCCGGTCGCTGGTCGCCCTTCCGGTCCATGGGTCTGACGGCCTGAGCGACGTCGTCGCCTGGTATTTCTGAAATGTGGCCCCTGAAGACGCGCCCCATCTTAGCAGGAGGTTCTTGCCATGACTGAGAAGCTTGTCGTTGTCGGCAACGGCATGGCCGCAGGCCGTGCCCTGGAGGAACTGTTTCGCCGTGAACCGGACCGGTATGAGGTCACGGTCTTCAACGCCGAGCCCAGGGTCAACTACAACCGGATCATGCTGTCCCCGGTGCTTTCCGGTGAGAAGACCTATGAGGATATCCTGATCCACGATGATGACTGGTACGCCCGGAACCGGGTCAACCTGATCCGGGGGGAGGAAGTCATTGCCATCAACCGGGCCGAGCGACGGGTCATTTCCCGCGCCGGTACGGTCGCCGACTATGACCGGCTGATCATCGCCACGGGTTCTCTGCCCTTCATCATTCCGGTGCCGGGTCACGATCTGCCCGGCGTGCTGAGCTATCGCGATCTGGAAGACGTGGAGGCGATGCTGTCAGCGGCACGAAAGGGCGGCAGCGCGGTTGTCATCGGTGGTGGTCTGCTGGGACTGGAGGCGGCGGCGGGGCTGAAGGCGCAGGGCATGGACGTGACCGTGCTGCACCTGATGCCCACCCTGATGGAACGGCAGCTGGACCAGAGCGCCGGATACCTGCTGCAACGCGCGATCGAGGATCGGGGCATCCGGGTCATCACCCGTGCCAATACCCATGCGGTGGTGGGTGAGGAGAAGGTGGAGGCCGTGCGGCTGGACGACGGGACGGAGATTCCGGCGGACATCGTGGTCATGGCGGTCGGCATCAAGCCGAGCATTGCGCTGGCGAAGGATGCGGGGCTGGAGGTCAATCGCGGGGTACTGGTCAACGACCTGATGCAGACCAGCGACCCTGCGATCTATGCCGTTGGCGAATGTGTCGAGCACAGGGCCACCTGCTACGGCCTGGTCGCGCCACTCTACGAGATGGCGAAGTCCGTGGGCGCGGGCCTCGCGGGGGATGACAGCCTGGCCTACGAAGGCTCCATCACCGCGACGAAGCTGAAGGTGACGGGTGTCGATCTCTATTCCGCCGGAGACTTCGCGGAGGGCGATGACCGGGAGGAGATCGTGCTGCGCGACGCCAGCCATGCGATCTACAAGCGGCTGGTCCTGCGGGACAATCGCATCATCGGTGCGGTCCTCTATGGCGACACGGCAGACGGCCCCTGGTTCTTCCAGTTGATGAAGGATGGCACCGACATCTCCGACATGCGCGAGACCCTGATCTTCGGTCAGGGCTTTGCGGGAGCGGGTCCGCTGGACCCTATGGCGGCCGTTGCAGCCTTGGCGGATGACGCCGAGATCTGTGGCTGCAACGGCATCTGCAAGAGTGTCATCGTCGACGCCATTGCTGCGGGTCAGAGCGATCTGGACGGGGTGCGGGCGACCACAAAGGCATCATCGTCCTGCGGCAGTTGCACCGGACTGGTGGAACAGTTGCTGGAACTCAGCCTGGGCGAGTCCTACGCGCGCGCCGCAGTCCAGTCCATGTGCGGCTGTACCGATCTGGGCCACGGGGAAGTCCGCCGCCTGATCATCGCCAAGGCGCTGAAGTCCATTCCGGCGGTGATGCAGGAACTGCAATGGAAGACGAGCTGCGGCTGCGCCAAGTGCCGCCCGGCGCTGAACTATTACCTGCTGGCCACATGGCCTGGCGCGTACGTGGATGACCAGCAGTCCCGTTTCATCAACGAACGGGTTCACGCCAACATCCAGAAGGATGGCACCTATTCCGTCGTGCCGCGCATGTGGGGTGGCATCACCACGCCGGACGAACTGCGCGCCATTGCCAACGTGGCGGACAAGTTCGCGATCCCGACCGTCAAGGTCACCGGCGGACAGCGCATCGACCTGCTGGGCGTGAAGAAGGATGACCTGCCCGCTGTCTGGTCCGACCTGAACGCCGCAGGCATGGTTTCAGGACATGCCTATGGCAAGGCGCTGCGTACGGTGAAGACCTGCGTCGGCAGTGAATGGTGCCGCTTCGGCACCCAGGCCTCCGTCTCGCTGGGGGTGCGGATGGAACGCTTCCTCTGGGGAGCATGGACACCGCACAAGGTGAAGATGGGTGTCTCCGGCTGTCCGCGAAACTGCTCCGAAGCGACCATCAAGGACTTCGGTGTCATCTGCGTCGACAGTGGCTACGAACTGCTGTTCGCCGGCGCTGCGGGGATGGAGGTGAAGGAAACCGTCCCGCTCTGCAAGGTCGAGACGGAGGAGCAGGTGATGGAATACTGCATCGCCCTGCTGCAGCTCTATCGGGAGGAAGCGCACTACCTCGACCGGATGCACAAGTGGCTGGCGCGCGTCGGCATGGAACATGTGCAGGAAGCCATCGTTGGTGACGCGGACAACCGCATGGCTCTGGTCGATCGTTTCAACTTCGCCCAGCAGTTCGCCCAGACCGATCCCTGGTCGGAACGCGCCGCCGGCCGTGATGCCCACGAGTTCTCTCCCCTCGCAACCCCTGATCTGGAGGCCGTGGCCTGATGCAGCACTCGACGGAACGTTGGCTGGATATTGCGGCACTGGAAGATGTGCCACGGCGCGGCGGGCGGGTTCTGCGCCTGCCCCAGGGCTGCATCGCGGTGTTTCGCACCGTCGATGACCAGGTCTTCGCGCTGGAGGACCGTTGCCCGCACAAGCAGGGCCCTCTCAGTCAGGGCATCGTGCATGGGGCGTCCGTCACCTGCCCGCTGCACAACTGGGTCATCAGCCTGGAAACGGGGGAGGCGCAGGGTGCCGACAGTGGCCGGGTCACCGCCTTCCCCACCCGTATCGAGGGTGGCCGCATCCTGTTGAGTGGCGATTGCCTGCGGGTCGGTGCGGAGGGTGCAGATGCCTGACAGCGCCGCGTCGCCCACCGTGCGCACCACCTGCCCCTACTGCGGCGTCGGGTGTGGTGTGCTGGCGACCGCCCGGCCTGACGGCACGATGGAGATCAAGGGGGATCCGGAGCATCCGGCGAACTTTGGCCGCCTCTGTTCCAAGGGTGCGGCGCTGGGGGAGACGCTGGGGCTGGACGGGCGATTGCTGGCGCCTGAAGTCGGTGGAAAGCCGGTGACCTGGGATGACGCCATCGCCGGGGTCGCGGATGGTTTCAGCCGCACCATCGCCGAACATGGTCCGGACTCGGTCGCCTTCTATGTCTCGGGCCAGTTGCTGACGGAGGACTATTACGTCGCCAACAAGCTGATGAAGGGTTTTATCGGCTCCGGCAACATCGACACCAATTCCCGGCTCTGCATGGCTTCGGCAGTGGCGGGACACAAGCGCGCCTTCGGTGCCGATTTCGTGCCGGTTTCCTACGCGGATCTGGAGCAGGCGGATCTGGTGGTCCTGGTCGGCTCCAACCTGGCCTGGTGTCATCCGGTGCTGTTCCAGCGCCTGCTGGCCGCGCGCGATGCCCGTCCCGGCATGAAGATCGTCGTTATAGACCCGCGCCGGACACCGACAGCAGAACTGGCCGATCTGCATCTGCCAATCCGCAGCGGCGGTGATCTGGCGCTGTTCAGCAATTTGCTGGTCTGGCTTGCGGAACAGGGGCATGCGGATGCGGCCTTCGTGGCGCAGCACACCAACGGGCTGGAGGATGCCCTGCACGCAGCCGGGGCGACAGGGCAGGCGGAGACCGAAGCACTGACCGGTCTCGGCCCGGCACAGATCGCGGCATTCCGGGAGATGTTCGCCACCCACGACAGGACCGTGACTGTCTTCAGCCAGGGGGTGAACCAGGCGGCGGACGGAACGGACAGGGTCAACGCCATCATCAACTGCCATCTGCTGACGGGTCGTATCGGGCGTCCCGGCATGGGGCCGTTCTCCATCACCGGACAGCCGAACGCCATGGGCGGGCGGGAGGTTGGCGGGCTTGCCAACCAGCTTGCCGCGCACATGGACATCGAGAATCCGACCGACCGGGCGCGGGTGCAGGAATTCTGGCAGGCACCGGCCATGGCCGCCCGGTCAGGTCTGAAGGCGGTCGAGCTTTTCGAAGCGATCGAGGCGGGTCGGGTCCGGGCCGTGTGGATCATGGCCACCAACCCTGCTGTCACCATGCCGGATGCTGACCGCGTGTGCCGTGCGCTCAAGGCCTGTCCGCTCGTCGTGGTGTCCGATGTCGAGCGACGGACCGATACGGCCGAGATCGCTGACATCCTGCTGCCTGCTGCAAGCTGGAGCGAGAAGGACGGAACGGTCACGAATTCCGAACGCAGGATCAGTCGGCAGCGCGCATTTCGCCCTCTGCCCGGTGCCGCGCGTCCCGACTGGCGCATCATCTGTGATGTGGCGAAAGCGATGGGGTTCCGGCAGGCCTTCGACTATGCCGGACCCGACGCGATCTTCGACGAGCATGCCCGGCTATCCGCCCTCGACAACAATGGTCAGCGGGACTTCGATATCGGTGGACTGGCCGGGCTGGGACGCAGCGGCTTCGACTGTCTGCAGCCGGTGCAATGGCCGGTTCCGGCCCGCACGTCGTCATCTGTCGGTCCGAACCTGTCTGATGGTGAGTTCTTCACCGCAGACCGGCGCGCCCGGTTCGTGCCGACCCTGACACCGGCACTGGCTGACGCCGAACCGGAAACCTTCGTTCTGAATACCGGACGCGTCAGGGATCAGTGGCACACCATGACCCGCACCGGTCGCTCCGCGCGGCTCTCACAGCATCTGGCGGAACCTTTCGTGGCCCTGCATCCGGTCGATGCGAAGCGGTTGGGCATCACGGCGGCGGATCTCGTTCGGCTTTCGAACGAATGTGGGCGGTTGGTCGCCAGGGCCCTGATCACGGACGCACAACAGCCGGGCACCGTCTTCAGCCCGATGCACTGGACTGGCCAGACGGCGATGACGGCGCGGGTCGATGCGCTGGTACGCAGCACGGTCGATCCCGTATCCGGTCAGCCCGCCCTCAAGTCATCGCGTGTCCGCATGCAGCGGCAGGACGCCGACTGGTATGGCTTCGGCGCCAGTCTTCAGCGACCCGTCCTCGACGGGACCGACTACTGGGCCGCCGTGCGGTCGGGTCCGGGCTACAGGTTTGAATGCGCGGGCAGCGGTAATGTTCCCGAATCCGGACTAACTGATCGGCTTCTCGGCCTGTCGGCAGAAGAGGGACTGGAGAGGTTGCAGTATCTGGACAATCACCTGGGCCTATACCGGTTGGCGGTCTTTCGCCAGGGCCGCCTGATCGGCGCGTTCCTCGCCGCCAGCAACCCCGTGGCTGTCGAACGCGAATGGTTGCTGTCCTGTCTGGGTGAGACATTTGCCGAAGTCTCCGCGCGTGCCCGCCTGCTGGCCGGTCGCCCGGCTGATGCGAGCGCGGGACCGGGGTTCATGGTCTGTGCCTGCAACAATGTCGGCACCCGTGCCATCGGTGAGGCAATCGCGGGCGGTGCCTGCAGTGTCCGGGCTGTTGGTGAGGTCACGGGTGCCGGAACCGGCTGCGGTTCCTGCCAGAGCGAGATCGGGAGGCTGCTGAACAATGCGCAGGTCGCGGAAGCTGTCTGAAACATCGGCAGAGCGGATCGCGCCCATGGCCGTTCTGCCGCTGTTCCACCGGTTGCAGGACCGGCCTGTGCTGGTCGTGGGTGGGGCCGCAGCCGTGGCGTGGAAGCTTGAACTGCTGCTGGCCGCCGGAGCGGTCCCGACGCTGGTGGCGGAAGACCCGGTCGCGGAAGTTGCCGCGCTGATCGACCGTCACGACCTGCGATCTTGTGGTTTCAATGCGTCCCTTGCCCGACTGTCGGACTTTGCACTCGTGGTGGCGGATATTGATGCGGATGCGCAGGCGCAGAAGCTGTTTGAGGCGGCGGTTGCCCAGGGTGTCCCGATCAACCAGATCGACCGCCCTGCACTCTGTACGGTGCAGTTCGGATCCATCGTCAATCGTTCACCTGTCGTGGTCGGCATCTCGACTGATGGCGCTGCCCCGGTGCTGGGGCAGGCAATCCGGCAAGGGGTCGAGCGGTTGCTGCCGCGCAATCTCGGCGAATGGGGTGCGCGGGCGCGGGCGTTGCGTGGCACGGTCAGGGCGTCTCTGCCGCTGCCCAGCCTGCGCCGTGCCTGGTGGTCCCGTTTTGCCGACGCGGCGCTGTCCGGCATCGACCTGCCGTCGGACGCGGGTGATGCATTGCCGGTCTTCGACAGGACACCTGAGCACGGCCGGGTAACACTTGTGGGGGCTGGTCCGGGTGATCCCGACCTGCTGACCGTGAAGGCGATCCGGGCGCTGCAGGATGCGGATGTCGTGCTGTTCGATGCACTGGTATCCGACGAAATCCTGGAACTGGCCCGTCGGGAGGCGCAGCGCATGCCCGTCGGCAAGCGCGGTGGCCGCCCATCCTGCAGGCAGGAGGAAATCAACCGCCTGATGGTCCGGTTCGCGGGGGAGGGGAAACACGTCGTCCGGCTGAAGGCCGGGGACCCGGCAATCTTCAGCCGTGGCGGGGAAGAGGTCCGGGCGCTGCGTGTCGCTGGAATTGCTGTCAGCATTGTTCCCGGCATCACCACTGCTTCAGCGGCGGCGGCAAGCATGGGAAAGACCCTGACCGACCGCCATTTCGGTCGTCAGCTTCTCTATGTTTCAGGTCACGGGAGGGGAGATGGCCCGGCGGAGATTGACTGGCACGCCGTCGCGTCCGAGCGGACGACCATTGCGCTCTACATGGGGCGTGGTCGTCTGGCGTCGTTCAGCGCCGAGGCCATGGCGCATGGTGCATGCGGGTCACGACCGGTATCCGTCGGAGTGAGCATTTCCCGCCCCGAAGAAGCCTGGGTGCATTCGACGCTGGGAAAGGTGGCAACGATGGTCGGTGAACTTGACCCCACGCAACCCTGTCTGATCCTCATGGGTGCGGTCCTGCAACAGGATGCGGAAGCCGCGCTGCCCCCGATGCGGGCCATTGCGGAAGCCGTCTGAGAGTCAGGTGTCGCGCTGGCGTTCGATGATGGTGTCGCCCAGTACCAGGACATCCATGTCGGTACGCAGGAAGCAGTCCAGTGCTTCCTGTGGACGGCAGACCACCGGCTCGTTCTCGTTGAACGAGGTGTTCAGCAGGATCGGCACGCCGGTCAGGTCACCAAAGGCGGAGATCAGCGCGTGATAGCGCGGATTGGCCGACCGATGCACGGTCTGCAGCCGCCCGGAGCCATCGACATGGGTGACCGCCGGAATCTCGCTGCGCTTCGGCTCGCGGATCTGGAAGACCTGCATCATGAAGGGAACGTTGTCGTCCTCCTCGAACCAGTCCGAGACATGCTCTGACAGGATCGAGGGCGCGAAGGGCCGGAAGCTCTCCCGCTTCTTGATCTTGGCGTTCAGCACCGCCTTCATGTCGCCACGGCGCGGATCGCAGAGGATGGAGCGGTTGCCCAGCGCCCGCGGCCCCCATTCCAGCCGCCCCTGGAACCAGCCAATGACCTTGCCATCGGCGATGGCCTTCGCGGTCCGGATGCAGAGGTCGCTTTCCCGGTCATGGGTCGTGACGGTGCAACCGGCGGCCGCGATGGCGTCCTCGTTATCGTCCAGAACGTCTTGCACGGTCTCCGCATCGTAGGCCGGGCCCCAGTAGGCGTGATCCATGACGAAGCTGCGCGGCGCCCCGGTGTCATGCCATGCGGCGTAGGCGGCACCGATGGCACCGCCCGCATCACCCGCAGCCGACTGGATATAGACCTTCTCGTAAGCCGTCTGGCGGCGGACCTTGCCGTTGGCGACGGAATTCATGGCGCAGCCACCGGCCAGACACAGGGTCTTCAGACCGTGGCGCGGCTGCAGCGTGTTGAGCATGTTGAAGAAGGCTTCCTCGTACATCGCCTGCACCGAACGGGCGATGTCATAGTGGCGCTGACCGATCCCCGTCGTCGGTTCCCTTGCCGGGCCCAGCAGTCCCTCCAGAGCGTCGGAGAACAGGGTGCCGACTTCCGGGATGCCGGATTTCCACTCGTACTGCACACCTTCCCTGTGATGACGGAAGTACCGCAGGTCGAGCTGGTAGCCGCCATCGGACTGCAGCTTCACGATCTGGCGCATCTCGTCCATCAGGTCCGGCTTGCCGTAGGGGGCCAGGCCCATGACCTTGTACTCGTCACCATAGTGCCGGAAACCGAGATACTGCGTCAGCGCCTGATAGAAGATGCCCAGCGAATGGGGGAAATAGACCTTCCCCTCCATGCTGATCTCCGTGCCGCGCCCGATCCCCCACGCGCCACTGGAGAAGTCGCCGAATCCGTCCACGGAAACGACGGTCGCCTCCTCGAACGGGGAAACGTGGAAGGCCGAGGACAGATGCGCGCGGTGATGTTCGATATTGCGGATCTCGCCGGTGAACGACTCTCCCGGAAAGGCTTCACCGATCAGGTCGGGCAGGCTGCGCCGGGCATGGCGGTTGCGGATACGGTCGAGCACCAGGCTCAGATCAGGGCGCTTGCGCAACACATAGCCGATCTTGCGCGGCAGGCTGGCCCTGCTGTCCTGATTGACGGCCAGCACATCGACATCGCCAAGCCCCAGACCCGCTTCGTCGAGGCAGTAGCGGATGGATTCGGAGGGGAACCCCGCCCAGTGCTTGATCCGGCGAAGGCGTTCCTCCTCCAGCGCGGCGACCAGCTTGCCGTCACGGATCAGACAGGCGGAGCTGTCCCCGTGAAAGGCGTTCACGCCTAGGATGATCATGCAACTTGTCCTGTCTTGAAACCGGTCTGGACGGAGGAATAGAGATCGAGAAACCGATTTGCCACCGATTCCCAACTGTACTGGGTGCGCACCAGGTCATGGCCACGTTCGCCCATGGCAATCCTTGCCTCATCGGATTGGGCAGTGGCTGTGGATATGCCTTCGGAGAGGCCTGCAACGCTGACAGGTACGCGCCAGCCGCAGTCGTTCCGCTCAAGGTCGGGCCAGGGTACGGCCTCGGTCGTCAGCACCGGCAGGCTGTGGGCCAGCGCCTCCGCCACTACCATCCCGAAGCTCTCGGAGTGGCTGGGCAGCACGAAGAGGTCTGCTGCGCGCAGCAATTCGATCTTGGTGTTACCATCGACCGCGCCGATCAACCTGACGCAGTCGTCCAGCCCAAGCTTCGTGATCTGGTCCTGCAGCACCGCGCGATAGCCGTCCTCGTCCGGTCCGGCGATTTCGAACACCCAGCCATCGGGTCGAACAGCTTTCCATGCTTCCAGCGCCAGCGGCAGTCCCTTGACCGGGTGCAACCGGCCCAGGAAGACGGCCTTCCGTGGCCCCGTTCGGGCTGCAGTCTCAGGTGACGGCGTGTCGGCCGGCAGGTCGGCGCCGTTGGGGATCAGCGTTGCCGTGTGTCCGAGGTTCAGGGCGGCGACGTGACCTGCCTCTTCCGGTGATGTCGCGTGGATGGCGGTGGCGCGCTCCAGATCCCGGCGCTGATAGAGCTGCCAGGCGACCTTCTTGCGCCAGTACTTGTGACGCATTGCCCAGGGGGCGAGCATGCCACGGGTGCTGACCACGACCGGTTTCCCGGTCTGCCGCGCTTGACGGCTGATTGCATGATTGTGGGACCACCAAAGGCCGCTGTCGTGAAGGACATCGACCTCTCCGAATGTCTCCAGCGCTGCTTGCAGGGGGCCGCCGAGCCGTGCCAGCCGGTCCTCCCCCTGACCTTCGCTGGCGCGGATGACATCGGACCGACCGGCGCTGCCATCCGGTGCCCAAAGGCCGACTTCGGCCCCTGCGTCGGCCAGCGCCCGACCGAGCCTGGAAACCGAGTAGGCCGGACCTCCGTAGCTGCGGTCGAAACTGCCCGACGACATGAAGATGCGCATCGGCTTCAGTCAGCCCTGTAGGTGAATCCGAAGGTCTAGATGCGCCACTTCAGAACCTTGTATGCAAAGAAATAGAACATCGCGACGAGGGCACCTGACTTCACGATATGGTTCAGCACGACAACGGTCTCGGTCTCGGCCTTGGTTGCCTGCAGAAAGATCAGGGGTATCCAGAAGATCGCTGTGGGGAATTTACGGGAAATAGTTACTGCAGTTCTCAGGATCGATGCATAAAAGGCACCGAAAAAGCCCATGAAAACGATGCCGTAATATCCAAAATTTACCCATGACTCCCCGATGACGCTGATGCCGAACGATGTATTGTCGGAAACTCGAAGGCCGGTATATCGTTCGAAATTTTCCGAAACACTGACAGATTTCTTGTCGTGCAGGAATCGCGGCAAAAGGCTATCCGCTACTGCATCTACAATAGTACTCCCTTCTTCAAATTCACGAGCATTCGGCACGTAGGCCATGACGGCACTGATGATCCATCCTTGATTCAGTCGGGCATTCAATCGTGCTGATTCAGATTGTTGATAGTCAAATTCCGAATTCTGGAGAAACGAGTTTTCGATCATCGTATCGACGAGAGTCGACAGATTTGCATTTGCAGGGTCTTGCAGAACCCTGAGTCTGTATTCGGCCTTTGCCGCCTGCAAATGCACAACCAGTAAAATGCCTAGCAGGAATATTGAAATCTTTGACAAAAAACCGATACGCAAATCAGAACATATATATGAGGCAATGAGGGCTGACCAAAGAAGCAGGACGTGAAATACGCTATACTCAATGGAAAGCATGAATAGCAAAATAAAAGAGATAGAAATACAGATCCATCTGAATTGCATCTTCAGGACCAACATGTAAATACTGGCAATGAAGGTAAATTGCGAGGTGAGAAACAGAATGAATTTCAGGGATGGGGAGGCATCGGTTGCAAGAAACTGAGATGCAACACCAATCAGGAATATGTAGTAGATATTTCGTGAATTCAAGACGGTTGTGTTGAGAATGAAATTCCGTATTTGTGATATTTCTATGACGGGAGAAATTGCGCGCATAAAAAATACAAACAAGAACAATGATGGAACAACAAAAAGCAGGTATGTTTCTTCATCAACATACATGCGGTATTTCAGGGTTACGGCGTCCTGATAGTATGCGAAGTAAGGTCCAACGATCCACTGGGCCGTGGCGATCAGGGATACCACCGGTGCAATGGCAATTTCCCGACCAGTCGCATCCACGAACCATACAAACGAATAACCAAACAGCCCCAGGCCGATCGCCATCAGGATCCCTGTATCAGCGAGGAGGGCGGCAAGGACCGTTGCGATGCCGACGGCAAGCTTGAGATAGTTTCCGCTGGATCGCCTGACGACGCTTGCCGTGTGCGGCTCGATATTCTCGGTTGTCGCCATGCTACTGCTCCCGGTCAGTGCCAACGCGCCTCGAAGGCTGTTCGTTGATCACATTCATGTGCCAGAACAATTGTCATCCCGTCACCGCGTAGGGATCCTGTGTTCCAATCCGTAGCCTGAAGTCACCTGCCAAGACGCCGGCTGATGCTTGCCAGTGGTTTGTGTGCATCGCAAGGCAAATCTGGGTGAATGCCCTTCACTCCAGGTGACGGAAATTTCGGGACGGCGGCTTCTTCCAGGCTGGCTGCAGGCATCATGGGGGCGGTTTCAGCCTGTCTCGTGGGGAGGGGTGTCGCGCATGACCTGCGTGACAGCCTGTGCTGCCGAACTGATTGACCAGGTGGCGCTCTCGTCCGCAGCCTGACGTCCAAGTCCCCGCAGGTCGGCACGGTTTCGGGCAAGTTCCAGCATCGTTGCACACAGCGCCATGGCATCGCCGCAGGTGAATATCCGACCGTAGGGTTTGTCCTTCAACAGATCAGGTGCTGCACCCACACGGTCACTCGCAATTGCAACGCAGCCAGCCGTCAGTGCCTCGTTCAGTCCCAGGCCCCATGTGTCGCGCAAAGAGGGCAGGACGTAGACGTCCGCCATTCGGTAGGTTTCCGGCATTTCACTCTGGTTTCTGAACCCGGCGAAATGCACGGAAGACAGCCCCGATGCTTGCTCCCGGAGCCCGGGTTCGTCCGGCCCGTCGCCTGCAAGTACCAGGTGCATGTCCTCATCCGGCAGTTTCTCCTGCAAGGCCTGAAAGGCGGACAGCAGAACGTGTACCTGTTTGCGGTGAACGAACTTTCCGGCGAAGAGAAAGACAAGTGCCGTGGAACTGATGCCCAGGTCCGAGCGCATCTCTGCTGCGCGGCGCTTGGTTTCCGGGTCTGTGGCCGAGAACCGCTGAACATCGATCGCATGGGGCATGTGTCTTATGCGGCCCTCTGGCAGTCCCATTGCCTTCAGGTATCTTCGGTTCTCCTGTCCCGGTGAGAGAGCCAGGTCGACATGTCTGTAGACCCAGGTCAGCAGGAGTTTGCGCAGCAGGGACTTCCAGCGCGCATGATGTGTCGAATCCAGGGTTGAATCGCCGCGAAACAGGATTGGCACGCGACCATGGAAGTGGCGCAAGGCGCTCAGGTTCGTCCGCCATGCCCAGCCGAAGACGAGCAGGGAGTCAGGAGCAAACCCGGCGATCCTGGCGTTCATCTCGGGGTTGTGCAGGCCACCGAAATGATGCGTGCCCTGATCCCTGGCAATATTGGGCACCATCTCCCATTCGTATCCCTCCAGCATGGGAATATCGAGAGTGACCGCGCGATTGAATTCGTGATCGAAGGCGTTTGCCGTGCCCTCCCAGCAGTAGAAGACGCGAAGTGTCAGGTCTTCCTGAGCAGCCAGTTCCCGAAAGAGGGGGGCGTTGTACTGGATCGGATGGCTGGTAAGGATTGCCAGCCGCCTGTTCGGCACCTTCGTGCTCAACCCGGCTTCCTGCATTCAATTCCCAGGCTGTTCGCCCAACGCCCCGCATCTTCGACATCTGCAAAGGCGGCAATTGTGGCGTCACCGTAGCTGGCGCGGCGGATATCTTCGAAACCCGCCTGTGTCAGCTCCTGCGCGAGCCCCTTGTAGTCCCACATCCATAAATGGCTGCTGTTACCCAGTTGACTGGTCAGCTTCTGCTTCAGGGTGCGGGCCCTGCGACGCGACCCCAGATAGGTCGCATCCATGAACTGGCTCACCGCATCGGTGTCGGGATTGTCCAGATACCGCCTGGCCTCGAACTCCATGTCCGGAACGACCAGCCGGAACACGCCGCCGGGTTTCAGCAATCGGATTGTGTTGGCAAGTGCGACGCGCAGGTCTTCAAGCGCCAGATGCTCCAGTACATGCGAACAGTAGACAGCATCTGCGCTGGCATCGGGTTCGGGCAGCCCTGCCACTACATCTCCATACCGGACGGTGTCGGCGAAACGCTGGCTGTTGCGGGTATAAAGGCGTCCGATCAGCGGAATGCGCTCGAACCGAAGGGTGGGCGAAGCGTCGTAGTTCACCCAGGTGGCCGGTCCACCCTGGCCACAGCCGTACTGAACGAATTTTTCGGTCATGGGAATTCCATCATGGTCGGAACGCAATGGCTTCTTCGAGGAACGCGGTCATTCTTGCCGTCATAGCTTCGGCAGTGAACGTGGCGAATGCCGTCCTGTCCAGTTCGGGAGGTTGCGGCATGAGCACGAGTCCGGCAAGCGCGGAGCAGGTCTCCCGCACTGCCATGTCGTCGGTCTGTTCCGCGCCGAACGTCACGACAGAGCCGGCCGCCGTCTCGCGTACAAAGGCGGCCGCACCGCTCGCGTCGTGAAAGATCGACAGAAGGGGGCGTTCGGCGAGCGCATAGGGGTAGACCTTGGAGGCCGTGTAGGCCGCGTCATCGGAACCGATGACAAGCAGTGCATCAGCATCAAGCAGATGACGCAGGGAGTTGAAGTAGGCCAGTCGGTCAGGGTTCTCGAACACCTGTTCTGCAACCCCCTCCCGTTCCGCCACTGGCATGATTGTTCGTGCGCCATGACCCGCGCGCGCGTAGCTGGTGCCGTAGAATTCGAACCGCAGGCGACTGAAGGTCTCATTCGACTGGTCCAGTCCCGACCGCAGTGCGCGGAACAGGATTGTCAGCGCCCGCGCCATGTCCGGTCCGCCCCGACCGACGTAGCGCACGACAACCTGTGACGGGTCCGCTGACCTTTCCGTCTCGGGAAGGGTTCGTGCGATGTCCATGTCGCCGACCGCCGCCGCGAAGGGCAGCGTCAGTTCGGGCCTGCCGCGGAGGGCGGGATAGCGCTCCTGAACTGTCCGGATGTAAGGCTCTGACACGGCCAGCACACCGGCAGCCTCCGGCATCGTGCGGGCTTCCAGTTTCGACTTCTGCCAGTAATCGAAGGCGAACTTGCGCGGGCGCTTGTCGCGCGGCAGCGACAGGTAATAGTCGTTGCGCCACGGGTCCTGCAGATCCACGACGAAGGGGACGCCGAATTTCCGCTTCCAGTGCGGACCGTGCGCGATGGCCGTGAACACCGTCGTCGTGAAGAAGATCAGGTCCACGGGATGCCGTGCCAGATAGGCATCCACGGCGCGCCGCAACTGCAGCCAGCAGCGAAATCCGAGATTGCCCAACCCCACCTTGCGCGTCAGGCGCGGTGAGAAGGCCCGCACGTGATGAACTTCAATGTCGTCGGGAATGGTCTGAAGCAGCAGGGGGTCGGAGGCTGTCTCGCAGTCAGCGGGGTCGATGGCAAAGACGACCGGTTCCCAGCCGTTGGCCCGCATCCAGGGCAGGGACTGGCGCAGCCGGTGCATGTCCGCGGCGTTGACCGGCGGAAAGTGCGGCGAGATGCAGAGCACCCGTTTCAAGCGTCTGCCGCTTCCAGATAGCCATTCACCTGATGTTGCAGGCGCGCCTTCGAAAGCTCCCAGGAGAAATGCTGGTCCAGGGCCGAGACGGAAGCGGCTGCGGCGCCTTTCAGGGTCTCGGCGTTCTCGATCAACGGTCGCAGGGTATCGGCAAGGGCCTGCGCATCGTCCTGTGGAAAGATGCGCACCGCTTCGGGTGCGGTCGCGGCAACCTCCTTCTGTCCGGCGGTATCACTGGCCACGATCGCGAGGCCGGCGCGCATGTACTCGAAGACCTTGTTGGTGATGGTCAGGTGCCGGCTGGCACAGTCTGAAAGTTCCCCGCAATAGCCGATATCGTGCTCGCTCAGCCGCGACAGCAGTTCCTCCTGCGGCACCTGGGCATGGACGTGGACACGATTCCGCACCTCCGGTGAAAGCCGGGCCAGGAGTTCCTGCATGAACCCGGGGCGAGGGGTCCCGCGCAGGTGCAGCTCGAAAGGTGCATCGATCAGCATGATCGCCTTCATCAGGGCTTCAAGGCCGCGTCCGGGACCTATGGTCTGCGAGAACCAGGTGATCGAGGGGATGGTGGTGTCGATACGGTCCACTGTCCTGCCATCCGTCGTCTGGCGATCCTCGGATGGAAAACTGTTGTGGATCACGTCCGGCTTCGGGCAGCCATATGCCTGCACCAGGGCATCTGCGAGAGCATGAGACGTCGTGGTTGCATGAACGGCATTGTTGAGCAGGAAGGACTCGGCGCGCCGCATCATCTCCAGTGGCCGTTTGGCCTGATCCACCGGCAGGCCATCGTCGGTGTACCAGTCCTCCATGTCGATCCGGACGGCGCGTCCATCATGGATCAGCTTCGTGCCTACCCAGAGCGCCTTCTCCAGATGCAGACTGTAGAGGTCAGCGTTCAGCCGACGCGCGGTGCGCAGCAGTGAACCCGCTTCGTAGCCCAGTTGCATCGGATGTTCATACCCGAAGCGTTGCCCCGCCTCCCGCATCAGTCGGGCCATCGCCCGCAGCCAGGTGCCGCGCAGCCGGTTCATCGGCCCGTTACGGGTCAGGTCCACCACGGGGATGTGCTGCCACTTCCGGTCCCGTACCATCGCGTTGATACGCGGCAGGTCCTGCGCCCGATGTATGGCGGCCAGCACGATGACCTCGTGCCCCAGTTCCGCGATGGCGTCGGCTTCCTTGACCACGCGCGGGTTGTTGATCACCTGAAAGCCGGAGACGATCACATAGCGACGCACCATCAGGCGGGCTTTGCCACCAGATGACAGACATGGAAGTTGGCCGCGGTGATCGTGTCCAGGTCCTGTTGCACCACGTGCATCCTGTAGTTTCGCTCAGCCAGCCACTGGCGGCAGCTTGTCAGAAGATCGTGGGAGTGGACCTCGATCAGCAGGGTCGGCCTGAACTTCTCGATGGTGGCGACCGCACCCTTCAGGGCATCCTGCTCTGCGCCCTCGATATCGATCTTCAGCAGGTCCGGCGGGGCAATGACCTGATTGTCGATCAGGGTATCCAGCCGCGCGACCTGCACCTCGATCCGCGTCTGACCATCGGTGCCGTGCTGGAAGCTGGAGCTGGAAAGCTTGCCCATGCTGGTCTCCGGCATGACCTCGAAGGTGGCCGTGGTGTCGGCCGCGCCCACGGCGATCGTCTGCAGCGAGAGTTTCATCTGCGGATTGAGGGCAATCAGGTCCTCGATCGTCCCCGCATTCTGGGGGTTCGGTTCGAAGCAGATCACCTCCGTGGCGCCGCTGGCGGCCATGACACCGGCCATGAATCCCCGGTGACTGCCGATGTCGTAGCAGACCATCCCCGGTGTGACCTCTGCCGCGAGCGCGCTGGTCACGTCCTGCTCCCAGGTGCCGGTCCAGTACAGTTTGTCTTCCGGCAGTCTGATCCGCATGGACAGCCCCGTGGCGGGACCGGCGGTGATGCGGTGCACGAACTCCGCGTCCTTCATTGCCGAATTGACCAGCCAGCGCTGCAAGGGCGCCACCAGTGGCAGCGACTTGATACGGTTGCGCACACCCCAGGGCAGCACATCGACACTGCGGGCGATCAATCGTTTCAGGCTCATGATCTCGTTTCCTTGCTGCTGCCGGTGGCTGTCTCGATCTGGCAGAGAATGCTGTCGATCCGTGCGATGTTGCGGATGTAGGTATTCTGCAGCGCCAGTGCCTTGCGCCGCCTCTGGCGTTCCGGCGCGTTGTGGGTGCCCAGGTCGTTCACCGTCTCGCTGAAGAGGTCGCAGAAGTCGCAGTCATCGGAGGAACTGGACATGCGGATCAGTTCCGGATCGTCGGCATGGATCGACATGCGGGTGCTGACAACCACTTTTCCGGTCGCGAAATACTCCAGGAACTTGTGCGAATTCGAACGATCCGACTCGGTTTCGTGGTCCTGATAGCTCAGTAACAGGCAATCCATGTTTGCTGCCGCCTCGGCCAGTACCGCTTTCGGCAGCGCGCCGTGAAACAGGCAGTTCCCGCAATCCGCCAGCGCCACCGCCAAGGGTGAACCCGCGCTGAACGGTCCCCAGTAGTGGAAGGTGATCTCCGGATGCTGTCGGGCAACCACACCCAACAGGTCCACGTTGATGGTGGGGCGGTCGAGGTTTCCGAAATAGCCGCATTGAATGTTGTCATCCAGCCTCGGCGTACTCGGCTCCATGCGCGCCAGTGCCTCGAATTCCGGCCCTGTGCCATGATTGATCACGGCACTGACGGGTGTTGGCGCATGTGCCGTCACGCTCGCCAGAATGCGGTCAGACACGCTGAGCACAAGGTCGGCGGTCTGGCCGATCCGGGCCTGCCTGGGATCGCTGATGGGGTCCACCGGATGGAAGATCACGCGCGATGCGCCGAATGCGCGAAGGTCGGGATAGGTGTTGAAATCAAAGCACCAGACCAGATGCGGGCTGGCCCGCAGCGTCCGGACCAGCCGACGGACCTCCCGTCCGATCCAGATCCGGTAGAGCCAGGGCGCATGAAATCGCAGTGCCCTTGGCAGGCATGGGCGCCAGGTAACGCGTTCCACTCCCGGCCTTTCCGTGGCTACTCTGCGCACGACGCCCGGGCGCATCGACCAGTCCGGGGGATCCAGAAAGAGCACCCTGTTCGCGAGTCCCAGGGCCTCTGCATAGTGATGCTTGGAAATGGGTATGTGGTCCCAGTCCTGCGGGGAGATCAGCAGGATCTGCCTGTCCTTCAGCCACTGAACATCCGTTTCGGTCATGCGGGGACACGCGATCGCGACAATCAGGCCTGCTTTCCGGCGCGGCGCTTGATCAGGTTGAAGGCTCCACGCAGGGGGCGCAGTGCGGGATAGGTCTCGTAGACAGACCGTTCCACAGCGAAATCACTGTGAGGTCGCGGCGGGGCGCGCATGATCTCGTCGAACTCGGCCAGCGTGAATCCCAGCTTCTTGGAGACGAACTGGCGATCCTCCTCCATCTGATCGGGGTCGTAAGGGGGGGCGGACAGTTCTGCCAGCGCGTCATCCTTCGTGATTTGTCCGGCGTAGATCAGATTGGTCAGGTGGGCCTTGCGCTTGTCCACGCCGAACTTCACCGGCAGGATGTAACCTTGGTAGAAGCGGGTGAAGATCGACTCGTGGTGCTTGCCGCCATAGTCCCGCCAGCCCAGTTCCTCGATTATCCGCTGTTTCACGGCAGCCTTGTCGTAGGGCATCAGGTTCAGGATGGAGTGGGATCTCAGTCCCCGGAACATCAGGTCCCACTTCTTCAGTTTCAGTGACATGAAGGGATAGGTCTTCAGCGGCACCTCGCCATAGGCGGCGTGGATCGCCTTGATGTTCACATGATCGGTCTTGGCATAGATCCAGTGCGGCGGCATGACGAATTCGGTCACCACATTGGTGCCGCTGAGGACATGGCGGATGCCGTACTTCGATGCCAACTGGTTCAGCACGGCGAATATCGCGTGGTCCGATACGACCTCGATGTCGATCACGGACGCCTTCAGATGAGCGCGCTGCAGGTCGCGGAACTCGTTCCAGTCAATGACATGGGTATGCAGGTCGATGTCGAGGCGGCTGACGATCTGCTCGATGTTCTGGACCGCCAGTTCCGCGTTCCAGCCATTGTCGAGATGGACGGCAAGCGGGCGCAGGCCCAGGCGGCGCGCCTGCAGGGCCACATAGGTGCTGTCGACACCACCGCTAAGACCCATGATGCAGTCGTAGGGCTTGCCCTCGCCGTCTGCACGGATCTGCGCGGCCAGCGCCTGCAGCATGGCTTCACCCTCCGGTCCTTCGTGGACCAGTTGGGCGGCGGCGCGCATGTAATCATGGTAGTAGTGGCAGCGCCCTTCGTCGTCGAAGCGCATGTCCGGATCGTCACCCGTATCCAGTACCCCGACGCTGCACTGGCGGTAGTTGGGGATCTGGTTCATCGTCCGGTTTCCTGCCACTTGACGGTGATCAGGCATTTCTCAGGTACAAGAAGAACGTCGCATCGGATTCCTGATGCCCGGAACCGGGGTACTTGTTGGGGACGGTTTCCGCGAGTGTAAAATCTGCGGAGAACCGCTGGAGAAAGGGGCCCGGCCTCCTGTGTCGAATGTGGGAGGCTTCGTTTCTGTCGAAGTCCGTCGTGTAGAGAATGACCGCCTTTCGTCCGGACCGGAACAGGTGCTCGTAGTAACGCCGGAGCACGGCTTCATCGACGATATGATAGGTCACATCGATGCTCATCGAGATATCGGACAGGAAAATGCCGGTCCGGTCGCAGAAGGCACTGGAGTCGTAGAGAAAGAAAGATTTGGTCGTGTCGTGCGCGAACTTCTTGCTGCACCGGTCAACTGCCGAAGCGGCCACGTCCAGGCCCGTGTAACGCTCGATCTTCAGCATCTCGAGTTGCTCGCCGTCACCACAACCGAACTCGATGATCGAGCGAGCGCCGATCTCGCTGATCTTGGCGTTCAGATATTCGCTCTTGAACTCGGCCAGCCGACCCGTGGATCCGTCGCCCGAGGATCCTCCAGCGGAATACCGTTCTTCCCAGTATTGGCTGGCATGGAACTCAGGTGTCCGCTTGCCAAGAAGTCGGGAGATTAGGTTCATTTGCTCTTCACCTGCATGTCTGTACCTGCAATTTCATCGACGAACTCCAGTTCTCGCCGGGCAATGCTTTCAACGTTGGTCAATTCCCGAATGTGAGATGCTGCGGAAGCAGACATGGCCGCGAAGGTAGCGGGTTCTCTCGCGATCCGGGTGAGTGCATGGACCAATCCATCAATGTCGCGCGTGAGGAAACCGTCCTGACCGTCACGCACGAATTCCGGGATCGCGGTGGAGCGGGACGCAATGGGTACGAGACCACTGGCCATCGCTTCGCACATCGATACGCCCTGCGCATCCTGACGGGTGGGGCACAGGAAGACTCCGTGCTGTGCGTGCAGGTCGCGGATCTCCTCATGTGTCAGGAAGCGATTGACAATTTCGACCCGCGGATCAGCGCGCAGTTCTGCCACATCCTCCTCGAAGAAGTGCCCTGAACCGATGATCGTGACCTTGTAGTGGTCCTGCGGGTTCGCCTGCAGCATCCTGGTCAGTGCCGCACAGGCTAGGTCGGTCGCATACTTGCGGGAACTGAAGGAGCGTATCAGCAGAATTGAATGGCGCAGGGCCACCGGCTTCTCGTGATACGCGAAATAGTCCACGGAAATCGGATTCGGGATAACCTTGTGTCTGGATCTGAACGCGAGTGTGTCAGTAAGTGCGACTCGCTTCATCCACTTCGAGACGAAAATGACGCCGATACGTCGCCGGGGGGAAAGTGTTGCGCGCAACAGTCGCCGCATGCGCGGCAACTGGAGCAGATTGTATTTCGCATAGGTCAGGAACTCGCGACCTTGGGACAAGTTGAACAGACGTCGCCAGAACCCCAGAGCTTCGACGCCATGCACCCAGACAACCAAAGGCGTTTCCCGGTCAGAGAACAGCTTCTTCAACATCCAGCCCTGGAAGAAGTGGACCATGATCACATCGGGTGCGATTGAGTCCATGGCCCCTCTGACGCTGGCAAGGTCGGGTGCGCAGGCAACCGGGATTCCCAGCCGCGCATAGCTGTCTTCCTTTGGCAGGAAGAATCGCAGAACGGACACTTCATGCCCCAGTCGCCTGTATTCGAGTGCACGGGATTCTACGAACCCGTCCGAATAACCATGGGTGTTGTCCGGATAATCCTTGTCCAGGATCAGCAGTCTCATCGAAGCTCGATCATGCAGAAAGTTCCGATTCCAGAATCGTGACAATTCTGTCAGCGGCATGTCCGTCGCCGTACGGGTTTCCTGTCGCCAGATTTCTTTGCCGGATGGCCTCGGAGCCGGTCGCAAACTCGATGGCCTTCGCGTGGATGCGGTTCGCGTCTGTACCAACCAGATCGATCACTCCGGCCTCTACGGCTTCCATGCGTTCCGTGAGATCCCGTGTGACCAGCGTCGGCGTTCCGAAGGTCGGCGCCTCTTCCTGAATGCCGCCTGAGTCGGTGATGATCGCCCTGGCGTTCTTCACCAGCCAGATCATGTCCCTGTAGCCGACCGGATCGACAAGCAGGACATTGCTCGCTCCTGACAGGATCTGAACCACAGTGCTCCTGACGGCGGGATTCGGGTGAACGGGAAAGACAACCCGGTGGTCGGTCAGATCCTCGGCTATCCGGGCCACGGCCTGGCAGATCGATGCGATACCCATGTCGAAGGACTCGCGCCTGTGTGCGGTGACCAGAACAAGCCGTTCGTCGCAGGTCAGGGTTGCGGAGTTCCCTGTCTGCCCATCACCAGGGAGCAGGCTGCTTATCGAGATGGTTGCGGGAAGCCGTTGAGCAATGTGCTCGGCCGCATCGATTACCGTGTTCCCGGTAACATGGATGCCCTTCGCCTTGATGTGCTCGTTCATGAGACTGGACCTGTTCGCCTCTGTCGGGGCGAAATGCCAGTCGGCAATCTGTGCCACCATCCGCCGGTGGGCCTCCTCCGGAAATGGCGAGCGCAGGTTTCCTGTACGCAGGCCAGCCTCCACATGACCAAAGGGCATCCCGGCGTAGAAGCAGGACATGGCTCCGGCAAGGGTGGTTGTCGTGTCCCCCTGTACAAGTGCGCCCGCGGGCTGCTGCTGTTCCATGGACGCGCCAATGCTTCGCAACAGTGCCGCAAGCATCTGTGCGACCTCGTTCTTTCGTTCGGGCAGGGAAAGACGGATTTCCGGGACAATCCCGAAATCCCTGAACGCATCCTCGGCGATCTCCTGCTGTTGGCCTGTATGAACAAATGTCGGCACCAGCGACGGGCTTTCGCGCATCCGCTGATAGATCGGTGCCAGCTTGATGATCTCGGGCCGAGTTCCGGCGAACATCAGAATCGGCTTTCGGGACAGGTTCATGGCCGACCTTCAGGCACTGTGCACAGATCTGCATCCGGTCGAATGTCTGCCGGAAGGGCATGCCCTGCACAGGCTGATGTGTTGCGGTTCGCTGCAGACGAACGCGAAGATTGCTGCCAGTCAGACACCGTCGGCACGCCCCGCCCCTTTCAGTGAAGCGTTGATTGCCTGGTAATATCTCAGGGCTTCAGCAGGACGGCGATTGCGCAACAGATGACGCCAGAACTGGCGCATGTGCTTTTGACGCCAGGAGACCAGAGCAGCCTGCCTTTGTGGGCCATCCAACGGGCAATCCGGCGATTCGAGCGCGGCGATCACGACGCCCGCTCGCATCGCGGTCTTCTCCGTGTCGGAATCGGCGTTCTTCTCCTGACCGCCATGCACCCTGTCCCAGACCAGGGCGGGTGGCAGGGTGACAACCGGATATCGCGCTCCGATCTTGAGCCAGAATTCCATGTCGCCCAGCTGGCGCATGCCGCTGAAACCGCCGACCGCCTCGTAGGCGTCGCGGCGGACGATGCCGGAGCCGGGCGCACGTCCGAACAGTTCGCGCCCGTGGAATTCTTCCCTGTAGGCTTCAGCGGGGGAGAAGATCATCGGGTGTGGACGATCAGGCGCGGAATGGGCTGACAGCCCGAAACCGGCTTCCGGGAACTGCTCCATGCAGCGTACGAAGACACCCAGACCCCAAGGATAGATCATGTCGTCGGAATCGACGTACTTCAGGTACTTTCCTCTTGCGAGGCTGGCCGCGTGCTTGCGGTTCGGGTAGTCGCCAAGGTTCTTCTCGTTCTGACAGACACGCACCCGGCTGTCGGTAGTTTCCAGCTCCCGTGCGATCTCGACCGTCCGGTCACTCGACCCGTCATCGACCACGATCAGCTCGAAGTCGCCAAAGTCGGACGCCAGCACGCTGCCCATCGCATCGGCGATGAAGTCGGCGCGATTGTAGGCGGTCATCAGCACACTGACCGTTGGCGCAGATGTCGTCATGCCGTTCCCCTGACTCATCAGCCCCGCTCGCCTGTCTTGGCGAAGTAGTTCCTGACGGCTTCCACCACCTGATCCTGATCCGCCTCGGTCAGCAGTGGATGGATCGGCAGGGACAGGATTTCCGACGCGTGGGCATGCGCCACGGGGAAGTCCGACGGCACATGGCCCAGATGGTCATAGGCCGAATAGAAGGGCAGGGCGCGGGGGTAGTTGATGACGGTCGGCACGCCCGCCGCCGCGAGATGCTTCTGCAGCCCGTCGCGGTCGCCGGTGCGGACCACATACAGGTGATAGACGTGGCGCACATCGGGACGCTGCGCGGGCAGGATCAGGTCACCGACTCCGTCGAGCAGGGCATCGTAGCGGGTGGCAACCTTGCGACGGGCGTCGTTCCAGCCCGGCAGATGCGGCATCTTCACGTTCAGGACAGCCGCCTGCAGCCCGTCCATGCGGCTGCAGATTCCTTCCATGACGTGGTTGTTCTTGCCACCATGGCGGGCGAACAGGGTGGCGAATTCCGCGATGTCGTCACGGTCCGTGATCAGGCACCCGGCATCACCCATCGCCCCCAGATTCTTGCCCGGATAGAAGGAGAAGGTGGCAACGTCACCGAAACGGCCCACCTGCTGCCCGTCCGCTTCGGCCAGATGTGCCTGGGCACTGTCCTCGATCAGCCAGAGCCCGTGGCGGTCGCAGATCGACCTGATCTCGGCAATCGCCGCAGGCTGACCATAGAGATGCACCGCGACCACGCCCTTCGTGCGCGGGGTGATCTTCGCCTCCACCTCTGCCGGGTCGAGGCAGAAAAAGGCATCCTCCGTATCGCCGAACACGACCTTGGCGCCGGTCTGGGTGATGGTCTCGCTGGTGGCGATCCAGCTGTGGGCGGTGGTAATGACTTCGTCGCCCGGCCCGGCCCCCAGTGCCCGAAGCGCGATGTAGAGCGCGTCGGTGCCGTTGGCGCAGGAAACACAGTGCCGCGCGCCGGTCAGCGCCGCGAAGTTCTGCTCGAAATCATCGACATCCCTACCGCGGATGAAGGCGGAGGTGTCGATCACCCGCGCGATGGTCTCGTTCAGTGCAGGCTGCAGCGTGTCGTGCAGCGCCTTCAGGTCCACGAACTGCATCAGTCAGTGCTCCATGCGTCTTGCGGGGTTTCCGACATAGAAGCCGGGTTCGGTGATATCCTTCGTCACCACGGCCCCGGCCCCGACCACGACGTCGTCGCAGATGCTGACGGGCATGATCGTGGCATTGGTGCCGATGGAGACATTGTTGCCGATGCGGGTATGGCCCCAGCGGGTCCGGTCGCCACGTGCTGGGCCGCCGCCGGAGAAGCTGTCGTTGATGAACATCGCGCCGTGGGAAATGAAGCAATCTTCCCCGATGGTCACCAGTTCGCAGATGAAGGCGTGCGACTGCACCCGCGTCCGCGCGCCGATCACCACCCCGGCCTGGATCTCGACGAACGGACCGACGAAGCAATCGTCACCCAGCGTGCAGCGATAGACGTTCGACGGTTCGACGATCGTCACGTCCGCGCCGCAGGTCACGTCGCGAATGCCGGCGCTCTTCAGGTCAGGGGGCAATCTTCGCGGCCCTGTAGATCTTGTCGATGATCTCGACGGTCTTCAGTCCCTCGAAACCGATGGTGCCGATGGAACCTTCGGCAGTCAGGACCTGCTGGATGTTCTCGTAGACATCCTCGTGGTTCGACATGGAGCCCTGGTAGGCCCCGTATTCGTTCGGCGGCCGACCCTGTTTCAGCTCTGCCGGGTCCATGCCGGCGATGTTCTCGTACTCGATCTCGTTCAGGTACTGGCCGCCGATCTTGATCGTGCCCTTCTCGCAGAACAGGGTCAGCGACCCCTCCATGTTCCGCCCGAAGCTGTTGATGGTGAAGCTGACGCTGCCGATGGCACCGCTATAGAAGCGCAGGATCGCGACCCCGGCGTCCTCGAATTCCACCGAGTCCGCATGGCAGTAGTTGTCCATGAAGCTGGCCACGTCCTGAACGTCGCCGGCCAGCCAGTAGAGCAGGTCGATAAAGTGGCTGAACTGGGTGTAGAGCGTGCCGCCATCCATCGCCAGGCTGCCTTTCCAGCTGTCGGCGTAATAGGCGTCATTGCGGTTCCAGAAGCAGTTGAGATGCACGCTGTAGATCCGCCCGAGCGCGCCCTGGTCCAGCAGTTTCTTCAGGTGCTCCACCGGCGGGTTGTAGCGGTTCTGCTTGACCACGAAGAGGCGACGATTGGCTTTCTCGCCCGCCTTGATCATCTCCCCGCACTCGTGAACGGTCAGGGCCATCGGCTTCTCGCAGAGTACATGGTACCCGGCCTGGAATGCCTTGATCGTGTGCTCCGCATGCAGGCCGTTCGGGGTGCAGATCGCCACCACATCGGCCTTGCCGCGCATGTCCTTCAGCATCTGGTCCAGATCGGTGAAGGCTTCAGCACCCTGTTCCGCCGCAACTTGCTGTGCCTTTTCCGGCACGATATCGCAGACCGCGGTCAGGCGTCCGAACTTGGGGGCGTGGCCGGCGTGGCGCTGACCGATCCGGCCGCAACCGACAATGGCGAAGCCTGTGCTGTTGGGGGATACCTGCTGCATGTTCTCTTTCAGACTAGTGTTTCAAGGATGAAAAGGGGTCAGACAAGGACGTCTTCGGGACCAAGGTGATTGAACAGCCCTTCGCGCAGGACGGCCTGGCTGGGATAGTTGACCAGAACGGCCCGGTGCGGACCCTTGAAGACAAAATGGGCACCCGCAGCGACCGCGGAAGCGCCACCTTCCTTGATCGCGGCGAGGAAATCGGGAATTCCGCGCGCACCGCCACTGGCGATGACCGGCACATCGACTGCGGCGGTGACCCGCCTGATCAGTTCCATGTCATAGCCGTCGAAGGTTCCGTCGCGATCCATGGCCGTCAGCAGGATCTCGCCCGCACCGGCATCGACCGCATTGCGCGCGACCTCCGTGACGTCCCCTGAAACGCGTCTGGAGCCGCATTCGGTCATCACCTTCTGGCCGCCCAGCAGGCCCTTCTTCACGTCGATGCTGGCCACCACTGCCTGATTGCCGTACATGCGCGCGATCTTGCCCGCCAGTGTCGGCGCGCGGTGCAGAGCCGTGTTCAGCACCACCTTCTCGACCCCGGCATCGAAGGCGCGGCGCGCCTGCTCCAGTGTGCGGATGCCGCCGCCGTAGCCGAAGGGGATGAAACACTCGCTGGCGATTTCACGCAGCAGGTCGAAGTCGGGCTCCTTGCCCGCCTTCGCCACGCCGATGTCCAGCAGCATCAGTTCGTCGACTTCCTTGTCGCTGAAGATGCGAACCGTGTTCACCGGATCACCGACATAGGTCCGCTTGCCGAACTTGATCGTCTTCACCAGACGTCCCTGCTCGATCAGCAGGGTGGGTATGACGCGGACACGTTTCATTCGGCGCCTGTCTTTCCTTCGGCAAAGTTGCGCAGCAGGGTCATGCCGAAGCGATGACTCTTCTCCGGATGAAACTGAACACCGATCAGATTGCCGTGCGCCACTGCGGCGCAGAAGTCGTACCCATGATGGGCCGTCGCAGCGACGTCCGCCGGGTGATCGCAGGCCATGTGGTAGGAATGCACGAAATAGAAGCGCGGATCCTCGTGGAAGCCGTGCAACGCGGTTTCCGGCTGCTTCACGTCCAGGCTGGCCCAGCCCATGTGCGGCACCCGGTCGGTCGGACCAAGACGGGTGCGGTCGAACGCCAGCACATCGCCATCGATCCAGCCGAGTCCGGGCAGTTCGCCCTCGTCACTGCGGCGGGCAAACAGTTGCATGCCGACACAGATCCCCAGGATCGGAACGCCGTCGCGGATCACCCGCTGTTCCAGGGCCTCCGCGATGCCCTTTTCCTGAATGCTTTCGGCTCCGTAGTCGAAGGCCCCGACGCCGGGGAAGATGATCCGGCCGGAGGTGAGGATATCCTCCGCCTCCGACGTGATCGTGGCCTTGATACCCAGCTTCTTCAGCATGTTGCGGATAGAGGCGGGGTTTCCGCAGCCATAGTCGACGATGGTGATCTGGCCTGCGGTCATGCGGTGTTCACCTGCCCGCGCTTGACCGGGATCGGGGGCGATCCAAGGTATTCCTCGTGCAGGGCAGCCAGAGCCGATGCGCCCTCCGACCTCGCCTTCTCGAACAATGCGATGCCATCCATCATGCCCCGGAAACACTGGCGCTGGTTGCGCCACCACTGCACCTTCTGGCGCAGGGTGAGTGACGGTTCCCGCATCAGTCGCACGGCCTCCCGGACGGGTTGCGATACCGGTGTCCCGGAGGTGGTGCCGAAGAGGTCATGGCGCATGAGACTGACGGCGACTGTCCGTTGCAGCGTCGTCCTGTAATTCTGCAGATGGTAGTGAAAGACACAGGCCGCAGGATCCCGGACCAGCGCATGACCCGCGCGCAGGGCATCGACGCAGATCAGCATGTCCTCTCCATAGACCGCCCGTCGGAAGGGGATCGCCTCAAGAAATGCGCGTCGATACATTGATGTCACATCGTCGATGACACAGGCGGACTGCTTCGTGGCGCTGTCCGCCGCATCAAACTCGGCAGCACTGCCGAACCTGTGGACGGACCGCACCGGTTCCGACACGGGCCGATACCATTCCAGCGGATTGTTGCGGGGGTCGTGGGCGACGATCTGGATACCGCCTACCGCCGCCACATCGTCAGAGAGGAAACCGGACTGCAACCGCTCGATCCAGCGGTCATCCACGGGGCGTGCATCACCAACCGTGAAGAGGATGAGTTCGCCACTGGTCTCCTGGACTCCCAGATTGCGGGTGTCGCCGTGATTGAATTCGGTCGGCTCGATCTCCAGCAAACGGGCCAGGTCATAGCCCCGCACGATCTCCTGCGTTCCGTCGGTGGAACCGGAGTCGATCACCAGAATCTCCTGGACCGGAACAGTCTGGCTCAGGATACCGTCGAGGCACGCCGCAATTCCGGCCGCCTCGTTCTTCACGGGGATGACGACGGATATCGTGGGCTGGTCGGTCATGCCGCTCACAGGTTGAACTGCTGCAGGGCCAGGTTGAGTTCGGCTGTGGTGCCGATGTCGATGTATTTCGCCCCTTCGAACGATGTGGCCTTGACCCGCATCTTCCGTTCGATCGCATGATTGAAGACGTCCCCAAGGACCACCTCGCGGCTGCCGGGTTTCAGGTTGCCGAGATACTCGCCGATCAATGCGGTGAATGCGGGCGACCAGCAGCAGGCACCCCAGGTGCAGGGCAGGTCCGATGTCTCCGGCTTGTCGTAGGTCCAGATGACGTCGTTGTTCTCATCCATGTCGACCATGCCGAACTTGCTGGGATTGTCGGTGGGGAACAGGGCCAGTGTCAGATCGGCCCCGTGGCGATCATGAAACGCCAGCAACTGGCTGAAACAGTCGGCGGGTTCAATGATCGTGTCCGGCATGCCGAACAGCACCGTGTGGTCATCCAGCCAGGGACGGGCCAGGTCGATGGCATAGGGCATGCCATGCAGTTCTTCCTGAAAAAGGTAGCTGACATGGGCCCCGAAGCGGGTGCCGTTGCCGTAATACTGCATGATGTCCGACTTGCCTTCGCCCAGGACGATGAACACCTGCTCCGCGCCAGCCGAGACCATGTGTTCCAGCAGGTACTGGCTGACCACCTTCGGTCGTTTCTCCAGCGCGCCGTCGATCCTCACGTCCTGATAGCCGACCGGGAAAAGTTCCTTCGGGCAGGGAAACGGCTTCAGCCGTGAACCACGCCCCGCGGCCGGAATGATTGCAGCGAGGGATCTGGTCATGAGGATGTGCCTGCCATTGTCGTGACTGGAGTAGTGGTCGGGATCTGGCCGATTGTTCCCTTGCCGACGAAGGGACTCTGCAGCGCTTCGGCCCAGCGGCGAAAAAGCGTGAACCGGGTCAGGCGTCCGCCGTAGAGGCCAATGACGCCAGCTATGCGCAATGCCTCCATGGTGCTGACCGCACCCTCCCGGAAAGCCCAGAGCAGGAACGAGATCGCGAGGCGCGGTTGCCCGGAACGGGCGGCACCGGCCACGATCTCCGCCACCATGTAGCGGAGTTCGTGCAGTCGGTGGTGCTGACCATTCTGCCGCAGCATTGACGCCGCCTGCTTCGCCACCCTGACCCGGCTCAACTGCTTTTCCTGACTGAAGAAGTTGCCGCGGCTGAGGCTCGTCGGATTGACGCGGTTGTGCAGGTCAGGCGGCAGGTCGAAGAACTTGCGGTAGCGATAGCCCTGGATATAGGCGCGGAAGAACAGTTCGATGTCCTGCCAGAGCATCAGTTCCAGGTCCCACATGCCGATCCGCACGAAGGATTCCCTGTTCCAGAGAACCCCCGTCCCCTGTGCGATGGCGTCGCCCCGGAACTGCCGGGTCAGTTCATCCTCCGGCTTGTCGGTGTTCCACCAGAGGCCGAGGTCATGCGGTCTGTGTTCGAACATCAGGCCGGGGAAGATCGCGAAATCCAGGTCGGGCTCGGCTTCCATGGCCTTCACCCGGTTCTCCAGGCAGAAGGGCTCGATGATGTCGTCGGTGTCCAGAAACATCACATAGTCGCCTGAGGACATGGATACGCCCTCGTTGCGGCAGGTGCATGCCCCCTTGGGCTGCCAGCTGCGATCGAACAGCCGGATCCTGCTGTCGCGCGCGGCATATTCCGCCACGATATCCTTGGTCCTGTCCGTCGAGCCATCATCGACGACCAGCATTTCCCAGTGGGGCCATGTCTGGGCCAGGACGGAGTCCAGCGTTTCCGCGACAAGGTCCTCGCGGTTGAAACTGGGGGTCAGGATGGAGACGACGGGTGGCATGGCTCAGGCCGTGCGGCGCTTGTACAGGCGCCAAAGCGGCAGCAGCGGCTTGAATATCGGATATCGCGCAAAGAACCACCTGTGGTTCTCGAAGTCCAGATGGCGCCGCGGCGGTGCGCGCATGAACCCTTCGAATTCTTCAGCCGAAACCTGAAGTTTCTTGCAGACGAATTCCAGATCTTCGCGTTGTTCGGAAGGTGAATAGATTTCCTGCTGGAATTCACGCAAGGCCTCGTCACGGGTCATCTGGCCACTGCACACCAGATTGGACAAATGCGCCTTGCGCTTGTCGACACCAAATTTTCTGGGGAGCAGATAACCCTGGTAGAAACGAGTGAATATCGATTCGTGGTGCTTGCCGGTATAGGGGCGCCAGCCAAGTTCCCTCTCGATGGTCTCGCGGGCTTCGGCTGCATTGTAGGGGATCATGTTCAGGATCTGGATCTGCTCGATGCCGGATCGCATCAACTTCCGCCACTTCCGCCGATCCATCAGGGGATAGTTGCTCAGCTTCCTCGTGCCACCATGCTTTCGATAGATGTCCATGATGTTGTAGGCATCATACTTCTCGTAATTCCAGCCATCCGGCATGAAGTGCTCGGTGGCGACATTGACCCCGCTGATGATGTGCTTGATGCGGTTGCGCATTGCGATGTCGTAGAGCGCCCCGAAGATCGCGTGGTCAGTCAGTACCTCGATATCGATGACGCCGGCCCTCAGATACGCGAGTTGCAGTTCCCTGAAGTCGTCCCAGTCGATGACATATGTCACCAGATCGATGTCCAGCCTGGTGACGATGCGGTCAATGTTCTCGACGGCCAGTTCCGTGTTCCAGCCATTGTCGAAATGCACTGCCAGGGGGCGCAGGTCGTACCGTTTCATCAGGTATGCGATGTAGCTGCTGTCCACCCCACCGGACAGACCGATCAGACAATCGTAGGGTTTGCCCTTTCCGGCCGCTTTCAGCCGTTCGACGGTCCGGTTGAGCTCCGGTTCGGCATCGGTCCACGTCCTTGGCATGGCGGCGAAGGCAGTATCAAAGGTACGGCAGAGGTTGCAGACGCCCTGATCATCGAATTCCAGCAGCGCGGAATCTGCCAGAGTCATGATGCAGCGAGTGCATGCGACGTGCTGCCGGGTAACCTGGGTCATGATTCAGAAGTCATGAATGTCTGCCATTCAAGTTCCGGATGGATAACACCAGGAGTGCGGGATTCCAGCATGGGGCCCCAGTTGTCATGCGCCATCTCGGCGATCTCGAAGTTGCACAGGACTCCGTCCACAAGAGTCTGAGTCCGAGGAATCTCGATGTGAACTTCCAGGGAGTAGCGTCCGGCGATCAGCATCCTCCCGGGAAGGCGAACACGGCTCACATGCTTGCCTGGACTCCTTGTTCCACCCGGTTTGGCTGCAGCAAAGTCACTGCTGAGGAAAAGAAGCACGCCTTCCGAATTGAGAACCGAGATGCCGACCCTGAGGTTCGCGACGGCTTCAGCCAGTTCGAAGTGGATATTGATGAACAGATCGTCCGCGCTGCTCAGTGGCGTCTCGACGCTACCGTTGCGGTCACATACACGGACGCTGTTCAGCGCCAGCGCGCCGCCGGAAGGTCGCGCGTCAGCCGCCCACGAAACCTCTCGCTCTGCGGCGCTGCCCAGTGTCATGTACTGTTCGATGATTGCGGTGGTCTCTCCGCTGTTCACCACCGTGCCCTGGTTCATCAGGATCGAGTGGGGGCAGAGCTGACGGACGGCGGCCATGTTGTGGCTGACGAAAAGCACGGTCCGATGCCCCTTCGTGCTCAGGTCCTTCATCTTGCCCAGGCATTTCTGCTGGAATTCGGCGTCGCCGACGGCCAGCACCTCGTCGACGATCAGGATATCGGTCTCCAGATGGGCGGCAACGGCGAAGGCGAGGCGGACATGCATGCCAGAGGAATAGCGTTTCACGGGCGTGTCGATGTATTTCGCGCAGCCGGAGAACTCGACGATCTCCTCGAAGCGAGCGCGGATCTCCTGCTTGTTCATGCCCAGGATGGCACCATTGAGGAAAATATTCTCCCGCCCCGTCAGGTCCTGGTGAAACCCGGTGCCGACTTCCAGCAGGCTGGCGATGCGTCCGTTGATGAAGATCTTGCCTTCGGTAGGGGCGGTGACCCGGGACAGCAGTTTCAGCAGGGTGGACTTGCCTGCGCCGTTGCGCCCGATGATGCCGACGATCTCGCCCTGGCCAACCTCGAAATCGATGTCACGCAAGGCCCAGACGAAGTCCCTGGTACCTTCACCGGCCCGGTCGTTCACCGCACCGACCTGCGCATAGGGATCGGGGCGGCCGCGGAGACGGGCCCAGACCCGGTTCAGGTCATGTGACAGGGAGCCGGTGCCGACTTCGCCCAGACGGTACATCTTGGACACGTTCTCGACCCTGAGTGCGGGCGTGCTCATCAGACAGTATCCATGAAATTCTTCTCGACCTGATTGAAGATCACGGTCGCCAGGATCAGCAAGGTCAGGATCACACCACCGCTGTAGGCCAGGTGCATCAGGTCAAAGTCTCCCCGCCCGACAAAGGCATAGCGGAAGGTTTCCACGATGGGTGTGATGGGGTTGGCCAGAATATAGACCCGATAGGCATCAGGCAGGGACGAGACGGGATAGATCACCGGCGTTGCATACATCAGCAACTGGACCCCGAACTGCATCAGGAACCGCAGATCCCGGTACTTGGTGGTCAGGGCGGAGATGATCATGCCGAGACTGAGACCCAGCGCGCCCATCATCAGCAACAGCAGCGGCAGCAGCAGCACAGCCCAGTTCGGGCGCACGATCTCCGTCGTCGCTGCGAAATAGGCGACGAAACCGATCAGGATGGTGAACTGGACAGCAAACTTCAGCAGCCCCGACAGCACCACCGACAGTGGAACGATGACGCGCGGGAAATAAACCTTGCCGAAGATGTTGGCATTGATGATGAAAGTCTCAGACGTCTTGGTGAAGGCATCGGCGAAGAACGTCCACATGGTGATGCCGGCCAAGTAGAACACCGTGTGCGGCACGCCGTCGGTGGAGATGTTGGCGATGTTGCCGAAGACGATGGTGAACACGATGGTCATCATCACGGGCTGGATGATGAACCAGATCGGGCCCAGTACCGTCTGCTTGTAGAGCGCAACGAAATCCCGCCGGACCAGCAACAGCAGCAGGTCGCGATAGGCCCAGATCTCCGCAAGCGGCACGGAAAACAGGCCCCGCTGAGGCTGGATGACACGGGTCCACTGTACATTGTCCTGCGGGGCAGGCTGACCCGTGGCGGTCCTGTCTGTCTCAGTCATGCAGGGCTTTCTCTGACTCGACCATGGCCTTCACGATCTCCTTCATCTGAAATCCTGCCGACCAGCCAAGGTCGCGGGCGGCCCGGCTGGCATCGCCCTGGCCAAACGCGATGTCGGAGGGGCGCTTGAGGCCTTCGTCCATTTCGACATGTGCGGCGGGGTCCAGGCCAAGCTCGGCAAATACCGTGTCGCAAAAGGCCTGCAGCGTGTGGCTCTTGCCGGTGGCGATGACATAGTCCGTTGGCACGTCGGTCTGCAGCATCCGCCACATCGCATCCACATATTCCGGCGCCCAACCCCAGTCGCGGCTGACCGAGAGGTTGCCGAGCTGCAGCACGCCGCCCCCGTCGCGGGCGATGCGGCAGGCGCCGTTGACGATCTTGCGCGTGACGAAGCGGGCGGGGCGCAGCGGCGATTCATGATTGAACAGGATACCGGTGCAGGCATGCAGGCCGTAGGCTTCACGGTAGTTCGCGACAGCCCAGTGCGCGGTCGCTTTCGCGGTTGCATAGGGGCTGCGCGGGCGGAAGGCCGTGTCTTCGTTCGCCGCCTTGCCACCGGTATCGCCGAAGCATTCGCTCGATCCGGCGTTGTAGAGCTTCATGGCCCGCCCGGTGAAGCGCACCGCCTCCAGCAGGTTGATGGTTCCGCCCGCGATACTGTCCAGGGTCTCGACGGGCTGCTGGAAGGAGAGACCGACCGAACTCTGACCGGCGAGATTGTAGATCTCGTCGGGTTCGAAGCGACTCAGGGTCTGCAGCACACTGCGGAAGTCTGTCAGTACCATGGAAGCGGTTTCGACCTGGTTCGCGATGCCGAGGCGTTCCAGATTGGCGAAGCTGCTGGTCGTGGCATCGCGGGAGGTGCCGACGACCCGATAGCCCTTGTCGAGCAGCAGCCGGGCCAGATAGGCGCCATCCTGACCGGACACACCGCAGATCAGCGCCGTGACCTGCCCGCTCATCGTTTCACCATCCCGTCCAGAATGTCACGCACACGCTCGGCGAACTGGCCGAAGGCGAAATAGGAGAGGCCATCCGGAACCCCGCGCGGCGCGTTCAGTCCGCGCCGTATCGCGGCAAGCAGTTCCTCCGGCTTGTCCGGATCGACCATTTCGCCCAGCTTGCCGTCACGCACGGCATCACGACTGCCGTCTGTCGAACTCGCAATGACGGGAACGCCGCTCGCCATGGCCTCCAGGAACACGAAGCCGAAGCCTTCACCCCGGCTGGGCATGACGTAAAGGTCAGCGAGGCGATAGAGGTCGGCCTTTTCCGCCTCTTCGACAAAGCCGGTGAAGACGACGTGCTCGCCCAGATGCAACTCGGCCACCCGCTCCTCGAGCCGCCGCCGGTAGTCGCCGTCTCCGGCGATCAGATAGGCGATGGTCGGATCCTCTGCCACCAGGGACGGCAGAACCTGCAGCACCTCATCGAACCCCTTTGCGCGTTCCTTCGAAACCAGCCGACCGAACGTCATCAGGACCTTGCGGTTCTCCAGCCCGAAGCGCGCAGCCAGAACCTCGGATTTCTCGCCCGGGGCATACTCCTGCAGGTGAATTGCATTGGGCAGCAGTTCAACGCGGGTGTCGGGAACCCGGGACCAGGCTTTGAAACGGTCACGGGTATAGGCGCTGATGGCATAGTAGCGGGTGAGGTGGCGGCTGGCCCAGGACGTCATCCGACGACCGGAGGGACGCCATGCCTCGATGCCGTAGAGCGCGCCAAGCACCGGTCGGCCGAACAGCTTGCCCAGCGCCCAGGCGAGGGGGGCGAGGTTCAGGTGTCCGCAGTAGATCAGGTCGCTCCGCGCGATGCGTGGCAGGTCCCGGATGATGGTCGCCAGGAACCGTGCAGTGCCACCGGCGGCGCCGGTGCGATAGGTCAGGCCCTCCGGCAGGGCCTCCATGGCGTGACTGATCACCCGCGGGACCGCGGTCACCTCTGTCACCCCGGGGTGTTGCAGGAAGGCGGAAAGCAGGTCGCGATTGTAGACTGCGACGCCGCCATGCCCCCCGTAGGCATCCGTGATCAGGGCGTAGATGCGCATCAGGCGCGCAAGCCCGTCGCTTCGGTGCGGCCATGGAGCTTTCCGTGCCAGGTCCAGGCGGTGCGGATGATCTCGTCCAGTGCAGCAAATCGCGGCTGCCAGCCCAGTTCCCGGCGCGCCTTCTCCGCGCTGCCGACAAGACGGTCAGGGTCGCCCGGGCGACGCGGGCCGACCTCCACCGGCACGGTAAGGCCGGTGACCCGTTCCACGGCCTGAATGACCTCGAAGACCGAATATCCGGTGCCGTTCCCCAGGTTGAACGCCCCGGAGGGCAGGCCGCGCTGCAACCCCTCCAGCGCACGCAGATGCGCGTCGGCCAGGTCGGTCACGTGGATGTAGTCGCGGATGCAACTTCCGTCCGGCGTGTCGTAGTCGTCGCCAAAGACGGTAATGGCGGGCCGGCGACCCGTCGCGGCATCCAGGATCAGCGGGATCAGATGGGTTTCGGGTGTGTGATCTTCTCCGGTCTCGCCATCCGGGTCCGCGCCCGAGGCATTGAAGTAGCGCAGGGCGATCCAGCCCAGACCGTGGGCGCGCCCGAAATCGGCCATCATTCGCTCCACAGTCAGCTTCGACTGGCCATAGGGATTGATCGGATGTTGTGGCGCGTCTTCCGTGATCGGAACGCTCTCCGGTACGCCATAGGTCGCGCAGGTGCTGGAGAAGACCAGGTGTGCAATGCCGTGATCGCGGATCGCCTCCAACAGGCTCAGGGTGCCGGCCACATTGTTGCGATAGTACTTGCCTGGATCTGTCACCGACTCGCCGACATAGGCAAAGGCGGCGAAATGGATGACTGCCTCCGGCGCATGTTCGGCAATGACCGCATCCAGCCGCGTACGGTCCTGGATGTCGCCCTCAGCAAACGGTCCCCACTGCACGGCGTGACGGTGACCATGGACCAGATTGTCATACACGATCGGTTCGTGACCCGCCTGCGCCAGCACCTTGCAGGTATGGGCGCCGATGTAGCCTGCGCCGCCGGTTACGAGTACGCGGGTCATTTCTGCTGCGCCTGCTTCCGGGGCGCGGAGTCGTCCATGGTCGGTTCCAGTTCGACCTTCAGGGCATCGATCTCGGCCTTCAGCGCCTCGTACTCGGCCATCTTGCGCTTCAGGAAGCGTCCGGTCAGTGCCGATTTCTCCGCGATGCCCTTGGGCGTCAGGATGTAGGCATAGCGACGCTTGTCCCGTGCGGCAGAGAAATTGCCGATCTTGATCAGACCCTTCTCGATCAGCGCATTCAGGCAATAGTGCGCGCCGCCGACACTGATTCCGACGGCCTGCGCCAGGTCGCGCTGGCTCATTTCCGGATTTTCCTCCAGCAGGCGCAGCACGCGGAAGTGCACATCTTCCTGAGATGTCTTGCGACTGCCAGCCATCAGGGGGTGACGGGCCTTGTGCCCGGGCGTGAAATCTGTTTCACCACGGCTACCGCACCGGGGCACACTGTGGTGCGCCGGAGACGTCGCGAAGTCCGATAGGGGCGTTGAGCCTGCGAATCGGTGCAGAACATGCGGTGTTCATAATTGAGCGATCTAGTCCACGCAAGCGTTGTGACGGCTTCCGGAGCCACGGCTCACGGGCCACGATGACGCACCTGACGTGATGCTTCGCACTTCAAATCGACCACAGCGGATGCAATGTTCATTGTTGAGCAATCACTTGCCCGAACGAGAGGCCGATGACATCGACCGAAACTGCTGAGCGGTGGTATCTGGCGCAGTTGAAACCCAACTGCCAGCGCATTGCGTTGCGCAATCTGGACCGGCAGGGCTTCCGCACGTTCCTGCCTCTGCAGGACCTCACGACACGGCAGGGCGGCAGTTTCGTCACCCGCTCCACACCGCTGTTCCCGGGTTATCTCTTCGTTGCCTTCGATATGGAAGCCGGTGGGTGGAGTGCCATCAACAGCACCTATGGCATCACCAGGCTGGTCCGCTTTGGCGCGAAACCCGCGCCGGTCCCGGATGAACTGATGACGTCGCTACTGGCGCGCTGCGATGCCGACGGCAAGCTGCTGGCGGAGGTCACCGTGCGGCCCGGCGATGCAGTCAGGGTCACCGCTGGCGCCTTCACCGATTTCATTGGCAGGGTGGAACGTATCGATCCCGATCAGCGTGTCTGGGTTCTGCTCGACCTGATGGGCCGCACCACCCGCGTGAGCCTCGGCCCCGACAGCATGCGCAGCGCCTGACCGGTCCCTGATTCAGGGGGGAGGGCGGCCCGTATCCGGCATCGGTCCCGCCCTGCAACCTCATTCGGGCGGCGTGACTTTCAGGCGATTGATGCGGTGCCGTCGGCGCTCCAGGATCTCGAACGTGAAATCATGGAACCGGAAGACCTGACCGATTTCCGGCAGGACCTGCGCCTCATAGATCACCAGCCCGGCAATCGTCGATGCCTCTTCATCGGGCAGGTTCCAGTCGAACCGGCGGTTCAGGTCGCGAATGGTCACGGATCCCTCGACCTCGTAGGTGCCGTCCGGCAGCGGGCGGACGCCGGCTGTCACCGCGTCATGTTCGTCGGAGATGTCGCCGACGATTTCCTCCAGGATGTCTTCCAGCGTGACGATGCCTTTCAGCGCGCCATACTCATCAACCACGAGCGCGAAATGTGCGCGCCTGCGACGGAACGCATTGAGCTGTTCGCGCAGGGAAGCCGTCTCCGGCACGAACCAGGGTTCCCGCGCCACCGAGGTGATGTCGAGTGTGGCTGCGTCGCCGTTGTTCTTCGACAGCGCGCGGGCCAGGTCCTTGGCGTGCAGGACGCCGACGATGTTCTCCTGGTCATTCTGCCAGAGCGGAATGCGGGTGAAGTTGCTGTCCAGTGCCGCACCCACGATCGCTTCCGGCGGGTCGTCGATGTTCAGGGTCTTGATGCGCCTGCGATGCATCATGATCTCGGAGACGAAAACGTCATCCAGCTCCAGGATCGAACCGAGCATGTCCTTGGCCGTCTTGCGCACGCCGCCTTCGCGGTGATGCAGTTCGATCTGTCCGCGCAGCTCATCGGCCACGTCGTAGGTGTCGTCGCCGTCCTGCCGGGCGCCAAGCACGCGCAGGGCCACACGGACGATTGCCTCGACCGCGATCACGGCGGGCGAAAGCGCGCGGACCAGGAAGGCCACGACGGGGGAAACGGCAAGGGCAAAGCGGTCCGGGTTGCGGATCGCGTATGTCTTGGGCAGCACCTCGGCAAAGATCAGCACCAGCAGCGTCATCGCCACGGTGGCTATGGCGACCGCAGCGTCGCCTACGAGCGCGATGAGCACGCTTGTGGCCAGCGCGGAGGCGAGGATGTTGACCAGGTTGTTGCCGAGCAGGATCGATCCGATCAGCCGTTCCTTGTCCTCAGTCAGCCGGTTGACCAGGTGCGCCTTCTTGTTGCCCAGCCGTTCCATGTGATGCATCCGGGCGCGCGAGGACGCGGTCAGCGCGGTTTCGGAGCCGGAAAAGAACGCCGACATCACCAGCAGCAGGACAATGGCGGCAATGGAGATAACCAGACTCCAGTCGATAGAGGACATGTCAGTGCCGGCGCTTTCCATCAGTTCGGTTCCGTTTCGAGAAAGGACTGCAGCCTTGCTGCATCGACATCGCGCGTGACGAAGGCTTCGCCGATGCCGCGCGCCAGGACGAAGGTGAGGCGTCCGTCGCGCACCTTCTTGTCCTGTGCCATGTGGTCGAGCAGTCGCGCGACCGGAATATCGCCCAGGCCGCAGTCGGCGGGACGGGTCGGCAGGCCCACCGCCTGCAGGTGGCGGCGCGCGCGTTCCGCGTCCTGGCCTGGGCAAAGACCCTGGCTGACCGAGAAATCCAGGGCCTGCACCATGCCGATGGCCACGGCCTCCCCATGCAGCAGGCGACCGTCATAACCACCTTCCGCCTCCAGTGCGTGACCGAAGGTGTGGCCGAGGTTCAGCAGGGCGCGCTGGTCGTTCTCGCGCTCGTCCGCTGCCACGATATCGGCCTTGGCCTGACAGCTTCTGGCGACGGCTTCCTCCCGCGCAGCGGGATCGCCTGCGATGACCTGCCTGCCATGGACCTCGAGCCATTCGAAGAATGCCCTGTCACCCAGCAGGCCGTATTTCACCACCTCTGCATAGCCCGCCAGCACCTCGCGCTCGGGCAGGCTGTCCAGGGTCGAGGTATCGGCAAGTACCAGGCTCGGCTGATGAAAGGCACCGACCAGGTTCTTGCCTTCGGGGGTGTTGATCGCTGTCTTGCCGCCGACTGAACTGTCGACCTGCGCCAGAAGCGTTGTGGGAATTTGGATGAAGCCGGTCCCGCGTCGCAGGATCGCCGCCGCGAACCCGGTCAGGTCACCGATGACGCCGCCGCCCAGGGCCACGATCATGTCGTCGCGTCCCACACGCTGTGTGATCAGCCAGCGCGTCAGTCGCTCCAGTCGGGCAAAGTCCTTGGTGCCTTCGCCAGCGGGCAGTGTCAGGCAGACCGTCTCTATCCCTGCTGCCGTGCAGGCATCGGTCAGCGCGGGCAACTGGGCCATCGCCACATTCTCGTCCGTGACGACGGCAACACGGGGGCGGCGCAGTTGCGGAGCGATGAACTGTCCGGCCCGCGCCAGTACATCGGTGCCGATGTGGATGTCGTATGATCGCGCACCGAGCGCGACATGCACGATGGCCGTCATCGCTGCACCGTCCTGTCCCCGGGTTCGACAGGCTGACCCAATGCGCCGATGATCCGGTCCACCACTACATCGTGGGTATCCCCGCCGCTTTCCACCATCAGGTCGGAGGTCTCGTAGACGGGATAGCGTTGCTGCATCAGGTCAGCCAGCGTGTCACGCTGGTTCCGTCCGCGCAGCAGGGGACGGTCTGTCCGCTTCGCACAGCGGCGGACAAGGGTATCCAAGTCTGCCTTGAGCCATATGGATATCGCTTCAGCGGCGATCAGGGCCCGTGTTTCATCGTTCATGAAGGCGCCGCCTCCCGTGGCGATGACCTGACGCGGTTCCTGCAGCAGTCGTCTGATGACGCGGCGTTCCCCGTCCCTGAAATGCGCCTCGCCATAACGCTCGAAGATCTCCGGGATGGTCATGCCGGCCGCAGCCTCGATCTCGTCATCGGCATCAACGAAGCGCAGGTTGAGGCGCTGGGCAAGGCGACGACCCACGGTGCTCTTGCCCGCACCCATCAGACCGACAAGCACCAGGGAACGCCGGTCGTCTTCCCGTGCCTCACCCGCGCCCTCGAACATGACGCCTTGAGCCGCCTCCCGAACCATGAAACTGCAGTGTCCTTCGTCATTTTCAGTTGCGATGCAGCGCTGGTGACTGCAATTGAAAGCCTCTCACCCCGTCGATACACTGCCGACACCGTCCGTCAAGCTCTATAGGGTGATGGACTGCCTGTCCGACACTGTCATCGCACACCGACCGGAGTATCCCACGGCCCCATGCGACGTCTGTTCCTCTTCCTGTTCCTGCTGGTCATTGTGCTCGGTGCCGCTGGCGCCGTGTTCGTCGCCACATGGGACATCCCGCCCCCCACGAAGGAAACCCGCAAGGTGGTCCCCGATGAGCGTTTTCCGCGTTAGCAGCCTGCTCGGGCTCTGCCTGTTCCTGCCCGTTCTGGCGCTGGCACAGACCAGTTCCGACGCGGGGCGGAGCAGCGGCCCGAAGTCGCTGCTGCCTGCAACGGTGAATTCGGAGGGCGCTGCCGAAGCATCGACAGACAAGAGCGTCACGACCGGTGGGATCGTCATTGGTCAGCTTGATGCCCCGGGGGAGGCTGCGGCCGGGCTGCTTGGCCCTTCGTCCGGTGGCCTCGGGCTTGGTCTCTGGGAAGGATCGTCTGCGGGGATCGTGCATGCGCTCTACGGGCGGATGCCGAACCATCATGCATCGCCTGCGGCTCGTGATCTGGCGCGCCGCCTGCTGCTTTCCATCGGGACGCCGCCGACCGGCAGCGACAGCGCCGCCCTGCTGGGGCAGCGCATGACCCTGCTCATCACCATGGGGGAGGCGGATTCGGCGGTGGCGCTGGCGGAGGCAGCATCGAGCGGTGATCTGAACAACCCTGCCTACAGCCGTCCCCTGGCTGACGCCCTGCTGTTGAGCGGTGATGTCAAGCGTGCCTGCGATCTCGTCGGTGCCCAGGTGCGTGGCGGCAGCCGCGACTTCTGGCAGCGTGCGTCCGTGTTCTGTGACCTGCAGGCGGGGCGGCGCCCCGACGCGGATCTGACCCGCACGATCCTGAACGAGACCGGGCGGAGCAGTCCCGTCTTCGATGACCTCGCCGATGCGATGGCCGACGATGTGACCGTGGAACTGGAGGATGCGGCACAGCTTTCCCCCCTGCATCTGGCCATGTTCCGTCTTGGTCAGAAGGCGAGCCTGAAATCCCTTGCCGGGCTGGCACCGGCCATCGCCGCCCGGCTGGCAACCATGCCCCGGCTGACGACACCACAGCGACTTGACGCAGGCCTTCTCGCGATACGCACCGGAACCGTGCAGCCCGCTGCCGTGACCCTGATCCTTGGCGCACCCGATGCGGACCTGAATGCCGACGATTTCCGTCAGGCGGCAGTCACATTCGCACGGGCAGAGGGCAAGCTGGCGCGGGCAGAGGCGATGCTCGCGATGTGGACGATCGCCCTGACGCAGGGCGATGCAGCGACGGCGGCCGCCTTGGCCGCACCGGCGCTGGAACGTCTGCTGCCCTCCATTGATCTGGCCTTCCTGGCCCCGGCGGCATTCCGCATGCATCTGCTGAATGGTGACGTGGACCGGGCGCGGGGCTGGCTGGAGCTGTTGCGACGTCGTGCTGCGGCGGGGGAGCGGGATGCCATCCTGGCCCAGACAGCCGCCCTGCCGCTTGCCCAGGTCTCGGGCATCGATCCCGCCAACAACAGGCGATTGGGCAACTGGCGCGATGCCAACCCGGCGGGGGAGGGGGCGGACCAGCAGTGGCACCGCATCCTGTTGCTGATGGACGCGGTGGGGCGTCCGGTGACGGAGGGACTCTGGACCGACGCGCTGCAGTCACCGGCCACGGACAGTGCCGCAGTTTCCACGACAGACGCCGCACTCTGGCGCCAGATGGTGCTGGCTACCGGCGCGGGCAGGACCGGGGAGGCGGTGCAGGCCGCGCTGGCACTGATGGGTCCCACGGGGCCGGGTGCACTTGATCCGGTCGCACTGGCCAGCATTGTCGGATCGCTGCGTCGGCTTGGTCTCGCGCCGGTGGCGGAGCGGATGGCGGTGGAGGCCCTGATCGCCACCGAGGTCGTGCGGTCCGGTGAATGACGGGCGGCTGATCGACCTCTATCTCGACATGCTGGCGGCGGAGCGTGGTGCCGCAGCCAATACACTCGCGGCCTATCGGCGGGACCTGAACGGTGTTGCCGAGGCATTGCCGCGCGGACGCAGCCTGCATGATGCCCAGGCCGATGACCTGCGGCGCTGCCTGCAGGAAATGATGAAGGCGGGACTGGCCGCATCCACCCAGGCACGCAAGCTTTCCGCACTTCGCGGCCTTTACCGGTTTCTGGTTCAGGATGGTCTGCGTGCGGATGATCCGGCGCAGGCCCTCGACGCGCCCCGGCTGTCGCGTCCGTTGCCCAAGGTGCTGACGGTAGAGGATGTGTCCGATCTTTTGCACTGCGCGGCCACGAAGACGGACTACAAGGGACTGCGCCTGACCTGCCTGCTGGAGGTGATCTATGCCTCCGGCCTCAGGGTCAGCGAGTTGCTGACCCTGCCGCATCCCCCGCTCGGACCCGATCCCCGCTTCCTGCAGGTGCGGGGCAAGGGGGGGCGGGAACGGCTGGCGCCCATGAGTCCGGAGGCGCTGGAGGCACTGGCGCGCTATCTGGACGTCCGCTCGATGTTTCTGCCGAAGGGGCAGCCTTCGCCGTGGCTGTTTCCTTCCCGCGGTGCCAGCGGTCACCTGACACGGCAGGCTTTCGGAATCGCGCTGAAGCAGCTTGCGCGGGACGCCGGAATCGACGCCGCGAAGGTGTCGCCGCACGTGCTGCGCCACGCCTTCGCCAGTCATCTGCTGGCAGGGGGCGCCGACCTGCGCAGCCTGCAGAAGATGCTGGGGCACGCGGATATTTCCACCACCCAGATCTACACTCACGTGCAGGAAGCGCGGCTGACCGCACTGGTGGAGGAAGCCCATCCGCTGGCGCGACGGGGCCGGATCGGCTGACCGCCGACCCGCGCGCGGCAGCGAGTTCGCTTGTCTGCTTGCGCGGTGGTCTGTAAGAGAGCGGCAGAGGCAGAAAATCCACGAACCAGGGGGAATCCCGAAAATGTCCTTCAAGATTGTCGAACAGACCACGCCGCGCCTGAACCGTTGCGAGCTTGCCGTGCCGGGGTCATCCCCGAAGATGTTCGAAAAGGCCGCCAAGTCCGACGCCGACGTGATCTTCCTCGATCTGGAGGACGCCGTTGCACCGGACGACAAGGCCTCCGCCCGCAAGAACATCATCGAGGCGCTGAACGACATCGACTGGGGCGGCAAGACCATGTCGCTGCGCATCAATGGCCTGGACACGCACTACATGTACCGCGACGTGGTGGATGTGCTGGAACAGGGCGGCGAGCGTCTGGACCTGATCATGATCCCGAAGGCGGGCACCGCCTCCGACATCTATGCCGTCGACATGCTGGTAACGCAGATCGAGGCAGCGATCGGTCGCAAGAAGCGGATCGGCTTTGAGATGATCATCGAGACCGCGCTGGGCATGGCCAACGTTGACGAGATCGCCGCCGCCAGCCCGCGTAACGAGTCGCTGCATTTCGGTGTTGCCGACTATGCCGCCTCCACCAAGGCCCGCACCACGGTGATCGGTGGCCCGAACCCGCTCTATGGTGTTCTCACCGATCCGGCTGAGGATGGCGGCGCGCGTGACTATCACTGGGGTGACATGTGGCATTATGCGGTCGCCCGCATGGTGGTCGCCGCCCGCGCCAACGGCCTGCGCCCGATCGACGGCCCGTTCGGCGACTTCTCCGATCCCGATGGCTACAAGGCCCAGGCCAACCGTTCCGCGATCCTCGGCTGCGAAGGCAAGTGGGCCATCCACCCGAGCCAGATCGCCACGGCCAACGAGGTCTTTACCCCGTCCGAAAAGGAAGTCGCCAAGGCCAAGCGCATCCTGGAAGCCATGGAGCAGGCGCAGAAGGAAGGCCGCGGGGCGGTCGCCCTCGACGGTCGCCTGATCGACATTGCCTCCATCAAGCAGGCCGAAGCACTGGTCAAGCAGTCCGAACTGATCAGCGGTCGCTAACCGACCCGGAACAGCACTGCACGCCGCATGGTCCCGGCCTAGCCGGAGCCCATGCGGCGTGATTGGTTAGAAGGCCTTGTCAAAGGATCTCTGCGCTCGGAGTAACCAATGGTGCGATGCCGTCATCTGATGGTACGAACCGACGCCAGCGGGGACCCTCCTCTGGATGTTGCATAGGTGATCCGCGCGTACTTCCCGTTCTCGAAGAAGGCGCAGAAAACGGCTGTTCTTGCCGTGCGTTAATGCTTGTTGCAGCAATGGGCTTTGTTTTTGTCCGGTAATGACGCTTGCGGTTGATTTGCAGAAGCGCGAAGCTTCGGGCAGACCGCTGCGACAGCCATTGCCACGGCAGAGCTGCTGAAGAATTCAGTTGCTTCGGATGCTGTCCAGCGGACGGATCGGAGACCCGTCGTGCCGAGAGCACAGGGTACGTACAGCAAGAGCAGAATGCGCTGACGGACAGGTTTCCCTGATTGCGACGGAGAGATCATTGCTCCGCGCCAACATGGCTGTTTGCGAATGAGTCTGCGTCTGGTTGCGGTATCGTTGAGTTCGGCCTCTCTGCTGTGCAGCTTGACTGTACTGGTCGCCGGTTGGGTGTTCGGAATCGAGTGGTTCACCCGGTTGCTTCCCGACGCCCCGAGCATGAAGGTCAATACGGCGGTGATGCTCTCGGCTGCGGCGATTGGCTGCCTGGCAGCGAACGCCACCCAGCGCTGGCGTTCACGCCTGCTGCGTGACACGACCGGCATTCTGGTCCTTGGCATCAGCGTGGTCAGTCTGGCCGAGTTGCAGCCCGGTTCGGGCTTTGAATTTGCAGAAGTCATCCTGCGTGATCCCTGGACAGTGGGAGCGCGCGCCGGTCAGATGTCGGCGGCGACTGCCGTATGCGGCATGCTGATCGGGCTTTCCCTGTTGCTGATGCTCCGGGGCGGTGTTGTTGCGCACTGGGTCCGACAGATGCTGGTCTCGACCCTGATCATCATTGTTCTGATCGTGGCCTACACCTACCTGTTCGACCTCCGGGATCTCAGATTCTCCGGGTTCTTCGGCACCATGTCGATCCTGACGACGTTCTGTGTGCTGAACGTGACCCTTGCCCTGTTTCTGACGGGCGAGGAAGGGGTGCTCCTGCGCCAGCTTCGCTCTGACAGCATCGGCGGGATCGTGATGCGCAGTCTTGCCGTTCCGATGGTGCTGGTTCCGATGGCGCTTGGCTACATCATCCACGAGATCCTGCTTGGGTCGACAATTGCGCTTGCTGCCCTGACCGTGACGAACTCGCTGGTGCTCTTTCTCATCGTGCTGGCAGTCACGCGTGTGCTCGACAGCAGGGACATGGAGCGGCAGACCGCCCTGCGGGCCGCGATCGAGATCCAGGCCGACGCGGTCAAGGCCCGCCGCCGCGCCGAAGAGGCGAATGACGCCAAGAGCCGCTTTCTGGCCAATTTCAGTCACGACCTGCGCACGCCCTTGAACGCGATCATCGGCATGTCCGAGATGATCAAGCTGGAGATGCTGGGACCGGTTCAGAACAGGCAATATGCGGCCTATGTGACCGACATACACACGAGTGGGCGATCCCTGCTGGGCATTATCGACTCCATTCTGGATCTCGCGCGGATCGAGGCGGATGAGGACAATCAGCGCGAGGAAGCCTGTGACCTGCAGGAGATCTTCAACGAGATCGACAGCATCGCCAGGAGCGAGACGCTGAGGAAACGGATACGTTTCAGCAGTGGTGTCGCACCCGAAGTCCCGAACCTGTGGGCCGATCCGGTCATGCTGAAAAGGATCATCGGCAACATCGTCACCAACGCCCTGAAGTTCACGCCGCCGGAGGGCATGATCGACATCGATGCCCATCTCACTGCGGAGAACGAACTGGAAATCGAGATTCTGGACACGGGACCCGGTATTGATCAGGAAACAGCGGAGAAACTGTTCCGGCCATTCGAGCAGGGCACTCACAATCCGATGACCACGGACAGCAATCGCGGACTGGGACTGGGCCTGGCCATCAGTCGCCGCTATGCCGACCTGCACAACGCAAGGCTGTCGCTGGAGAACCGGCCGGAAGGGGGATTGCGTGCAAGGCTCGTCTTTCCGCCAACGCGCCTTCTCTTCGGTTAGCACGGTTCCACAGCCAGATTGCGGCACCGGCCCGATCCTGAAGCCGACGTTCTCTCACCCGAACCACTGATCATCTGCACCACAAGCTCTCCCTGCCACCTCATTCCCGTGTATGGTTGGTTCAGAGGCTGACGCAGAGCGGTCGTGTCTTGGGGGAGAGATGTACAGATGACCAGGCTGCTGGCCCTGATCGACGGATCGGTCTATTCGCGCAGTGTCTGTGACCATGCCGCCTGGGCGGCAGGGCAGACGGGGGCTTCGGTGGAGCTGCTGCAGGTGCTGGGGCGGCGCAATACCTCCAGCGCACCGACGGACCTGAGCGGCAGCATCAATGTGGATGCCAAGGAGCATCTGCTGACCGAGCTGGCGACGCTGGACCAGGAACAGGCGCGACTGACGCAGAAGCGGGCACGGTTGGTGCTGGAGGAGGCGAAGCAGCGTCTGGAACAGGCAGGTGTTGCCGACGTCACCGCGCGGCTGCGCCATGGCGACCTGATCGAGAACCTGCAGGAGGCCGAGTCAGACGCCGATCTGGTCATCATCGGCAAGCGCGGCGAGGGCGCGGACTTTGCGAAGCTGCACCTGGGATCGAATCTGGAGCGGGTGGTACGGGCCTGTCACAAGCCGGTGCTGGTCACCTCTCGCGCTTTCCGGCCCATCAACAACCTGCTGATTGCCTTCGACGGTGGCGAGAGCGCGATGAAGGCCGTGCGCCACATCGCCCACGGTGTGCTGTTTCCCGGCACCGTCTGTCACCTGCTGACGGTTGGCAACCGCACCGACGAGGCCGAACGCAATCTGGAGAACGCCGCCGCCATCCTGCGGAAGGCGGGTTACGAGGTGGAAACCGGCATTCGCCCCGGTCAGGCCGACAGTGTCATCGCCGCCAAGGTCGAAATCGACAGGATCGACCTGCTAGTCATGGGGGCCTACGGCCATTCCCGCATCCGCAGCCTGATCATCGGCAGCACCACCAGCGAGATGATCCGGTCCTGCCTTGTCCCGGTGATGCTTTTTCGCTGATCCTGAGGGCTGGGACCACCACCGATTCACCCGGAGACATGATGGAACTGACTGCTGACCTGCTGCCCCTTGCCGCCATTCTGGTGGGCACCGGATGTGTCGCTGGCGTTCTGGCAGGTCTGCTCGGTGTCGGCGGTGGTATCGTCGTGGTGCCGGTGCTCTACACAATGCTGGGGCAACTGGAGATCGACCCGTCGGTGCGCATGCATGTGGCCGTCGGCACCTCGCTGGCCAGCATCGTGCTGACCTCCATCGGCTCCGCGCGGGCGCATCATCGCAGGGGTGCGGTGGATACGGATCTGCTGAGGCGCTGGGGGCCGTTCATCTTCGCCGGATCCGTCTCGGGTGTGCTGATCGCCAGCCTCGTCAGTGGTGAGACGCTCACCATGGTCTTCGCCATCGTCGCGCTGATCGTCGCCGCCTACATGGCCTTCACCCCGGCGGACTTCCGGCTGCGTGACCGGCTGCCCGGCGGGGCCGCGGGGGCGGCGTCCGGTTTCGCCATCGGCGGCACGTCGGCCATGATGGGGATCGGCGGTGGCACCCTGTGCGTCCCCTACTTCAACATCTTCGGCTATCCGGTGCATCGCGCAGTCGGCACGGCCGCCGCCATCGGCCTGATCATCGCCCTTCCCGGCGCAGTGGGTTTCATCGTCTCCGGCTGGGGCGTCGCCGCCCTGCCGCAGGCGAGCGCCGGGCATGTCAACCTGCTGGGCCTGGTGCTGATCGCCCCCTTCGCCAGCCTGACCGCCCCGCTCGGCGCGCGTCTCGCCCATGGCATGAAACCGCGCACGCTGAAGCTCGCCTTCGCCCTGTTCCTGTTCGCGACCGCCATCCGCATGCTCGCCTGAAACGGGCCGGTCAGAGACCAGAAATCCTTCCGTCCCTATCCCTTGATCGCTGCCTGAATCCGGCCTGCCATCTCCTCGATCGCCATCTGACCGTTGAAGATGTCCACGTTCTGCCCGTCCGGCCCCATGAAGTAGATGAAATTGGAGTGATCCATCAGGTAATAGGGATCGTCCGGCGTGTCGCTCGGAGCCTTGGCGTAATAGACGCGATAGGCCTTCGCAGCCCTGGTGACTTCCGCTTCCGTCCCGGTCAGTCCGATCATGCGCGGATGGAACGCCTCGACGTAGGCGTGCATCTGCGCGACATCGTCCCGTGACGGATCGACCGTGATGAAGACCGGCGTCACCTTCGCAGCGTCCGCGCCCAGTTCATCCATCACTGCCGCCATGTCCTGCAATTCCGTCGGGCAGACGTCGGGGCAGAAGGTGTAACCGAAGTAGATCAGCGACCAGGTGTCGTTCAGCACCGCCTCGGTCACCTGCTCCCCGTCGTCATTGGTCAGCGTGAAGGGACCGCCGATGGAGACCGTGCCGCTGGTCTTCACCCCGCCCGCCTGCTGCGACGGCGCGCGAAGACCATCAACAATGACTGCCCCGCCGCCGATCAGCGCCGCGAGCACGAGGACCGAGATCCCGAAGATGCGTGTGCGTTTCATGGAACAAGGATTTAGGTGCCCCTGGCACCATCGCCTTCGTGGCATCCGGTCGCAGCAGGGAATGGGACAGGCTGCACCCGCTCAATCCAGCGTGAAGCGCCACGCTGAACGCCGGACCCCATGATTGGGCAAGGACCGCGAGACCGATTGCACCAGCCCCGCTTTTCAGCTATCAGAGCGCCTCTGGCCCGCACATGCTGGCCACGCGGGACCCGTAGCTCAGCTGGATAGAGCGCTGCCCTCCGAAGGCAGAGGTCACAGGTTCGAATCCTGTCGGGTCCGCCATTTTTTCCAACGCCCTGATTTACGGCACGGCAATGCACTGCGGCACAGCCGTACCAGCCCTGATCTCTTTGACCGGAAACCAACAGAGACAACCCTGCAAGGGCGCCGCGATCTTGCGCGAGGCCTACAGTCTGTTGTGCCGTCCGCCGCCGGTGGGGAAGGCCTGGGCGTAGCCGATGCCGAGGATGGTGGCGTACATGATGGCCACTGCCGGGATCTGCAGGCTGAAATCGACAAGGGAGTGCAGCGCGACCAGGGCTGTGGCGGCAAAACCTATCGCCGGGTAGGACGCGTCCTGTTTCCGTCTTCGCATGCCCGCCAGGCTCGACAGGGCTATGCCGCCGATCACGACGACAACCAGGATCAGGGCCGGAATGCCCGCATCGGCAGCAAACTCCAGATAGCTGTTGTGGGCCTTGGAGATGGAATAGACGCCGCCGAAGTCCGCGTTCTTGTAGCGCTGGAAATAGCTCTCGAAGGCCCCTGCGCCATGCCCGGTCAATGGCTCGTCGGCGATGGCGCTGATGGTGCGCTGGAACAGCCAGGTGCGACCGCCGAGTTCGCCCGCCTCCGCCTTGTCGACCTTGCGTTCGAAGGTGCCGGTCCCGGCAGCGAACAGCAGGACCGAGGCGGCGAGTACCGCCCCGCCCGCGACCATTCCCCAGCCAGGAATGCGCCGCCAGCGCCACAGGTGCGCCACCACCAGGGTCGCCATGCCCACGCCCGTGGAGAACAGTCCTGCCCGTGAATGGGTCAGGACCAGGGCAACACCGATGATGGCGACCGCGATCAGGATCAGGCCGGCGCCAACGCGCGACAGGTCGGTGCGGCGCTTGCGGATGATCGGCTCCACCTCGTCCCGGCGCAGGATACGCAGGGCCATGCCCAGCCCTGTCACCATCGACAGGCCGGCGAAGGTGGCGAAGCTGTTGCGATTGACGAAGGTGGAGGTCAGGGCGTCGAGATAGGCCCACTTCTCGAACCAGAGAATACTGTCGGTGCCAAGCATCTCGTTGGCGAGGCCGTAGAGGGCGTAGAACAGGCCCACCAGCAGCACGCCGAGACTGAGGGCGTGGGCATTGTCGCTGTCCCGGCCGGTCTGCACGGCCAGCCAGAAGATGCCGCCATAGGCCATCATCCGCATGGCCGTGGAACCGGTGTCGAAGGGAGCGACGGAAATTGCGCCGCGGGTCGGTTCCCCGAGGCCGGCGGCCAGGTCCCAGAACGGATGCCAGAGGAACTGCGGGCCGGACGCCTGGAACAGCAGCCAGACAATCACCAGCCCCCAGAGCAGCGCGGGCCAGATTGCGTCGCGGCCCTGCAGGCGGAACAGGGTCGGGCGGACGGAGGCCAGCAGTCCCCAGGCGATGATGAGGCCGCCGACAGCCAGTGCCACCAGGCTCCAGCTCGCCGGGCGGTTGCTGCCCAGCGGCAGGGGCGCGAGCGCCATGATCAGCAGCAGGCTGAACAGCATGAACCTGTCGACCAGGAAGGTGATCATCCTGCCGGGTTCCCCCGGGCCTGGTTGTCAGTAGGCATTCTGGTTCACGAAACCCACGAACAGGGTACGCACCAGGATCTTCATATCCAGCCACAGGGACCAGTTGTCGATGTAGTAGAGGTCGTACTGGACGCGCATTTCCATCTTGTCAGGGGTATCGGTTTCGCCCCGCAAGCCGTGAACCTGGGCCCAGCCGGTGATGCCGGGCTTTACCTTGTGGCGTCCCAGGTACTGATCGATGATGCCGGCATATTCCTCGTTGTGGGCAACCGCGTGGGGACGGGGGCCGACCAGCGACATGTCACCCTGCAGCACGTTGAAGAGCTGCGGCAGTTCGTCGAGACTGCTCTTGCGCAGAAAGGCCCCGATGCGGGTGATGCGCGCGTCCCCCTTTGTCGCCTGCTTGCCACCACGTGTGTCGCCGACGTCGTTGCGCATGCTGCGGAACTTGTAGACCGTGAAGACGTTGTTGTTGAAGCCATAGCGCTGCTGGCGGAACAGCGCCGGGCCGGGACTGTCGAGGCGGATCAGGATCGCGATCAGCAGCAGGATCGGGGAGATCATGATCAGGATCAGCAGTGCAAGTGTCCGATCCTCGATGGCCTTGACGATGTAGCTCCATCCGGTGAGTGGCCGCTCCTGCACCACGGTCAGGGGCAGGCCACCGACATTGTCCACCCGACGGTCGGCCAGGCGGTAGGCCAGGGGCTCCGGTGCCAGCGAGACATCGACGGGCGCTTCGCGCAGCCGGTCGAGCACCTTGGAAATCCGCTCCTCCCGCGCCCAGGAGATGGCGACGACAATCTCGTCCACCGGATTTGCGCGGACATAGAGCAGCAGATCGTCCAGATCGCCGAGAACGGACAGGCCCGCAACCTCGGTCGCTGTCTCGTCCTCATCGACGGCAAAGGCGCCCACCAGCTGGACGCCGCTTTCCTTGCCGCTGGACTGCACGTGACCGATCAGGCGGCGGGCGGAATTGCCGACGCCGACAACCACCAGATTGCGTTGCAGCAGGCCCGAGCGCTGCCAGGCCAGCACCTGCCAGGTCAGCCAGGTGCGGAACAGGGTCAGCCCGCCGGAGGCGAGCACCAGCCAGGTCGCCAGCCAGATACGGGAGTATTCGGCAGAGGTCTTCGAGAAGAAGCCGATCACCAGCAACAGGATCGCGACGGCAATCCAGGCCCCCAGCAGCCGCGTCAGATGTCCGCCAATGTTGCGGATCGTGTCCAGCCGGTACAGACCGGCGAAATGAAAGGCATTGGCGGCAAAGAACATCGACAGCCCGATGGCCGAGAAATAGATCACGGGCGGATTGGCCGTGTCGTGGCGGATCCAGTAGGCAGCCCAGCCGACCACCAGGATGATCAGCAGATCCATCACACGGGTCGAGCCAAGCACGATCGACGGTGACGAAGCCACCATCCGCAACCGTCTGCTCTGTCTGCTGGTCGCCGCTGTCATTGCTTCATGCCGCTCGCATCGGTCGTTTTCGGACGCTGGCGCACGTTATATCGCCAAAATGGTTGCGGTGTCAGTGTTTTGACAGCCGCCGGGTACCTGGTCTTCAGGATGTTGCCGCCGCATTCAGCCAGGCGTCACCGTCTGCAATGGCCCTGGCCTTCTGCTGTTCGCTGATCCTGGCGCTCATGGAGGCCATGCCGACATTGCCCTCGATCAGCCCTCGCTGGGCAGCGATATAGTACCACATGAAGGCGCGGTCGAAATCCTTGTCGCCCAACTGTCCACGCTCATAGGCCTTCGCAAGGCGAATGGCGCTGGAATCGTTGCGCCGGGCGGCCTTGGTGAACCAGTTGAGAGCTTCCTGATAACTCTGCGGGACGCCGACACCTTCCGCATAGGACATCGCCAGGTCAATCATCGCGCCCGCGTGACCAAGATCCGCTGCAGTCCGCAGGTATTCCATGCCGCGTTCCATGTCCTTTTCCACGCCAACCCCTTCGCGCAGGATGACGGAGGCGTTGAAATAGGCGAGGTGGAAGCCCTGCGCCGCGCTTCTCTCGAACCACTCAAGCGCAGTGGCGAAGCTCTGTTTCACGCCCTTTCCGTCGCGATAGAGTTCGCCGAGCAGGTTCTCGCCGCGATCGATCTCCGCTTCCGCGCCAATGCGCGCCCATTTCACGGCCTTTGCGTGATTCTCCTTCACCCCCGGCTCCCCTGAGCGATAGATGGCGCCCAGCGGGATCGAAGCGCCAACGACGCCCAGGTCGTAGGCCTTCAGGTAAAGTTCCTCCGCCTTGGCCGGGCTGTGGACGACACCGATGCCGTTGCGGTAGTGCCAGGCGAGTCTGTTGGTCGCCTGCTTGTGACCCTGGTCGGATGCCTTCTGCAGCCAGTGGGTGGCGCGCAGGGAACTCTTCTTTACCGCAATGCCTTGCTGATAGATCACGCCCAGGCCGTACTGGGCATCTGCGTCACCAGCCTCGGCCAGTGGCGTGAGCGTCTCGAACTTGACGATCTCTTCCTCGACGGACTTCTCGACGATCTGCGCAACAGTCGGGCCATGCGGCATCAGCAATCCACAGAACAGCAGGGTCGCGATTGCAGGGAATTTCCATCGATCCATCATGTCACTCCTCGCGCTTCGGCGTTCGGTTCAGTGCCGGTTCAATTGCTTCAGTCCGGCTTCCGGTGCTGCTTCGGGCGACCATTTTTTCTTTCCCGCAAATCGCAAGATGCGATAGGAAATGCAGGTTGCCGGTCAAAATCCCGCAAGAGGACCAGAACTGCCTGTCATGCCGGATCGAATGCAAACCTCATGCTACCCTGGATGAAGCGGGCCGATAGTCCGACCGAGATCGCGCCCGGGAGTCGGGATCGGGTGGCCATGGTGCCGGACGGTCTGCGGGTCTACGCCATCGGCGATATTCATGGCAGGGCGGATCTGCTGGACGAACTGCATCGCATGATCCGCGACGATGCCGCGGGTTGGGAAGGCGACCGGATCATCGTCTATCTGGGCGACTACATCGATCGTGGCATGCACAATCGGGAGGTTCTGGATACCCTGGTGCATCATCCGCTTTCCGGCTTTCGTTCGATCCATCTGATCGGCAATCACGAAGCGGTCCTGCTGCAGTTTCTTCAGGACGCCGAGATTGCCCGCGACTGGCTCAAGTTCGGCGGCGAGACGACGCTCGCGTCATACGGTGTGCGCCTGCAACGCTCAGGGGCCACGATCGACAGTCTGCTGGAGGCGAAGGCGACCCTGCAGAACAACATGCCGCCCGAGCATCTTTCGTTCCTGCGCGGACTGCGTCTGAACTACTGGATCGGTGACTACATGTTCGTCCATGCAGGCGTCCGGCCCGGTGTGCCGCTGGACCGCCAGGACGGCAACGACATGATCTGGATACGGAACAGTTTCCTCAAGTCGCGCGAAGACTTCGGCAAGGTCGTCGTGCACGGCCACACGCCGATGCTGGCGCCGGAAATTCGCGCCAACCGCATCAGCATCGATACCGGGGCCTTCTTCAGCGGTCATCTGACCGCACTGGTTCTGGAAGGCGGAACACGGCGGTTTCTCAACACCTGAATCGGGGCCGCTGCGGCGTGGTGCGGGACTTGCTTCGTGGTTCGTCACGGGCAAGGGTTGCTTCATTCTGGATCAGGGACATATGGGCATGGTCGCGGGCTACGGTGATACGGGGACAGGCGGGGCGGGGGCGACGCGTATCGACCTTGTCGAACTCGCCATGCCCTTCTTCATCGTGCTCGATTTCTTCTACGGCGCTTTCTATAACGCCTTGCCGGAGGGTGCGCTGACGCCCGTCGCTGCGGCGCTGTTCGGGGGCCAGACCGTGCTTGCCGGTGTCAGTATCCTGGCGCGCCCGAACTGGTGGCGCTGGCGGCTGTTCTTCGTCATCACCGTGTTGCCCTTTGTCTGGCTGACCGCGCATCTTGTCCTGCGGCAGGAGATCGATTTCCCGCAGATGCTGCGGTATCTGGGCGGCTTCTACCTCGGTGTTCTCGTGCTCGGTCACGCGGACCGGTTCCCGGTGCGTCTGGTAACCTGGCTGGCCTGCGGCGCCATTGTCTGGGTGATGGTCTGGTCGTTCTCGCAGCCCCTGTATCTCCACTCCGGCGAGACGGGTGTGGCGGAACCGGTACCCGGATGGTGGGCAAGTGTCTTCGGCAACGGTCGGCTGGCCCCCTATCACGGCGGCATCGATAACCCGCACTCCAGCGGTTACATGTCGCTCGCCCTGATGATGGTCGTGCATCAGGCCTGGCTGGCGGGCCTGTTGCGCTGGCAGGTCATGGCAGGCTTCGTCGGTCTGGCCATGATCTACATCATCGGCTGCTTCTCGACCCAGGTGCTGGTCGGGGCCGTGGTCTACTTCGGTGCCTATGGCATGTTCTCGACCCGGTTCTCACGGCCCATGAAGGTGATTGTCGTGGCCGCAGGTATCGGCGGCATGCTGTTCATCCTGATCGAGAACGAGCAACGCAAGGCCGAGGTCCGTGTCGATACCAATGTGAAGATCGAGGAACTGGGGTCCGGCCGCCTCGGCACGTGGATGGAGCGTCTGGAGATCATCGGCGCGCGTCCTGCGGGCGAGATCTGGCTGGGTACCGGGATCGGCTCCGACAACATGTCGTCAATCATCTGGCGCCTGAAGGAAACAACGTCCCACAACACTTATCTGACGATGATCATCGAGAACGGGATCATCGGCTTCTTCGCCTATTGGGGCGCACTGGTGATGATGATGATGGCGCTGGGCCGCACGGGTATCTGCCTGTTCGCCCCCGTCTTCGTGACCGGCATGATCGGCAACGGACTCTCGCTGCGCCCCATGCCCTTCATGATGTTTTTCATTGCGGTATCCATCGCGGTCTGGGCCATGATGCGTCAGGCAGAACGAAGCCGCAGGCTTGCGGACCACCGCAGGCGACAGAAGGAACAACAGATGGCCGAAGCGCTGTCGGGCCGTGACGGGTGGTAGTGACCGTCGCAACCGGGATGCGCGCAGACGGCGGGATTCGGGGATCCGGTCGGGGGGGAATACGGATGGCAGACGGCAACGCCGATCAGATCGAATACTGGAACGGACCCAGCAGTCAGAAGTGGGTGCGAAACCAGCAGCGCATGGACCGCACTCTGGGGGCATTCAGTCGCCACGTGATCGATGTGGCCGACGTCAGTCCCGGGGAGAGTGTCCTGGATATTGGCTGCGGCTGCGGCTCGACCAGTATGGAGCTTGGCGCGCGGGTCGGCGGGTCGGGGCGGGTCGTCGGGGTTGATGTCTCGCGTCCGATGCTGGAGGTCGCGAAATCGGTGGCGACTGATCTGCCGGTGGAATTCGTGGAGGCTGATGCATCGAGCCATGATCTTGACCGTGACGCCTTCGACCTCCTGTTCTCCCGCTTCGGCGTGATGTTCTTTGCGGACCCGGACCGGGCCTTCGCCCATATCGGTGGATCCGTCCGTTCCGGCGGACGCGTGGCCTTCGCCTGCTGGCGTCCGCTGTCGGAGAATCCCTGGATGCTGGTGCCGGTGCTGGTGGCGAAGGAATTCGTCGAGCTTCCTGCCCGGCCCGGACCTGAAGAGCCCGGCCCGTTTTCCTTCGCCAACCCGGAACGCGTCAGCCGGATCCTGAGCAGTGGTGGCTTCACCGATATCCGGATCGAGCCCTATGACCATGCGATGGTCATGGGCAATACGGTGGAGGAGGCGATCCAGACGGCCATGGAGGTGGGGCCGGTCGGGTCCGTGGCCAGTGAGGCGGATGCGCAGACCCAGCAGGCGCTGAACCAGGCAATGGCAGAGAAACTTTCGACTTTCGCCACGCCGGAGGGCGTTCGTCTTGGCGCGGCCATCTGGTGTGTGACCGCCACGAAACCCTGATTCGGACGCAATCAGTCTGCTGGCCGGGTCTCGTCCTCCAGACGGCGCGTTGCCGTCTCGATCTCGGCCTGCAGCCGGGCATGAAAGGCCTTCCGGTCCAGACCTGGCGGAATGGGTTCCAGATACTCCAGCACGATGGCTCCGGGGCGCTTGCGGAAGGCATTGCGACCCCAGAACAGGCCGGAGTTCACCGCGACAGGCACCACGGGAATATCGAGGTGCCGGTACAGCGCGGCAGCACCCGGATGATAGCTGCCGCTTTCCCCCGGCGCGACGCGCGTCCCCTCCGGGAAGATGATGATGTGACGGTTCAGGTCGCGGGCTGCGGCGGCGCTGTGCAGCATGTTCTTCAGCGCGCTCGCCCCCGCGCCACGGTCAATCGGGATCTGGCGGGTGTGGCGGCAGTACCAGCCGTAGACAGGGATGCTCAGCAGTTCGCGTTTCATGACCACTGCGGGATCCGGTACTTCCAGGTGCCAGATGATCGTGTCCCAGGCGGACTGATGCTTTGACGCGATGATTGCGGGGCCGGGGGGCAGGTGGTGCTTGCCGCGGACTTCGTAGCGCAGACCGACCAGCCAGCGCATGCCCAGGTTCACACCCCGTGCCCAGACCCGCTGGCCGAACATCACGGCCTGCCGTGGCAGGGCGAGGGCAGGAATGAACAACAGCAGGGCCACGATGGTCCAGCCGAAGAACCAGATGTTGAACAGGGTGGCGCGGACCAGTCCGGTCATCTGGGCCTCA
>BQJF01000011.1 GCA_021604565.1 Minwuia thermotolerans | reverse complement strand
TATCTTCATCATCGGCTGGTACAGGACGGGGCGGGACGGAAGCTGTCGAAGTCGGAAGGTGTTCGCAGCTTGCGCGACATTTTCGCGGGTGGGATTGATGCGGGCTCCCTTGCGGATCAACTGCGGTCCATGATTTCGGGTGCAAGCCCGTGGGATAGTGTCTAGATATGCGGGCCTTTTCGTTGGCCCCAGGGGAAATGTGGCGGTGAAAGAACCCTCACGCGTAAGACGTGGACTGGTAACGAACCTGAGTCGGCTGACCCGGTTGAGACTGATCGTGCCGCTGCAACGCGGGCAGGCGCCGGCCGAGCATGTCGCCCGTGGCGTTGCGGTCGGGCTGGCCGTTGCCTTCACGCCGACCGTGGGCGTGCAACTCGTCATGGTGTTGCTGATCTGGATGCTGGCGAAGGCCGCCGGGCCGAGGTTCCGGTTCCACGTGATCTCCGCCTTTGCCTGGGTCTGGGTAACCAACATCTTCACCATGGGGCCGATCTATTACGGCTTCCTGCAGACCGGCCAGTTGCTGCTGGGGCGATTCGATGAACTTGGCGGGATCGGACTGGATCAGTTCACCGCGCAATTGACCGCAATCGCCTCAGCGGATACCGGCCTTGTCGAGACACTCTGGGTCGGCACGCTGACACTGTTCAACATCTGGGGCATCCCGCTGTTCCTGGGCTCGGTGCCCTGGGCCGTTTTCTTCTCCTGGTTCGGCTACGTATGGTCGAAGCGCTTCATCGAGAAATTCCGCGCCCGTCGCATCCAGCGCCAGAAGATAACCCGGGAAAAGCGCGGCAGCCGGTTCAGACGAAAAAGCACTGGCGGCGCCGGACAACCGGAACAACCCAGGATCTGATCATCCCGCAGCCTGCTCCAGGGGGTCAGTCTGCGGGACGGATCTCCGGCAGGATCGATCGGGCAACGATCCTTGCATCGCTGCGCGTGATGCCCGCACGCATGCGCGGATGATAGAGCATGCGCAACATGGCGCGATCCAACTCGGTCAGATGCGCATGCGGGCTGTCGCTCGCAAGGGCCGATGGCTGACCACCGGGCAGCGCGAACGGCAGGCCCATGATCCGCGAGAGCTGCGCAGCGATACAGGCATGGGCGACCGGTGCCATGCGATCCGTCGGGATGAAGACGATTGCCTCTGCCAGATCGGTACCGCGCGCATTGACCTGACCTGCGCAGACCGCACCGGCGGCGCGGTAGCCTGCCAGCAGGCTGTCACGTCGGCTGTCGGAGGCAACGAAGCGGTCCAGCAGATCATTGTAGCGTCCGTCCAGCACCGCATCGAACTGCGGAACGAAGGCAATGATCACATCAGCGCCGATACCCTGCGTGGTACCGATCCGAAGCCCGGTCAGCGCGGACAGCCGTGCAATCTGTGCCTCCGCCCATTGCCGGAACCGGGCAGGTGCGTCGCCTGTCATCCGGACCGTGACCTGTGTGTCGGAGGGCCAGCGATAGAGGTGCGGATCGGGACGGTCAGCCGGTCCGAAGGCCGCCGTATCGAAGGCATCGAGAACCTGCGTACCGGTCAGTGAAGGCGAATCCGCCTGATCCTGGGCCTGCGCCTGTGCCGAAAGTGCCGCCAGCATCACGACTGCTGTCGAGGCAGGCACCAGCAGCCGACGAAGACGTCGCCAGGGTGTCCGAAGAACGTTTGAACCCAATACCAACATGACCTGACCGTCACCCCACTCCCGACGATTCGGATTCCATTTTAACGATCACATGTCTGCGCTGACAGCAGGAAACCATTCGGGATTCCGGGGCCATGGCGGATAAGGCTTGCGCGATCCCTGATCGTGCCTATTGTTCGCCGCCGATGAACGCACCGGACGCCTTACCCGATCTTCCTTTCCCCCATCGGCACCTTTTGGGGATGCAGGAGCTTTCCCGTTCCGACATTCAGTGCATCCTTGATCTGTCGGAGCAGTTCATCGAACTGAACCGCCAGGACAACAAGAAGCTGCGCGATCTTCAGGGCCGGACGCAGATCAACCTGTTCTTCGAGAACTCGACCCGGACCCGGACATCCTTCGAACTGGCGGGCAAGCGGCTGGGCGCGGACACGATCAACATGTCCGTCGAGGCCTCGTCGACCAAGAAGGGCGAGACCCTGATCGATACGGCCATGACGCTGAACGCGATGCACCCGGATGTGCTGGTGGTCCGCCATCCGGACTCCGGTGCGGTCGCACTGCTGTCGCAGAAGGTGGACTGCGCGGTGATCAATGGCGGTGACGGCCAGCACGAGCATCCGACCCAGGCGCTGCTGGACGCGCTGACCATCCGGCGCAGGCTCGACCGGCTGGAGGGACTGACGGTCGCCATCGCCGGCGACGTCATGCACAGCCGCGTGGCACGTTCGAACATCTACCTGCTGAACACGATGGGCGCGCGGGTGCGGGTCATCGCGCCGCCCACCCTGCTGCCAAGCGGGATCGAGCGTCTGGGGGTGGAGGCCTTCACGGACATGCGGCGCGGGCTGCGCGATGTGGACGTGGTCATGATGCTGCGCCTGCAGCGGGAGCGGATGCAGGGATCCTTCCTCCCCTCGGTCCGCGAGTACTACCATTTCTACGGGCTGGATCACGAGAAGCTGTCGCACGCCAAGCCTGATGCGCTGATCATGCATCCGGGACCGATGAACCGGGGTGTGGAGATCGATACGGAAGTCGCGGACGATATCCACCGCAGCGTGATCCGGGAGCAGGTGGAGATGGGTGTGGCTGTGCGAATGGCCGTCTTGCGCCTGCTGGTCGCGGGGCGCGGAAACGGGAACGGTGGCAATGCCTGAGCAGCGCCTTGCATATCTGAACGCCCGCCTGCTCGACCCCGCCAGTGGCCGTGACGAGGTTGGTCATGTCCTGATCGAGGATGGGCTGATCGCGGCTGTCGGTTCCGACATCTTCCCCAACCGGGTGCCTGACCGGACGGAGGTGATCGACCTGGATGGCCTGTGCCTCGCGCCCGGACTGGTCGACATGCATGCGCGGATCGGGGAGCCGGGGGCGGAGCACAAGGAAAGTTTCGAGAGTGCCGCCGCCGCAGCACGCGCCGGGGGGGTGACGACGCTCTGCACCCTGCCGAATACGGAGCCGGTGATCGACAATGTGGCCCTGGTGGAATATGTGCATCGCCGCGCCAACGAAGGCTCCGATGTTCACATCCGCCCCTTCGCCGCCGCGACCCAGGGCCTGAATGGCAGGCAATTGACGGAATTCGGCCTGTTGCAGGCCGCGGGTGCGGTGGCCTTCACGGATGGTGACCGGGCCATAGCCGATGCCACCGTGATGCGCCGGGCATTGAGCTATTCGACAGCCTTCGACGTGCTGATCGTGCAGCATGCGGAGGAACCCTCGCTGGCGCACAATGGCGCGATGAACGAAGGCGAGCTGGCCACCCGGCTGGGGCTGAAGGGTATCCCGACCGCCGCCGAGACGATCATGGTGGAGCGCGACATCCGCCTGGTGGAGGTCACGGGTGCCCGTTATCACGCCGCGCATCTGACGACCGCGAAGGCACTCGACGCCATGCGGCGCGCGAAGGCGGACGGCTTGCCGGTCTCCTGCGGGACCGCGCCGCACTACTTCTCCCTGAACGAGAATGAGGTCAACGGCTACCGGACCTTCGCCAAGGTCTCGCCGCCCCTGCGGTCGGAAGATGACCGTCGCGCGGTGGTGGAGGCCATTCGCGACGGCACCATCGACGTGATCTCGTCGGGCCATGCGCCGGAGGATCCGGAGGCCAAGCGCCAGCCGTTCGAGCAGGCGGCCTTCGGTGCCGCGGGTCTGGAAACCATGCTGGCGCTGGGTCTGCAACTGCACATGAGCGAGGATGTACCTCTGCTTTCGGTGCTGGCCTGCATGACCTGCAATCCGGCGCGCCTGCTGGGACTGGACTGCGGTGTCCTGCAGGCGGGCCACCCGGCAGACCTGGTGATCTTCGATCCCGGTGCGCCATGGGTCGTCGACAGCAAGAAGTTCCGTTCCAAGTCCAAGAACTCGCCCTTTGACGAGCGGCCCATGCAGGGCCACGCTGTCCGCACGGTCGTGGAAGGCCGGACGGTGTTCGTGCGCCGGGTGGAACGGTGATGGGGATTGCGCCATGTGGATGAAGATCTTGATCCTGGTCGCCGTGGTGGCCGTCGTCATCTATGGCTTCCGCGCCATCGGCGGCAACAGGAACCGCAGGTCGGGGAACACGGAAGCGCCCCGCCAGACACCGGCCAGGGAGAACGCCGTCAACCTGATCGCGTGCGGCAACTGCGGTGCCTACACGCCGGAGGGCAAGTCTTGCAGCAGTTGTGGCAAGAGCACGTCAGGCTGACTCCGGCTGTTCTGTGACCAGTTCATTGGTGCGCTTGGCGGCGTGGAACAGGATCACACGCAGGTTGCCGCTCTTCATCGCGTCGGAGCGACGCTGCCAGTGGTCGACGATCCGCACCAGTTCCTGCAACATCTTCGGCTGCTCGATATAGGACGCCATGGTTTCCACTGCGCGCTGCCAGTCCGCGAAGACACCGATCGTGTGCTTCAGCAGTTCGTCGGTAACGTCTTCCTCCACGACGACTTCAAGACCCGCCTCGATCAGGCATCGCCGCTCTTCCTCGCGTGTCAGATAGACGTGATCCTTCGGTTCAAGGGTCGTGCGCAGGTCAAGTGAAAGCGCCTCGGCGTCCGCGTTGTCGTCTGCCACAAGCTGGGTGAAGACCATTCGGCCGGTCCGGCGCAGGATGCCTTCAACCCGCTCGTAGATCTCGTGCCGGTCAGCCTGTGTGTGCAGTATTTCCCGCGCGACGACCAACTGGTACTTCGTGGACCCGAAATCCATGTGTTTCAGGTCGATGGGCCCCAGTCGCACGGCCTTGCCCCGCATCGTGTCGCGGATCATTTCCATGCCGCATCGCAGCAGTTCGCGGTCCGGGTCCAGCCCTTCCACCCGCAGGCTGAAACGCTCCGCCAGGTCACGGCACATGCCACCGGAACCACAGCCGAGGACCATGGCCTTCTGCTCCTGCAGCGGCACATGGGTGCCGATCATGCGAAACAGGAATTCGGTCCCACCCGGCTGGTGATAACCCTGACCGAACAGCAGCCCCTGGGTATCGGCCAGGGGGCCGTAAGGGCAGTGACGGCGGATGACTTCCGTGTCGCGACGTCCGGTGCGGTTTGCCGCATCCGACCGCGCATCGATCGGATAGCCATCCCACCAGGCCTTTATTCGGTTTTTCAGGGCCACCTTGGCCATCGCGCACCACATCCCCTGCGGGTCGAAATCCAGTTCCGTCGAGTGGTAGTATGACCGCACTAAGATTGCGTTAAGCCTGCGCGGCTTGCTGCCTCCGGCGGCTGGCTTGACAGGGGAACGCCTGCTCGCCAGATTAACTCGGTTGTGGGAAGAAATAGTTCCCGAAAAACAACAAGTTAGAAAAAGACTTTGGAGCGGTTCCACGCTCCGGGCCGCATTTCGGCGCGGCCTTTCCACAGATGCGAGACCGGGGGCGCGATGCCCCCTGCAACGAGACAGAGGTTCCCTTGGCTGGCGGTAACGAAATTCGTTCGACGTTTGTCGACTACTTTGCGCGCAACGGGCACACCCATGTGCCATCGTCACCGCTTGTGCCGCACAACGATCCGACTCTGATGTTCACCAATGCTGGCATGGTCCAGTTCAAGAACGTCTTCACGGGGCAGGAGAAGCGTGATTTCAGCCGGGCGGTGACGTCGCAGAAATGCGTGCGCGCAGGCGGCAAGCACAACGATCTGGACAATGTCGGCTACACGGCGCGGCATCACACGTTCTTCGAGATGCTGGGCAATTTCTCCTTCGGTGACTACTTCAAGGATCAGGCCATCGAACTGGCGTGGAACCTGATCACGCGGGAGTATGGCCTGGCGCAGGACCGCCTGCTGGTCACGGTCTATTCGGAGGATGACGAGGCGGCAGCTCTCTGGAAGAAGATTGCCGGACTGCCGGATGAGCGGATCATCAGGATCGCGACCTCCGACAACTTCTGGTCCATGGGTGACACCGGACCCTGCGGCCCGTGTTCCGAGATATTCTTCGATCATGGCGATCATATTCCGGGCGGTCCGCCGGGCAGTCCCGACGAGGATGGCGACCGTTTCATCGAGATCTGGAACCTGGTGTTCATGCAGTACGAGCAGGTGGACGCGGCAACCCGCAACGACCTGCCGCGCCCGTCGATCGATACGGGCATGGGTCTGGAGCGCATGACGGCGACCCTGAACGGGACGCACGACAATTACGCCACCGACCTGCTGCGCAACCTGATCGAGCAGTCGGCCAATTTCTCCAACAGTGATCCCGACGGCCCCGATGCGGTACATCACCGGGTCATCGCCGATCATCTGCGCGCGAGTTCCTTTCTGATCGCCGATGGTGTGCTGCCGACGAACGACGGGCGGGGCTATGTGCTGCGCCGGATCATGCGCCGCGCCATGCGCCATGCGCACATGATCGGCTGTCGCGACCCGCTGATGTACCGGCTGGTGCCGGAACTGGTGCGGATGATGGGCAGTACCTTCACCGAACTGCAACGCGCGGAGGCGCTGATCACCGAAACACTGAAGCTGGAGGAGAACCGCTTCAAGCAGACGCTGGAGCGTGGGCTGAAGCTGCTCGGCGATGCGGTTGATGACCTGGGCGAGGGGCAGGCCCTGCCCGGCGACGTGGCGTTCCGTCTCTACGATACCTATGGCTTCCCGCTGGATCTGACGCAGGACATCCTGCGCGGTCAGGGGCGCCCCGTGGATACGGCCGGTTTCGATGCCAGCATGGAGAAGCAGCGGCAGGCCGCACGGCAGAACTGGGCCGGTTCCGGCGGTGAAGCGACCGAGAAGGTCTGGTTCGCGGTGCGCGACCGGATCGCGGCGACGGAATTCCTGGGCTACGACGCGACAGCGGCGGAGGCCAAGGTGGAGGCGATCATCGTGGACGGGGCCGAGACGGAGAAGGCTCCGGACGGCACGGAAGCCATGATCATTCTGAACCAGACGCCGTTCTACGGCGAGTCCGGTGGCCAGATGGGCGATATCGGGACGCTGACGTCCGAGAGTGGGGTCGCCGTGGCGGTGACTGACACGGCGAAGAAGGTCGGCGACCTGCACGTCCATATCGGGCAGGTCAGTGGGGGCGGCCTGGCCGTCGGGGATGTGGTCCGCGCCGTCGTGGACCGGGACCGGCGGGATCGCCTGCGGGCCAACCATTCGGCAACGCACCTGCTGCACAAGGCGCTGCGGGACCGGCTGGGCGATCATGTCTCCCAGAAGGGGTCGCTGGTTGCGCCGGAGCGCCTGCGGTTCGACATCAGTCATCCGAAGGGCATGACCGTGGCGGAGATCGCACAGGTCGAGGCTGACGTGAACGCCATGATCCGTGGCAATGGTGACGTCTCGACCCGCCTGATGACGCCTGACGCGGCGGTTGAGGCCGGTGCGCTGGCCCTGTTCGGCGAGAAGTACGGCGACGAAGTCCGGGTGGTCTCCATGGGGCCGTCGGAGGAACCGACGCTGTCGACCGAACTCTGCGGCGGCACGCATGTGCGCCGCACCGGCGACATTGGTCTGTTTCGCATCGTCTCAGAGGGCGCGGTCGGGTCCGGTGTGCGCCGGATCGAGGCGTTGACGGGCGCCGCCGCGTTCGAATATCTGAGCGAGCAGGAGCAGGCACTGCGCGACATCGCGGGAACGCTCAAGGCGACGCCGGCCGAGGCACCTGCACGTGTAAAGCAACTGCTGGAAGAACGACGGAAGCTGGAACGCGAACTCGCCGACGCCCGCAAGAAGGCAGCCATGGGCGGCGGCGCGGCCAGCGATGGACCGGCGGCAAAGGACGTGGGCGGCATCCGCTTCATCGGACAGGTCGCGGAGGGGGTTTCCGCGCGCGACATGAAGGGTATGGTCGACGAGATGAAATCCGGCGGTTCCGGGGTCTATGCCATGGTCGGGGTGACCGATGGCAAGGCGGCGCTGGTTGTCGGCGTGACGGATGACCTGAAAGGCAGATTGAGTGCGGTTGATCTGGTCCGGGCCGGGGTCGGGGCCATTGGCGGCACCGGAGGCGGCGGTCGGCCTGACATGGCACAGGGCGGCGGGCCGGACGGCGCCTCCGCCGCAGCGGCGATCAGCGCGGTGGAAGCCGCACTCGCCGAGGCTGGCACGGGGGCCTGATCAGGATGGTGGCGCAGCGTGACGAGGTCAGCCTGCGCCACCGGACCTTCGAGGTTGTCGAGGAAGCGGCGCCAGGTGATCGGCTCAGCCGCCTGTTCGACCGGTTTCTCATCGTTCTCATCACGCTGAACATTGCCGCCGTGGTGCTGGAGACAGTGCCGTCCCTGCATGACAGGTTCGCGCACGAGTTTCTGGTGTTCGAGGTCGTCTCGGTGATCGTCTTCACTGTCGAATATGCGGTCAGGATCTGGGTGGCGCCCGAATTTCCGTCGCTGAAACGGCATGGTCCGCTGATGAGCCGCGTCCGCTACGCGCTCTCGATCGGTGCGCTGATCGATCTGCTTGCCTTCCTGCCCTTCTACCTGGCGATCTTCTTCGGTGCGGATCTGCGGGTGCTGCGGGTTCTGCGATTGCTCCGATTCCTGAAGCTCATGCGGTACTCCTCGGCGCTGATGACCCTGCAACGTGTCTTCTATGACGAGCGTCGGGCGCTCCTTGCATCGCTGCTGATCATGTTCGGGTTGCTGATCATCTCCTCAACGGCGATCTATCATGCCGAACGCCTTGCCCAGCCGGAGGCATTCGGGTCCATTCCGGCGGCCATGTGGTGGTCGCTGGCGACGCTGACCACCGTCGGCTATGGCGACATCGTGCCCGTTACGCTTTACGGAAAGCTGATCGGCGGTGTGGTCATGCTGTTCGGACTGGGCATGTTCGCCCTGCCACTGGGCATCATCGCCATGGGCTTCTCGCAGGAGGTCAATCAGCGTCAGTTCGTGGTCACTCCAGCCATGGTCGGCAAGGTGCCGCTGTTCGAGGATCTGGACGCGCGGGAGATCGTGCGCATTTCCCGGATGATGCGTGCCAGGCGTTATGCGGCTGACGAAACCATCATCCAGCGCGGCAGCGAACCGACGGAAGAACTGCTGTTCGTTGCAAATGGTGTCGTCACGGTCGAGTCCACGGCAGGGGTTCGCGTGGTCGCCGACGGTGGCATCTTCGGAATCGAAACCGTCCTGCGTCTGGACAAGGTTGTCACCACTGCCGTGGCCGAGACTCCGGTCCAGTTGATGATGCTTGCCGCACAGGATGCCCGCGACCTTGTCCGACGTCACCCGGAACTCGAAAGCGCGCTTCGGGCACAGGTTGCCGAGACGGAGTCAGACCCGCAGGACAAGGATCGGTGACAGGGCCGGACGGGCCGTCAGGCGCTGCACCTGGCTACAGGCCCGCGATCGCACCGATCCGACCGACATCAACGTGGGCGGCGAGGTGCCGGGACAGCGCGTCGAGGGTCTGATCGACGCTGCCGTCGAAATCCAGCGTGCCGTCGGTTGCCGCGCCGAGCTTCATGAGAAACTGTCGGCGAAACGCATCATCGCGGAACAGGCCGTGGACGTAGGATCCGACAATCCGGCCGGAACGGTCCATCGCGCCCTCTGGCCTGTCGCCGATCTGCAGGAAAGGCCGTTGCCGGTCCTGGCCGTCAGTGCTGCCGATATGGATCTCGTAGCCGCGCACGGTCGTACCTGACGCCGGGTGCAGCCCTTCGACCGGTCTGGTCTGCTTGGCGGGATGCATCATGGTCTCGACCTGCAACAGACCCAGACCCTTCTCCGTGCCGACTGCGCCCTCTATTCCGTCCGGATCGTGGACTGCCTGGCCAAGCATCTGGTAGCCGCCGCAGAGGCCGAGGACATGTCCGCCGCGCCGGGCGTGCGCCAGAATGTCGATATCCCAGCCCTGTGCGCGCAGGAAACGCAGTTCACCGGTCGTGGACTTGCAGCCGGGCAGAATCACCAGATCAAGATCGGCAGGCAGGGGCGTTCCCGGCTGGATGATCTGCAGGTCAACCCCGGCTTCTGCCGCCAGGGGGTCCAGATCGTCGAAATTGGCGATACGTGAAAGTGCCGGAACACCGATCCGGAATGCGCCCTGCCGGTGCCGGGCGCGACCGGCCAGCTCCATCGCATCCTCTGCAGGCAGCCGGTTTGCCGCGTGAAACCACGGAACGACACCCAGTGACGCCCAGCCGGTGCGGGACGCGATCAGGTCCCGGCCATCGTCGAACAGGCTCGGGTCGCCCCTGAAGCGGTTGACCAGAAAGCCCCTGATGCGCGCCTGTTCGGCGGCGGGGATCAGGGTATGTGTACCGACGATCTGCGCGATCACGCCGCCGCGGTCGATATCGCCGACCAGGATCACGGGAATATCGGCTGTCTCCGCGAAGCCCATGTTGGCGATATCGCCTGCCCGCAGGTTGACCTCTGCCGTGCTGCCGGCACCCTCCACGATGATCAGGTCGGCTTCCGCGCAGAGGTGGTGATAGCTCTGCATGACGCGGCTCAGCAGCTCCGGCTTCAGGGCCGAATATTCCCGTGCCCGTACGGTCGCAAAACGGGTTCCCTGAACCACGACCTGAGAACCGGTCTCGCTCTCCGGTTTCAGCAGCACCGGGTTCATGTGCACGCTGGTGGGGACGCGGGCGGCCAGGGCCTGCATGGCCTGGGCGCGCCCGATCTCACCGCCGTCATCCGTGGCGGCGGCGTTGTTCGACATGTTCTGGGGCTTGAAGGGCCGGACGCGGAGTCCGCGGTCGGCAAACAGGCGACAGAGCCCAGCGACCAGCATGGACTTGCCCACGCTGGACCCGGTGCCCTGCAGCATGATGGTGGGAGTCAGAACCGCTCTCCCTCTCCCGTCCTGTCCGTCACCGGACTGGGCAGGTGGTAGTGCCGGAAGCGGTACTCACCCGGCCTTGAGGTCGGGGCCGTCGTCATCGTCCAGATCATCATCAGGCTCCGGACCCGTTGTCATGGCGTCGGTCAGCAGTCCGGCGTGGTGCATGATCTGCTGTTCGATCTTCAGCGCCACATCCGGATTGTCGGCGAGGAACTGCTTTGCGGCTTCCCGGCCCTGACCGATGCGCTGGTCACCGGCGGAGAACCAGGACCCGGCCTTGTCGACGACACCGGCCTTGACGCCGTGATCGAGCAGTTCGCCGGTCTTCGAGATGCCGGCACCATACATGATGTCGAATTCCACGACCCGGAACGGCGGTGCCACCTTGTTCTTCACCACCTTCACGCGGGTCTGGTTGCCGACCACGTCGTCGCGGTTCTTGATCGCACCGATCCGGCGGATGTCCAGGCGAACGGAGGCATAGAACTTCAGCGCGTTGCCGCCTGACGTGGTCTCCGGGCTGCCGAACATCACACCGATCTTGAGGCGGATCTGGTTGATGAAGACGACCATGCAGTTGGTGCGGGAGATCGAGGAGGTGAGCTTGCGCAGCGCCTGGCTCATCAGCCGCGCCTGCAGGCCGACATGGGAATCACCCATCTCGCCCTCCAGCTCCGCCTGCGGCACCAGGGCCGCCACCGAGTCGATCACCACAACGTCGACCGCACCCGAACGCACCAGCGTGTCGGCAATCTCCAGCGCCTGTTCACCCGTGTCCGGCTGGGAGATGATCAGGTCATCGATATTGACGCCGAGCTTCTTCGCATAGGCCGGGTCGAGCGCATGCTCCGCATCGATGAAGGCGCATGTGCCGCCCTTCTTCTGGGCTTCCGCAATGACATGCAGGGTCAGGGTGGTCTTGCCCGAACTTTCCGGGCCGTAGATCTCCACCACACGGCCCTTCGGCAGCCCGCCGATACCCAGGGCCATGTCGAGGCCGAGGGAGCCCGTCGAGATCGACGCGACGTTCATTGCTTCCCGCTGGCCAAGGCGCATCACGGAGCCCTTGCCAAAGGCGCGTTCGATCTGGCTCAGGGCCGCATCAAGGGCCTTGGATTTGTCTGACACGCTCCGACCTTCCTTATCAACGAGACGCAAAGCTGATTGCGACATGTTTCCGCTCCCTTATTTCACAGGCTGCTCTTCAGGTGCAATTGCGTTCAATGTACGCATTTTGTTCCCGTTGCAAAGCGGTTTCATCAATACGTTGGAATGAAAGAGAAATATTGCATTTGTACGATGAATGTTCACGTCTGAATCGGCAGTGGTGTGCCTGGTGGGTGCTGAGGTGTCCCGGCAGCCGAATCAGCCGCCGAGCTGTTCCTTCACCTTCGCGGCCAGGTCCTTCAGGCTGAATGGCTTGGCCAGGAACTCCACATCGGTCAGGTCGTCGCCCAGGCTGCGGCGGAAGGCTTCCTCCGCATAGCCGGAGATAAAGACGGCGCGAATGTCGGGCCGTACCTCCCGCGCGCGGCGGATCAGGGTGGGACCGTCCATGTTCGGCATCACCACGTCACTGACCATCAGGTCGATCTCATGCTCACCGTTGCTGATGATCTCCAGCGCGGTGTCGCCGCTATCGGCCTCCAGCACCGTGTAGCCCTTGTTGCGCAGCGCCCGCACCGCGAACATGCGGACCGCATCCTCGTCCTCCACCAGCAGGATGGTGCCCTGGCCGGTGAGGTCGACACTGGCACGACGACTGCTGGCCCGCGCGGTCTCCGGATCCGCATCGACCCTTGGCAGCAGGATGCGGAACGTCGTACCGGCATCGACCTTGCTCTCGACCAGCACATAGCCGCCGGTCTGGCGCACGATGCCATAGACGGTGGCCAGCCCCAGGCCGGTGCCGTGCCCGACTTCCTTGGTCGTGAAGAAGGGTTCGAAGATCTTCGCGATGATCTCCGCCGAGATGCCGTGCCCGGAATCGATGACGGCGATCTCGACATAATCCCCGACGGGCATGATCTCGTCGCCGACCGGTTCCGGCACATCAATCCGCACGTTGCGGGTTTCGAGGGATACCGTGCCGCCGGATTCCATGGCGTCGCGCGCATTGACGACCAGGTTCGTCACCACCTGTTCGATCTGCCCCTGATCGACCTTGACCAGTCCCAGGTCGCGATCATGCACGATGCGCAGGTTCAGATGCTCCCCGATCAGGCGCCGCAGCAGGTCCGACAGGTCGGCCAGCACGTCGGTCAGGTTCAGCACCTTGGGGCGCAGGGTCTGGCGCCGGGAGAAGGCGAGCAACTGGCGCACCAGCGCCGCCGCCCGATTGGCGTTCTGCTTGATATGGACGATGTCGGCGTAGGACGGGTCGCCCGGCGGATGACGCATGAGCAGCAGGTCGGAGAATCCGATCATGGCCGTCAGCAGATTGTTGAAATCATGCGCGACACCGCCCGCCAACTGCCCGACGGCCTGCATCTTCTGGCTCTGCGCGAACTGTGCTTCCAGACTGCGCTGCTCCGTGGCGTCGATCAGATAGAACACGAGAACCCGTTCATCGTCGATCCGGTCCAGCCAGGTGCCATGGATACGCGCCACCCGGGCCGCACTGCCGGCGAGCTTCACTTCCACCGGGTCAAGCGAGTCATTGCCCTCCATCAACTGCGTCTGTCGCAGCAGGGCGGCCTCCCGGTCCTTCTCATCGACGAATTCGATCCAGTTGCGGCCCATCTCCTTGCCCCTGGTGCCGAACATGCGGCCAACCGCGCCGTTCGCCCGGATGACGCTCCCGTCCTCCGTGACGACGATGATCCCGATCGGTGCGCCATTGCCGAAACGCTCGAAATTGTGCCGGATATGCGCGATCTCCTGGCGGAGTTCCGCGACCAGATCCGGATCGGCAAGAGGGGCTTCGGGGGCGGCGGCCACCGGCACCGGCGGCGCGGGCTCTGGCTCGACCTTCTCCTCCACCGGCTGGATGTCGGCTGCCGTTGCTTCCGGCACTGGCGGGGGCAGGTGCACGTGTTTGCCGCCCGTTGCACCGGGGCTTCGGCGACGAAAGATCACCGGCAGCATGCCGACGAACAGGGCAGTCACCAGGACGCCGAGGATCTCATTGCTCAGGTCGAGCTGACCGGCGGCGAGCAGCAGGCCCAGCAGGATACCGAGCAGGGCCATGGCGAGCGCCATCATCGGGGGCCGTGACGTGGCGCGGTCCTGCCCGGAGGTCAGGTGTGGCGGTGGACTGATCTGGTCGGTCAATTCTGAATGCTCCGCGCGGGTGCGCGCCCGCCGCTGTAACTCTGGCTCAGGTTCATGACATAGCTTATCACTTCCGCCACGGCCTTGTAGTGCTCCGGCGGTATTTCCTCATCCAGTTCCACGACTGCGTGCAGGGCGCGTGCAAGCGGACGGTTCTCGACGACCGGAACAGCATTGTCCTCTGCGACCTGCCTGATGTTCAGCGCCACCTGATCGACACCCTTCGCCACGCAGACCGGCGCAGCCATGGCTGACATGTCGTATTTCAGCGCCACGGCGAAATGCGTCGGGTTGGCAATCACGACACTGGCCTCCGGCACGGCGGCCATCATGCGGCGGCGGGAGCGTTCCATGCGGATGGCGCGGATCTTCTGCTTGATCATCGGGTCGCCGTCCGACTGCTTCTGCTCGTCCTTGATGTCGCGGCGGGACATGCGCAGGTCCTGCCGTGTCTTCCATTTCTGATAGGCGAAGTCGGCCGCCGCAATCACGGTCATCACCGCCAACACACCGCCGACCATCGTCAGCGCCTCCACGCGCACGAACTCCAGGATGCCGAGCGGCGGTACGGAGATCAACTGGGGCAGGGTGTCGAAGTCGGGCCAGATCAGCGAGAAGGCGACGAAGGCGACAAGGGTCAGTTTCAGGATACCCTTGGCGAACTCCAGCAGCGAGTTGATGGAGAACAGGCGTTTCAGGCCGGCAATGGGGGAGACCTTGGAAAGCTGTGGCTTGATCTTCTCCGGTGTCAGCTTGATCGGATGCTGCACAGCCGTGCTGATTACCGCCAGGATCGCCAGCACCCCCATGATCGGCAGCACGGCATAGGCGACACTGCCGACCACATCGTTGAACAGGCCCTGCATCGCCCCGGCATCGACGATGATCAGGTCCGGGGAGGCGACGAAGGCGCGCATGCTGCCGAACAGGATCGCCCCGGCATTGCCGATCATGAACATCAGCAGCGCGGCGGTGCCGACCATCATGAACCAGTGACCGACTTCCTGGCTCTTGGCGACCTGGCCCTTCTTCAGGGCCTCCTGCAGTTTTTGTTCTGTCGGTTCTTCGGTTTTTTCCGACTTGTCCTGCCCATCAGCGGCCATGCGTTCCCCCCTATTGCACCAGGAACATGGCAAGACCGCTTTCGAAGTGGTCCAGGAACCACATCATGCTCGCACCCATGACCATCATCATGATGACGAAGGCGAGCATGATCTGCAGCGGCATGACGATGAAGAAGACCTGCATCTGCGGCATCAGACGATTGACCAGGCCCATGCCGATATAGAGCACCAGGGCATAGGCGATGAAGGGGGCGGAAATCTGCACCCCGATCAGGAAACTGTTGGCGACCCAGCCTGCGGCGGTCTTCGCGAAGTCTTCCATCGGGGGCACGGTGGCCGCCGGAAACAGCACGTAGGAGTCGCTGATCGCATACATCATCATGTGGTGCAGGTCGGCCATGAAGATCATCACCAGGCCCATGATGCTGAGGAAACTGCCCAGCAGTGCGCCCTGCGCGCCCTGGGCCGGATCGAAGAACTGCGCGAAACCGAGGCTGGCCTGGAAGGAGATGACGATACCTGCCACGTGCAGGGCAGTGACCAGCAGGCGCGCGGCCCCGCCGATGAAGATGCCGATCAGGGCTTCTCCGGCCACCAGCGGCAGCAGGCTGACCGGCTGTTCCGGGATCGGCGGCAGTGTGGCGACAAGGACGGGCTGCAGCACGATGGACAGGGCGAGGGCGATGCCCAGCCGGACACGCGGCGACACATAGGGTTCACCGAATCCCGGCAACACCATGATCATCGCCCCGACGCGGGCGAAGATGAGCATGGTGGAGAAGATCGTGACAGGCAGGACCTCGGCCAGCACGATCGCTACCCGGCAATCTGGCCGGACGCGGCTATGCGTTGCGCGATCTGGTCCATGAAACCGGTCAGTTCACCGATCATGTAGGGGGCGAGTGCCACCAGCGCGATGAAGATCGCCAGGATCTTCGGCACGAAGGCGAGAGTCATTTCCTGCATCTGGGTCAGGGCCTGGAACAGGGAAACGACCAGTCCGACGCTCAGGGCGATCAGCATGACGGGGGCGGCGGTCTTCAGCAGCACCCAGATGGCGCTGCGTCCGATGTCGACGACTTCGACGGGGCTCATGTCAGACCCCCGTCAGATCGGCATGCGGATGATCTGCTGGTAGGCGTCGACGACCCGGTCGCGGACGGCCACCACGGTCTGCAATGCGATCTCCGCATTGTTTACCGCGACGACGACGTCAGTCAGACCGGCCTTGTCGACGTTCGACGACATGGCAACCTGTTCGGACTTCTCCAGCGATCCGACGGCGCCTTCTGCCGCCTCGCGCACCATGTCGGCAAAGCTGCCGCCCTGGGCGCCGCTGACCATGCCGGTGTCCGAACCGCTCGGGTCCGCATCTCCGCCTCGGCCCAGGGCCTTGCCATAGGCCATGGCCGCGTTCTGCAGCGTGACATCCATACTGGAAGCTCCTTGAAGGGGGGGGCGAATGGGGTTTCAGGAAAGTTTCAGGCTAAGTCTCTGGCTATGGCTCAGCGCAGCAGATCGACCGTGCGCGACATCATGGCCTTGGCGTTCTCGATGACGGTGACATTGGCCTCGTAGGAACGCTGGGCTTCCTTCATGTCCACCATCTCGATCAGCGGGTTGACGTTCGGCAGCTTGACGTAGCCGCTGCCGTCCGCGCCGGGGTTGCCCGGATCGTAATTCTTCTCGAACGGCTTCTGGTCGGTGCTGATCTTGTCGATCTCCACCGTCGGCGCGCCCGAGGCATGCATGGTCTGCTGGAATGTCATGATCTTGCGACGGTAGGGATCGGCCCCCGGCGTCATGGAGGTCGAGTGCGCGTTGGCGATGTTTTCCGCAATGATCCGCATCCGGGCGCTCTGGGAGCGCATGCCGGAGGCGGAGGTGATCATTGTCTTTTCGAGGTCCATCAGACTCTCCCGGTTTCAGCCGCTGAGCGATCAGCCGCCGCGACCGCCAATGGCGGTCTTCATCATCTGCATGTGCTTGCGATAGAGCGACACGGCCAGGTCGTAGGACATGCGCGTGTCGCTGACTTTCAGGATTTCTTCCTCCAGCACCACCGAGTTCGCCGATGGTGTCGATTCGTAGTTCTCGCCCTTCGCCCGGGCATAGGCATCATCCGCCTCGCCCGGCGGGGCGATGTGGCCCGCGTTCGTCTTGGTGGTCCGCATCGTCGCCTGCGGCTTGTGCACCAGTTCCTCGAACGTCAGCGGCTTCAGGTCCTTGGCGCTGTAGCCCGGCGTATCCGCATTGGCGATGTTCTGGGCCAGTACCTTCTGCCGCGCGCCAAGCCAGTCCATCTGGCGCGTCAGGGCGGAGAATACCGGTATGTCCTTCATCAGCATCGGGCGGTTTCCACGAACGGTTCGGGGGCTGCGGGTTCATTGATCCGTCCAACAATGAACGGAGAAGATTAATGAAAGGTAACGATCGGTCCCGACAGCCGCATGACCTGCCCCGTTGCGTCCCGGCGTTATCGGAACGTTAACCAAACACCTTCAAACATCGCGCCTGCGGGAGAGAAATTCCCGTTCCCATCCCGTTCGTTCCGGCACCGCGATGCGCGGCCCCGGGCGGCAAAGGCAGAAGGCCCCGCAGGTTTGGACATTCTGGATTACATGAGATTTCTCGGCGCGCTGGTGCTGATCATCGGCATGATTGCCGGTGCGGCCTGGCTGGCCCGTCGCTATGGCCTCGCGCCAAAGGTCACCGGCGGCAATGGCCGCATCGGCATCGTCGCGGTGCAGAGCCTGGACACCCGCCGCAAGCTGGTCCTGGTGCGCCGTGATGACCGTGAGCACCTGCTGGTCGTCGGCCCCACGGGTGAGTCGGTGATCGAGACCGGCATCACGCCGCCCGCCGGGACGGGGGTGCAGTCGTGAGGCATCTGTTCCTGCTGATCGCGGCATGCCTGCTGTTCACGGCGACCCCGACCGTGGCGCAGGACGTGGCCATCGACCTGGGCGAAGGCGGCAGTTTCACGGGGCGGGTGCTGCAGCTTGTCCTGATGCTGACGGTGCTCAGCCTGGCCCCGGCCATTCTGGTCGTCGTCACATCCTTCACCCGTATCGTCATCGTGCTGTCGCTGCTGCGCTCCGCCATGGGTGTGCAGACGACGCCGCCGAACGTGGTGATCATCAGCCTTGCCCTGTTCCTGACCGCATTCATCATGGCCCCGACGTTCGAGGCCGCCTGGAACGACGGCATCCAGCCCCTGCTGAACGAGGAAGTGGACGAGCGCGAAGGCCTCACCCGTGCGGTCGCACCGATCCGCACCTTCATGCTGGCGCATGTGCGGGAAAAGGATCTGGCGCTGTTCATCGACATCGGACGCATCGACACGGAGGGACTGACGCCGGAGGAAACACCGCTTCAGGTGTTGATCCCGGCCTTCATGATCTCCGAACTGAAACGCGCCTTCGAGATCGGGTTCCTGCTGTTCATCCCATTCCTGGTCATCGACATGGTGGTGGCCAGCGTGCTGATGTCGATGGGCATGATGATGCTGCCCCCGATCATCATCTCGCTGCCGTTCAAGCTGATCTTCTTCGTCATCGTCGACGGCTGGAACCTGGTCGCGGAAAGCCTGGTCCGCAGCTTCGTCGGGGGCGGTGGGGGGTAGCGGCGTGCGCTTCCCGGAACATCGGAGGTATGCTCAGGTATCCAAGTGCATTTCTCTCGAATGCTTGTCCCTCTGACCAAGTTCGAAAATCATCTCGTCGAGATTTGCCACAATCCTTCCGAGATAGATCATGACGAAAAGTGCGGATGAGAGAAATATTATCCCATAGTGAGGTGTTGTCGATTCGAGTATTGATATGGTCAGTGATGAATCTAGAAAATATAGAAACAATATTAGAAAAGTTGCAATGTGAACAATTGCAATTGTCTTCAGGTTGCGACAGGTTTGAATTAGTATCTTGTTATTAAAGTCGCGATTCTGGTATTTCATGGATGTTCCAGATTATTTGATCATGCGCAGTCCGGTCTTTTATGCCCACATGTCTGCAATGATGATGCTTGGCAACGCAGCATCTGCGTTCTGAGAGAGCATAAAAGTCGAGCGTTCAACTTTTCGGAAAGCCTAACATCAGACCTGCTTGAGAGAAACCCGACATTTTCTCGTTGATCGCTCGGTCTGGGAGTGTGCAGGTCAAAGCGGTTGGCGGAGCGGTCCTGACCGAATAGTCGAAAGGCTTTGTTCAGCCCTCTTCCGCGACCAGGATCTCGGCCTCGTGGTGCACGGGGAAATTCACTGAATTGGCGATGAAACACACCTTGCTGGCCGTGCCATGCAGGCGGCGGGCGTGTTCGATCTTGTCCGGCTGGGCGATGGTGACGACGGGGCGCAGCGTTGCCTCCGTGAAGGCGCCGCCGCCCTTGCCGTTCTCCACCATCGTGGCGGTGGCCTGGTCGGTATAGTCCAGCACCGTGATGCGGGCGCGGGCGCAGCAGGCGAGATAGCTGAGCATGTGACAGCTCGACAGGGCGCCGAGCAGCATGTCCTCGGGGTTCCACAGTTCCGGCAGGCCCAGGAAGGCCGGGTCGGAGCTTGTGGTCAGGGTCGGCTTGCCCGGCGCGGCAAGCTGGTGGGTCCGGTCATAGGATTCGTAATCCGCGAACCCGGCTGCCGCGCCGGTCCATGTCAGGTTGGTCTGATAGGTATGGTGTCCAGTGTCGGACATGCGCGATCAGTTCCTCCAGAAGGGCTTTTCAGCTTCCTGGGTTGCGGACATGCGGTCAATGCCCATGTCGCGCAGGATGCGGTCATCCATCTCGGCCAGGTTCTGACGCTCCACCATGCGCTTCTCCCACACATTCAGCAGGGATGCGATGCGCAGCACCGGGCCCAGAATGGTGTTCAGAGGGCGGTAGGACAGGGTCGGCTGTCCATACCGGACAGTTGTGTAGGTCCGGCTCATGGTTTCTCTCCTTGGGTGCGAGTGTGTCCGGCGGCTTGCCGCGACACCTGATCATCTAGAACCGGGAGTGGGTACTTACAAACGATGCTTTCTCAGCTAGTCTGTTAGAAAATCTCATATGCGAGAAATGCCATGGCCCGCCGTTTACCGCCTCTTAACGCTCTTCGCGCCTTCGAGGCCGCTGCCCGTCATTTAAGTTTCACAAGGGCAGCGTCGGAGCTGAACGTGACCCCGGCGGCGATCAGCCACCAGGTCAAGGGGTTGGAGGACTGGTTCGGCGCCAAGCTGTTCCAGCGCCGTAACCGCGAGATCCTGATGACGGAGGCCGGGCAACTGCTGCTGCCCGGCGTGCGCGATGGCATGGACCAGCTTGAAACCGCCGTGCAGCGCATCACGGTGCAGGGGGACGATACGGAGCTGCGCATCACCTGCATGCCGTCATTCGCGTCGAAGTGGCTGGTGCCGCGGCTGGGGTCCTTCCGTGCGCGGCACCCGGAGATCGACGTCCTGCTCTCTACGTCGGAGGGGATCGTCGATCTGGAGGTGGAGCCGTTCGACCTCGGCATCCGTTCCGGGCGGGGCAACTATCCCGGTCTGACCGTGCACCGGCTGTTCGACGATGCGGTCTTCCCGGTCTGCAGCCCGGCCCTGCTGGAGGGGCCGACCGCCTTGCGCTGTCCGGATGACCTGAAGAATCACACCCTGCTGCACGATGACTACCCCGTCGGCTGGCAGGAGTGGCTGACCGCGGCGGGGGTGGAGGGCGCGGACCCCCGGCGCGGGCCGATGTTCGACAATTCCGCCATGCTGCTGCAGGCCGCCGCCGAAGGGCTGGGGGTGGCGCTGGCCCGGCATGTCCTGGCCTATGCAGATATCGTGGCGGGGCGGCTGGTGGCGCCGTTCCCGATCACGCTGACATCGGACATGGCCTATTATCTGGTGCATCTGCCCCGCACCGCCGACCGCCCGATGATCCGCGCCTTTCGCGAGTGGCTGTTCGAGGAAGCCTACAACTACCGCGCCGAGCAGGACCGGGGCTGAACGGTTGCCGAGGATGCTGGCTGACAGGTGGGGCAAGGCTTCCCTATAGTCAGCGGTATCAATGTCACCCGGCGACAGATCGGGGACGGGGAGGTAACAGTCATGAACCGATCTTCGGTTCCCCTATGGATCATGCTGGCGCTGCTCGTGTGGCTGGTTCCGGCACAGTCTCCGGCACAGGCGGCGGAGCGCACCCTGCGTCTCGGCGTGCTGGGCTTCGGCACCGTCGCATGGGAGCTCGAGACCATCCGCAGCCATGGCCTGGCGGAGGCGGAAGGTCTGGACCTGCAGGTGCGCGAATTCGCCGGCAAGCAGGCGGCGGCCATCGCGTTTCAGGGCGGTGAGGTCGATGCCATCGTCACCGACATCGTCTGGGTTGCCCGACAGCGCGCAGCCGGGCGGATGCTGCGTTTCGCGCCTTTCTCCAACACTGTCGGGGCGCTGATGGTGCCTGCGGGTTCTTCGCTGCAGGACATTGCCGACCTGAAGGGCGTGAAGATCGGTGTCGCCGGTGGCCCCCTGGACAAGTCCTGGCTGCTGCTGCGCGCACTGGTCAAGCAACGGCACGGCTTCGACCCTGCCGATGCGGCGAGCCCGGTCTATGGTGCGCCACCCCTGCTGCAGCAGCAGTTCGTCAAGGGGCAGTTGGATGCCCTGATCACGTTCTGGCATTTCGCCGCCCGGCTGGAGGCAGCGGGACACCGCAGGCTGTCCGACATGGATGACATGGTCGTCGGCCTCGGCGGCAAGGCGGGCACATCGCTGGTCGGCTACGTGTTTCGGGAAGATCCTGATGGATCGAACGCGGAAGCGGAGGCTGCCTTCCTGCGCGCCTCCCGCGCCGCGAAGGACATCCTGCTGCGTGATGATGCGGCATGGCTGCCCTTGCGGCCACTGATGCGGGCCAGTGACGATGCCGTCTTCGAGACCCTGAAGACGCGTTTCAGAGCCGGAATACCGTCGCGGTTCGGTGATGCGGAGATCGGGGCGGCACGCACCCTTTACGACCTGCTCGCCGGGGCAGGGGGGGCGCAGCTTGTCGGGCAGGCGACGACGCTGGATGGTGCCGCCTTCCACCCGGCCGCGCGTTTCTGAGCGCCAGGCCCCGCATGCCAGGCCAACCGACAAAGGGACGCCTTGTCTGGATCCTCTCGCTCGGCAGCCTGCTGGCCCTCTGGGTCATCGCAGCCGCACTGACGGACCCGCTGACACTGCCGGGGCCGCAGCAGGTGCTTGCCGTGATGACGCGGGAGGCGGCGAGTGGTGAACTGTTCCGGCATCTGGGGGTCACGCTCTATCGCGTCCTGCTGTCCTTCGTGCTGGCCATGTCTCTGGGCATCATGATCGGGCTGTGGATGGGGCTGAGCCGGTCGGCGGACCGGTTCCTGGACCTCTGGCTGGTCTTCTTCCTGAACCTGCCTGCGCTGGTCGTCATGATCCTGGCCTATGTCTGGCTGGGCCTGACGGAGGTGGCGGCGATCCTGGCCGTGACCGTGAACAAGGTGCCGAATGTCGTCGTGACGGTCCGGGAAGGCGCGCGGGCGCTGGACCCGAAACTGGCGGAGATGGCGCGGGTGTTCCGTTTCACGCGCGGGCAGACGCTGCGCCATGTCATCCTGCCGCAGATGGCACCGTTCCTGGCTGCCGCCGCCCGGTCGGGGATCGCACTGATCTGGAAGATCGTGCTGGTGGTCGAGTTGCTGGGCCGGGGGTCCGGCGTCGGCTTCAAGTTGCACCTGCATTTCCAGTTGTTCGAAATCGACGCGATCCTGGCCTATGCGCTGGCGTTCATCGCGGTGATGCAGATCGTCGAATGGGGCATCCTGCGACCGCTGGAACAGCGCGCCAACCGCTGGCGGCACGCATGAGTGCCCTAGACATCCAGATCCGCGCCAAGCGGTTCGGGGAGGCGGTGGTGCTGCGCGACCTGAACCTGCAGATCGAGGACGGGGAAGTGGTCGCGATCACAGGCCGTTCGGGCGTCGGCAAGACCACCCTGCTCAACATCACTGCCGGGCTGGACCTCGCCTTCGAGGGGAAGGTCTCACCGGCCCCTGCCGAAAGCCGGGTCGGCTACGTGTTTCAGGAACCGCGACTGCTGCCCTGGCGGACGGTGAGCGAGAACCTGTGTCTGGCCTGCGGCATCACGCCCGAGGCGGCGCAGCAGTGGCTGGCCGATGTCGGGCTGGCGGGGGAGGGGGAGAAGGTCCCCGGTCAGCTTTCGCTGGGCATGCAGCGCCGGGTTGCGGTCGCCCGGGCGCTCGCGATCCGTCCCGATGTCCTGTTGCTGGATGAACCGTTCGCCTCTCTGGACGCTGAAACCGCCACGGAAATGCGTGCCCTGTTGCAGCGCCTGCTGGCGGTGCATCCGACCACGACACTGCTGGTAACGCACGATGCCGCCGAGGCAGCGGAACTGGCGCAACGGAATGTCGTTCTCGACAGGGGCGCGGCATCACGCCCTGCGGCGTAGCGCCATCAGCTGGTGGAACCGAGACAAGCGGTCAGTTCGGTGACCAATCGGTCGATCATCTCGAAATAGCTGTCCGAGGCGGCCCTGGCCGTTGTTCCCACGGGATCAATGACGCCGACGTGCACATGGTCGTTACTGGCCAGCGCCTTCACGATGTCGCTGTTGAACTGTGGTTCCGCCAGTACGCAGTGAATGTGCTGTTCGGTGATGCGGGACCGGATCAGGCTGATCTGGCGTGCACCGGGCGCAACCTCCGGGTTGATCGCGATGGAACCTGCGGCGGTCAGGCCGAACCGGTTCTCGAAGTACTGATAGGCGTCGTGAAACACGATGAACGGGCGGGCGGCGACAGAGGCCAGCCTGTCGGCGGTTCTCGCTTCCAGTTCGTTCAGGCGCCGGATGGTCCGCACCGCGTTGGCCCTATAGATGCTGGCATTGGTCGGGTCGGCTTCGCTCAGAACATCCGCGACATGGCGAACGATGGCGATCGCGTTCTGCGGGTCGAGCCAGACATGCAGGTCTGTCGACCCTTCATGGTCGTCGTGATCGGCATGCTTCTCGTGATCGTCGTGCCCGTCGTGGTCGGCGTACTTCTCGTGATCATCGTGCCCGTCGTGATCGGCATGCTTCTCGTGATCATCGTCCCCGTCATGATCAGCATGGTCACCGTGTTCATGGTCATGTGGTTCGAATGCTTCATTGTTCCGGATGGGCAGCAGTTGCATGCCTGGGGTGTCGATCAGATCGACAACCCTTGCCTTCTTCGAGATATTGGCGAGGGGGCGGTTCAGAAAGGCCTCCAGTGTTGGCCCGACGCGAAAGATCACGTCCGCACGGGAGAGGGCCAGCGCGCCGGAAGGCCTGAGCGCGTAGCCATGTGGTGACGCCCCCGGCGGCAGGATCAGGTCCGGCTCCGCCACACCCTCCATGACCGCAGCGACCAACCCGTGGATCGGGACGATGGAGGCGCTGACGCGGATACGTGTCTCCGCAATTGCCGATCCGGCAGTCAGAGTCAGGGCCAGAACGGCAAGCACGACGATACGCAGCATCAATCTTCTCCACACTTCGATGTGCGGCGAAGTTTATACATCGTTCGATGAACGTCAAACTGTTCCTGCGGGTCGTCAGGCGGCTGCGAAATCGTCCCTGAGGGTCCGTTTCAGTACCTTGCCCGTGGCGTTGCGCGGCAGGGCCTGAACGAACTCGACACGGCGCGGTACCTTGAAGGTTGCCAGATGCTCACGGCAATAGGCCGTCAGCGCGTCCGGGGAGAGTTCCGCGCCCTTCTTCAGCACGATCACGGCGCAGCCGATCTCCCCCCACTTGTCGTCGGGCAGGCCGATGACGGCGGCTTCCGCGATCTGGTCCAGGCGGTAGATCACGTTCTCGACCTCCGCCGGATAGACGTTCTCGCCGCCCGATATGTACATGTCCTTGGTGCGGTCGACGATGAAGTAGAAACCATCCGCGTCGCAGCGCGATGCGTCTCCCGTGTTCAGCCATCCGTCCCGGATCGCGGCCTCGGTGGCCTCCGGACGGTTCCAGTAGCCGGGGGTGATGTTCGGACCCTTGCACCAGAGTTCGCCGATCTCACCTACGGGCAGATCGTTGCCATTCTCGTCCACGATCCGCACCTGGTTGTGCAGCGCGGGCTTGCCCGCCGATCCGGGTCGCGTCATGGCGTCCCCGGCATCCAGCACCAGAACGGTCGGGCTCGTCTCCGTCATGCCGAAGCCCTGGGCCAGGCCGAGACCGCGCGCGGCCCATGTCTCCAGCAGGGAAACCGGAACCGGGGCGCCGCCGACGCCCGCGACCTGGACGCGCGAGAGGTCGGTATCGGGGAATTCGTCCAGTTGCGCCATGAACTGATAGTTGGCGGGGACGCCGAAGAAGTGGGTGATCCCGAATTCCGGATCACCAAGCAGTTTCAGTCCGGTCATCGGGTCGAAGGTGCGCATGATCAGCACCGTGCCGCCCGCATGCATGACCGGATTGGTGTAGCAGTTCAGGCCGCCGGTATGGAACAGCGGCAGCACTGTAAGCTGCACCGAATCCGGCGTGATCCGATGGGGTGAACCCAGGTTGACGGTGTTCCAGAAGGTCATGCCATGGGTGATCATCGCGCCCTTCGGCAGCCCCGTGGTGCCGGAGGTGTACATGATGGTCCAGAGGTCGTCGTGCGTCAGGTCCGACATCGGCGTCGGTTCGGTGTGGCTCGCTATCCCGCGCTCGTAGGGGCTGTCCGCGCCGTCGCAGGTGGTCTCGACGATGTGGGCAATCCCGACCTTCTCCGCCACCGCCCGGGCCGTATCCGCGAACTCGCTGCCGTGAACGATGACCTTCGGCGTGGAGTCGGAGGCGATGAAACTCAGTTCGGAGACGGTCAGGCGCCAGTTGAGCGGCACCATGACGGCACCGAGCTTGGCGCAGGCAAACTGGACCTCGACGACATCGGTGGTATTGGGGGCGAGGACGGCAACGCGATCCCCCTTCTGCACGCCGAGATCGCGTGACAGCCAGGTCGCCAGGCGGCCCGTGCGTTCGTTGGTTTCGATGTAGGTGAAGCGGCGGTCACTCGCCAGATCAATCAGCGCCGTGTGTTCACCGCGAAACATCGCGTGATGCGCCAGCCAGTCATAGACCTTGATCGTCATGAAATATCCTCCCCGGTTGGCCGAGTCTTGGCGCTGGGCAGGACGAAGTGCAAGCCACTAATGGTGCAGGGCAGTATCAGCGCGATCGGTAAACGCCGGACTCAGTTGCCCTTGCGCGCCGGGGCTTCCCGATTGTGCCACCAGATGCGGGCAACCCGCGCCGCGCCATTGGCCAGCAGGCGGCATTCGATGATGCCGTCGCATTCGACGCGCACCCCTGACTCCACCAGATCGAACTGAGCGGCCCAGCGGGCCACGCCCATGTCACCGTTGGTGGCCAGGATGCGATACATGAAGACGATGTCCGCCTGACCCTGCAAGGCTTTCTGCCAGTGCGCGCGAATGGCTTCGGTTCCCTTGACCGGCGGCCCGAAGGGGCTTTCGAACCAGGCGCCGTCCGCGTCGAACAGCCCGGCCAGGTCCTCGGCACTTTCGGCCTGCCAGGCACCGCCGAAGGCCTGCAGCCACTTGTCGAATATCTGCTGCAGGGAGGGCGCGCGTCCCCCGATCTCGAAATTGCCGCTGGTCTCGCTCATGTCCGGGTCTCTTCAGTCACTGTCCGGCATTCCCTGTTCTCGGCTCCGGTCCGCGTCTGGGCGCGGTTGCCGGTCGTCAATGGTTTGGTGACACTAGGAGACGCAAGAACCGTACCGCAAGGGCGATCTGACCTGAACTCGTCCCCCTTCGTGGTTCCGGGTGGCGGTGCAGCGAAGGTCAATCGCGTTCCAGCGCGCCCATCATCTCCCGCCACTCCCGGGCCGAGAGGCCGCTGTCTGCCTGCGTTACCTGCTCCCCCGCCAGCATCCGGCGCACGATGGACACGGCAGTACGGGACAGGTGCACGCCACCCAGCCGATACTCCTCGAACGCGTCAGTTGTCAGTGGCACCCAGGCCCGCATCATCTCGATCATGGCGTCGGCATAGACGCGAATTTCGTATTGTGCATGCGGATCTGCGCGCAGGGACAGAAAATGCATCAGATTGTGCAGGTTCGTCTTCCAGTACCACTGGGTATAGAAGTTGAGCGAAAGGTTCATCCGCGCCAGCTCCCGCGCCAGTCCGCTCCTGTTCGCATCCAGTGGCTGACCGTCCGTGCCCTCGTTCAGCATCTCCGAATAGTGCTCGTAGACCTGCGCGGAGTCGTTGCGCAGGATGTCGAGAACCTGTGCGGCTTCCTCTCCCTCCAGCACCGCACCACGCCCCTGGTGGTTCGCGGTCGACTGGGACGCCAGCTGCTCCGGCTCCGGGATGTAGAATTCCCGGTCCAGGATCGAATAGCGGGCGGAATACTCGTTCACATTGGCAGTGCGGTGGCGGATCCACTGGCGGGCGACGAAGATGGGCAGCTTGACGTGAAACTTGATCTCGCACATCTCGAACGGCGTCGTGTGGCGGTGCCGCATCAGATAGCGGATCAGACCGGCATCCTGGCTGACCTTGCGGGTGCCACGCCCGTATGAAACACGTGCCGCCTGCACCACGGCATTGTCGTCGCCCATGTAGTCGATCACCCGCACGAAGCCATGATCGAGCAGGGGAACGGCGGTGTAGAGCTGATCCTCCAGCGCGGCGGAGACAACCCGTCGCGTTGGCTGCGTTTCCGACCGCATCCGCTCGATATCGTCGATCTGGTCCTGTGTCAGCGGCATCTGGGCGTTCTCCGGTGGCGTGGGCGCACGATGATAGGGGCAATTGGCGATTCGACGATCCCGAATTCCGCTCAGCCCCTCTAGGAAATGCCGTCGAAATGGCCCATATAGGGACTGTCGGGTAACCGACTATGGCGATAAACGCTATTCGAAATAGGCGTAACGGACCCGGGGGCAGTGCCCGGCGCCTCCACCAACTCCTCCAACCGGCCACGTGTCGGGGACGACGGGACCCGATGGGGGCGAAACAGGATCGACGTGCGTAGTAAAGGTGTGGTTTTCGCCCGGCATGGTACCACCGTATCGGACCAACTTTGATAAGTGCCAATGATAATGAAATGGTGCTCGCTGCTTAATAGCTAAGCAAGCGCGGCCCGGGGGGCGCCGGGCAACAGAAGCCCCCCACCCATTTCCGGTCGCGACTGGCCAGACCCGCGGTGATACCGTGACAGTGGGCGGTGCAGTCGCAGACCCGCGACTTCGGAGGGAACGATGAAATACGCACAGATGGTCGAGGATGCACTGCGCGGGGTTGTCCGGCGCGCGCTGAATGCCGCGAATACCGAAGGGCTGCACGGCAACCACCATTTCTATGTCACGTTCCTGACCCGGTTTCCGGGCGTGGAGCTGCCCGACCATCTGCTGGAGCGGTATGAGCACGACATGACCATCGTGCTGCAGCACCAGTACTGGGACCTGAAGGTGGAGGAGACGTTCTTCGAGGTCTCGCTCAGCTTCAACAAGCTGCCGACCCGCATTCACGTGCCTTATGCGGCTGTTACCTCCTTCGCCGACCCGAGCGTGCAGTTCGGTCTGCAGTTCGAGCCGCAGATGGACCAGATCGACGGCGAGTCGGTGGTGCCCGCCGGCAATGCCTTCGCGCCGATGAAGGTACCGGAGGAGTCCGGCGACGCAGAGGTGCCGGAGTCCGAGGAAGGCGATGATGAGGCTCCGGAGGAGAAGGCCGGCGAGGTCGTGTCGCTGGATGCGTTCCGCAAGAAGAGCTAGGACGCACCCGAATCCGGGCATGCTGCCGGTCTGAGACCGGCTGGGTCGTCGCGCGGGCTCAGTCCATGAGGGACCGGGGCTGTTGCTGCGTCGCGCAATGGATGCCCCCGCCGACCATCCCGATCGCATCGACATTGATGGGAATGATTTCCCGGCCGGGATGGAAACTGCCAATGGCCCGACGCGCTTCGGCGTCCGCATCGGTGTCGCCGAACCCGGCCATGATGACCGCCCCGTTGCAGACGTAGTAGTTCGCGTATGATGCGACGAAATCCGGCGTGCGGACGCGTGACCGGGCCGGATCAGGGATTCGCGTGATCTTCAGGGGCATGCCCTGCGCATCGACCGATCTGGCCAGTATGTCGTGGGTCCGCCATGCGGCCCGTGTGAACGGATCCTGTCGATCCGAACGCTCCGGCAATTGCATCAGGACATGTCCGGGTGCCGCGAAGCGCGCAACGGCGTCGATGTGGAAGTCGGTGATGTCATGGTCGGCCAGACCCGGCGCCCAGATCATCTTCGTGCCACCAAGAGCGGCAAGCAGCCTGCGCTCGATCTCGTCAGGCGAGAGACTGTTGCGGTTGGTGTTGATCCAGCTGCTTTCATGGGCCATCAGCGTGCCCTGGCCGTCCGTTTCGATCCCGCCCCCTTCGCCCACCAGGCCACTGTTCAGGAGATCGATGCCCAGCCGTGCCGCAACCCGCTGCGCGACCAGGCCATCAGCGTCATGAACCTGGCGATTTCCCCAGCCGTTGAAGTTGAAGGTCGTCGCGGCGAGCCGGTTGTCATGCCCGAGCAGGAAGACCGGACCGGCATCCCTGCACCAGAGATCGTCCGTGGGGATGTCCCAGACCCTGACTGCCTGGCTGAGCTTTCGCCGCGCCGCGCGGACCTGGTCGTGGTGCATCAGCATGACCACCGGTTCGAACGCGACGATCGTGTTGGCGATGCGCGCCACGGCTTGCTGCAGGAAGTCGAGAAAGTCCGGATCGGGGTGAACAGTACGGCTGGCAGGCCATTGCATGAATGTGCGTGCATGCGGGTACGCCTCATCCGGCATGACGGGGGACGCGGGGAGTGCTGCGGTGCTGGCGCCCGCCGCCAAACGACCCATCAACAGGCCCGTACCGGCGGTCATGAAGCCGATGAAATGCCGTCTCGACCACTTGCGATCTATCATTGCCGCTGTCCCAATATGCACCGCCAGTCGCGTTTCGGAGCATTGATCACGGCTATTTGCAATCCCTGTTCGTGGTTTGCGTAAGGTCAACTGCGCCCGTGCAAAGTTAACAGGCGTCACACTTCAGACAATCTCGGGGAAATCCCGGACCAACGGCATTTCGGCCAAGTACGCAATCTGGCATCCGAATCTTCGTTTCACGGCAGCTTTCCTGCTGGTTAATTGCCTGGAAGGTTCCCGTGCCAGCGAATTCTGGCCTGTTGCTTGCTGTTGTGTGACCAGCCTTCGGGCTCCCGACGACCCGGGCAGCAATCAGGATCCCCGACCCCCCAATCCATGCTGTCCGGGTCGCCGTGGTATCTCCGCATCGCGGAGACGCCGCCACTTTCCATATACGTCTGTGACTGAGATGATCATCATGGCCCCGGCCCAGTGATGTGGAGAATGAACATGCGCAAGATTGTCCTGCTGCTCGCGTTGACCCTGCTCTCGGCGCCTGCTGCTGCAGACGGCCTGTTCGGCAAGGCCAAGGACCTGCTGGGCGGTGCAAAGCAGAGCATTCCGTCCCTCGGTGGTTCATCGTCCGGTTCCGCGCTCGGTGCGGATGAGGTCGGGCGTGGCCTCAAGGAGGCACTTCGTATCGGCAGCGCCCGCGTGATCGACCAGGTCAGTGCGGTGGGCGGCTTCGAGAGTGACAGCCTGATCCACATTCCACTGCCCGACAATCTGGCCCGCGCGCAGAAGGTGCTGAACCGCATGGGCATGTCGAACCAGCTCGACGACCTGGAGACACGCCTGAACCGTGCCGCCGAGACGGCATCGGTCAAGGCTCGCGACCTGTTTGTCGATGCGGTCGACACCATGACCATCGACGACGCCATGAATATCCTCAACGGTCCGAAGGATGCGGCGACGCAGTACTTTCGTCAGCGCATGACGCCGGGCCTGCTGGCGGAGATGGAGCCTGTCGTCGACCGGAGCCTTTCGGAGGTCGGTGCGATCCGGACCTACGAGAATGCCGTCGGTGAGTTCGGCAACATGCCGCTGGTCCCCGATCTGCGGGCCGACCTGACCAGTCACGTGCTCGACCTCGGACTCGACGGTATCTTCCATTACCTGGCCGTCGAGGAGGCAGCGATCCGCGCCAATCCGGCCAAGCGGACGACCGAATTGCTGCAGAAGGTATTCGCGAACTGAGCCGGTTCGACGAACCAGCGCGTGAAGGGCTGTATCCATGACGGTTTCGTTTCATACTGTCCGCCGGGGACAGGGAATCAGGAGGGGCCGAAGTGCCAGATGATCTCGGCACGGCCGAGCAGCGCCGTTTCATCATCGTGGATGATGACCGGGTTGCGGCTGGCCATGCTGCAGCGCTGCTGAAGCGTGCCGGTCATGCGGTGGACGTGTTTCAGTCGAGCCTTGAAGGGCTGGAGGCCATCCGGCGCGAGAAGCCGGACGGCGTCGTCACCGACATCATGATGCCGGACATGGACGGACTGGAACTGACCCAGAGGCTGCGGGAAGACCCGGCACATGCCGACACCCGCATCTTTGTCTTCTCCGGCAAGGCCTTCGACTACGACCGCCGCCGCGCGCTGGAGGTGGGTGCCGACGCCTTCATCCAGAAGCCGATCAAGGGCGATGCATTTCTGGAGACAGTGGAGCGCATCCTGAACGACACCGTGGAGGTGAAGTTCTGGGGGGTGCGCGGCACCCTGCCGAAACCTGGACCTGACAGCCTGAAATACGGTGGCCAGACCAACTGCATCACGCTGAACTTTCCGCGCGGCCAGTTCTTCGTCTTTGATGCCGGCAGTGGAATCCGGGAGGTTGGCGACAGCCTGATGAAGGCTGGCAAGACGCGGACAGAGGGGAAGATCTTCATCTCCCACCCGCACTGGGACCACATCAACGCGCTGCCGTTCTTCGCGCCGCTGTATGTCACCGGCAACGATTACGAGATCCTGGGGCCGTCGCATGGCTCCATGGGCATCGGTGACCTGGTTTCCGCGCAGATGGACGGCGCCTATTTCCCCATCACGGTGCGGGAGTTCGGCGCCCGCGTCACCTTCCGCGACCTGCGTGAAGGGGACTATGACGTGGCCGGGCTGAAGGTGCGCACCATGCTGCTGTCCCATCCCGGCTATTGCCTGGGCTACCGGGTCGAATATGGCGGTCGCAGCTTCTGCTACATCACCGACAACGAACTGTTCCTGCCGGATTCCGACTACCACTCGCCGGAGTACATGGACCAGCTTGCCGACTTCGTGCGCGGCGCGGACCTGCTGGTGACCGACAGCACCTACACCGACGACGAATACGCCTCGAAGGTCGGCTGGGGCCACAGTTGCCTCAGCCAGGTCGTCGAACTGGCCTGCAAGGCGGAAGTCCGTGAACTCTGCCTCTACCACCATGACCCGTCCCAGGACGACGACGCCATTGACGAGAAACTGCGCCTCGCCACGGAAATGATCGCGAAGCAGGGTGCGGAAGTGAAATGTTCCGCGCCTGCCGAGGGGATGAGCGTCAAGCTCTGATCATGCTTCGGGCCCTGGTGTCGATCAGACGAACCTGTTGCGGATCAGCCTGGATCGGCGGATGTTCCGCGCCGTCCATTCGCGTGCGAACGCGACAGCAAATCCCCGGCGATTCCCGATCTCCGCCCGCTTGTTCTCCTCCGATACCCGGTTCCACAGTTCCAGCCCCGATGCCGAATTCGGGTCGAAAGCGGTCGGCATGGCATCGTCCAGATGATGCCGCCACAATCTTTCCCGAAAGTCCCTGACTGCTTCGGCGTCACGCCAGACTAGGGCTGTCTCGGTATCGAGCGAGAAGCTTCTGCCGTTCAGGTTTGCCGATCCGATCATGGTCAGTTCATCGTCTGCGATGATCGTCTTGGCGTGGACATAGATGCTGCGCGCACCCAGCGCAGTATCTTCCTCAGCATCGTCTTCCGTTCTCGGTTGATGGCTGAGCAGTGTGAAGACCCCGAAACGTTTTCCGAGAGTGCGGTGCAGACGTTCGAGATTACGCCATTGCAGCCAGTGGCCGTGACGCGTGGCGCTGCTCCATTCACCGTCCGCACTCAGGCGATCCGGAGCGATCGGCAGCAGGATGATGACTTCCATGCCCGGGTGGCGTGTTGCTGCGTGGATCAACCAGTCAGCCACGCGCGGTTCACGCAGGTACTGGCTCTCGATGTAGATGAACCTGCTTGCCGCCCCGATGATCGCGGCAACGGCGCCAGCGATATCGGAACGCCCTTGCTCCGTCTTCTCGCCGTTGCGGACGGGGGAAAAGACCGTTGCGACCTCTCCGGTACCGACGGATGCAACCGAAGCCGACTGCTGCGTTCTCAGTTCGGCAAGGTCGCCGGTCGGTCGGAACGCCACGCCCTCTCGGTCGGGCAGATCGTCTAGGTAGGCGCGAAACTGCGCACACTCGGTATTCCAGCGTTCGATGAAGTGGCGCAGCAGGTTATCGACCGCCGGTCCTTCGATCCGGCACGCCAGATCATGCCAGGGCGAGTCGTCTTCATGCTCCACGGTGTCATAACGCCGTTCGCCAATGTCCAGCCCACCGGTGAAGGCGATCTTGCGGTCGACGATACACAGCTTCTCGTGATGCGATCCAGGCAGGGGGCGGATCAGCCTTGGTCGTCCCTTGTCGAACCGGGCACTGTTCCGTTTCAGGTGAGGCCAGAGGCCGGGAATCGACTGATCGATCAGTCCGGCAGCTTCCCGGTCGCCCGCAGCCTCCCTGTCCAGACGCTTCGCGATCTCGCGGAGTTCGAACTGGGCAACTGCGTGTCCGGCCAGCCTCTCCAGCAAGTTGGGCAGTGCCAGGTTCCGGGAGCAGACCGCCTGAACGGTGCCCGTGGCTACGTCATCACGGGCATCGATGGCGCGAAGCCGGTGAAACGTCTCCCATGCGTCGCGGTGGAGCTGGACCGTGAATACCGGGTCGAAATCGGCCAGCAGGATATGGAAGGCGACACCGCGTTGCGCCGCCCGGGTCAGCAGATCCTCCCAGTTGCCCTGCCGCCTGGAGACCAGTTCCAGGTGCGGGGCGAGGGTCCAGTAGGCCATCAGCACCTCGCGCTCCGCTGTATCGATAGCGCGCTCGATCTCGGCGAAGGTCTCGTCTGCCTCGATCAGTGGTGTGATCGTGTGTCCCGGTTCGAATTTGAGAGATCGCAAGAAACTGGCATCCTGAATCCAGCGGCAGGCAGGTCTGCCGAGCTCGGGCCAGCTTTGCCTATCAGACCTCAGATTGAAAGCGTCCGCTGGTCGTGCGGCGCGTCCCTCAGGCCGTCCGGTCCTCGCTCAGTCCCAGTTCCTGCATCATCGCGGCCCGCATCTCGACCTTGCGGGCCTTGCCGGTGACGGTCATGGGGAACTCGGCGACCGTGTGGACATGGCGGGGGATCTTGAAGTGGGCGATCTGGTCGGTGCAGAAGGCGCGCACGCTTTCCGCCGAGAGCTTCGCGCCGCCACGCGGGACGATCCAGGCGCAGAGTTCCTCCCCGTACTTCGGGTCAGGAATGCCGAAAACCTGCACGTCTGCAATGTCGGGGTGGCGGCGCAGGAATTCCTCGATCTCGGCGGGGTAGATGTTCTCCCCACCCCGGATCACCATGTCCTTCACCCGGCCGATGATGTTGGCATAGCCCTCTGTGTCGAAGCGGCCCAGGTCGCCGGTATGCATCCAGCCCTCGGCATCGATGGATTCCGCCGTGCGCTCCGGATCGCCCCAATAGCCCTGCATGACCAGATAGCCGCGCGTGCAGAGTTCGCCCTCCGTCCCCACGGGCACGGTCTGTCCGGCCTCGTCGATGATCTTCACCTCCGCATGGGGCTGAACCCGCCCGACGGTCCCGGTGCGACGGGAAACGGGGTCGGTGATGGAGGTCTGGAAGGAGACGGGGGCGGTCTCGGTCATCCCGTAGGCGATGGTGATCTCGCTGGCGTGCATGTCCCGCATCACCCGCTGCATCAGGCTGACCGGGCAGGGCGCACCGGACATGATGCCGGTCCTGAGCGAGGAGAGGTCGAACTTCCCGAATTCTGGATGCTCGACCATGGCGTGAAACATGGTCGGTACGCCATGCACTGCGGTGCAGCGTTCGCGTGACAGGGTGGCAAGTGTCTGCCGGGCCTCGAAGGCCTCACCCGGAAACACCATGCAGGCGCCGTGCGCCGTCGCCGCCAGATTGCCGAGCACCATGCCGAAGCAGTGGTAGAGCGGCACCGGGATACAGAGTCGGTCCTGTTCCGTCAGGCCCATGGCGCGCCCGGTGAAATGGCCGTTGTTGACGATGTTGCGGTGGGTGAGGGTGGCCCCCTTCGGCGTGCCAGTGGTGCCGGAGGTGAACTGGATGTTGATCGGGTCGGACTGTTTCAGCCGCGCCTCCAGCCCCTCCAACCGACTGCGGTAGGCCTGGCGGCCCCGTGCCATGATGGTGTGATAGCGGAACATGCCCGGCTGTTCGCTGTCACCCATCTGGATGACGGAGCGCAAGGCAGGCAGGCGTCGGGCGTTCAGTCGGCCTGGTGCGTCTTTCGCCAGTTCGGGTGCCAGTTCCCGTAGCATGCCGAGGTAGTCGGAGGACTTGAACCGCACGGCGGTGATCAGCGCCGCGCAGCCGACCTTGTTCAGGGCATACTCCAGCTCCGACAGGCGGTAGGCGGGGTTGATGTTGACCAGGATCAGGCCCAGCCGCGCGGTGGCGAACTGTGCCACCAGCCATTCGGGTCGGTTCGGTGACCAGATGCCGACCCGATCACCGCGATAGAGACCGAGGGACAGCAGTCCGGCGGCCAGCCGCTCCACCTGCACGTCCAGTTCCCGCCAGTTCCAGCCTACGCCCGCGTCGGCAAAGACCGCGGCTGGACGGTCGGGCCACTTGCGTACCGCGCGCGCCAGCAGGCCGGACACGGTTTCGCGGCGCAGACGGGGTCCGGTATCGCCCCGGACATGGGACAGGCCGCCGACGGGTGCAGTCATGATTACATCTTGCGCCAGTCGCCCGCCCGCTCGAACGCACCGGCGGCCTGGTAGATCGTGCTCTCCGCATAGTGCTTGCCCACCAGCATCATGGAGATCGGCAGGCCGTCATGCATGCCACAGGGCACAGCCATCGCGGGATGGCCGGTGGTGTCGAAGGGTGCGGTATTGTTCAGCACCTCGAACGCGCGCTGGATGTATTCGGCCAGGGATGCGTCGGGGGCCGGGATCGGCGTCGCCTTCATCGGCGTCGTCGGCATCAGCAGCAGGTCGTAGGCGCCCAGCATCTGGTCGTAGGCCAGCCTGAGCTTCCGAGCCAGGTTCTGCGACTTGGCATAGAAGTGGCCGCGGTAGTGACGCTGGAAGTACTCGCCGACCATCATGGAGATCTTCAGGCTGTCCGACAGTTCGTCCGCACGGGTGCGCCAGTTGGAATGGAAGTCGAGCAGGCTGGTGACATAGAGGCCTTCCCAGCCCGTGCCCATGCCATTGCCCTTCATCATCTGGTTGGTCAGCCCCTCCAGCGCGATGGGGGTCCAGATCGCCGGACCCATGTTGTGCATGGGGATCGAGACCTCATCCACCGTGGCACCCATCTCGCGGAACCGCTCGGCGGCGGCGCGGTTGGCGTCATCCACGTCACGCTCCGACTCTTCCCGCCCAAAGCCTTCCTTCAGCATACCGATACGCAGGCCACCGACGCCGCGATTGACCGCCGCCGTGTAATTGTCGACCTGTGGAGCGTACTGGCGCGGGTCCAGCCCATCGGCACCGGCTATCGCCTCCAGCATCAGGGCATTGTCATGCACGTTCTGCGTCATGGGGCCGGTGTGGTCGATCGTGTTCTCGATCGGCATGACACCGGAATAGGGCACCAGACCGTGCGTGGCCTTCATGCCGTAGCAGCCGCAGAAGCTGGCGGGCATGCGGATGGAGCCGCCCTGATCACCGCCGATGGCCATGTCCACCTCTCCCGCGCCGACCAGAGCACCGGAGCCGGAGGAGGAGCCACCGGCGCTGCGCCCGCGCTGGTGCGGGTTGTGCACCGGGCCGGTCGCGTTGGTGTGGCTGCTGCCGGAGAGGCAGAAATATTCACAGTGCGCCTTGCCGACGATGGTCGCTCCGGCGTCCAGCAGCCGCGTCACGACGGTCGCGTCCACATCCGGAACATAGCCTTTCAGGGTGGCGGCACCATTCATCATCGGCACACCGGCGAGGCAGACATTGTCCTTCAGCACCACCGTCTTGCCTGCCAGCGGCCCGCGCGGGGCACCCTTGATTTCCGTCTTCACGTACCAGGCGTTCATCGGGTTCTCGTCCGGTCCCGGCCTGTATCCGGCGGTTCGCGGATAGTCGACCGGCGGCAGGTAGTCGGGCAGGGAATCGATCAGGTCATAGGCCTGCATGTTCGGTTCCATCAGATCCATGAATTCCTGGATCCGCTCGTCCGACATGTTCATGCCGAAGTCCTCGACGATGGACCGCATCTGTTTCATGGTCGGTCGCTGAACGGTCATGTAGATCGCCTCCTGTATCGGCGTCGAACGGGTTGGCGCCTGTCGGGCTTCTGAGTGCCGGGGTGATGGGCCCTGGTCCGGTTTCCGCCCGCCTGCATTGGAGGGCGATGATGCTGGTGATGTCTCGACCGGTGGCCGGTAGCTGCCATTGCCGCCGCCGAAGCCTGTGAACTCGTCGATCAGGGCGGCGTCGTTGCTGGAGCTGTCGACTTCACCGGTGATCACGCCCTTCTGCAGCAGCAGGATGCGGTCGGACAGGCCGGTGATGAACTCCAGGTTCTGTTCCACCAGCACGATGGAAATGCCGCGATCATCGCGCAGTTTGGCCAGCAGTTCGGCAATGTCATCGACGATGGAGGGCTGGATCCCCTCCGTCGGTTCATCCAGCAGGATCAGGTCGGGATCGCTGATCAGGCAGCGCGCCAGGGCCACGATCTGCTGTTCCCCGCCGGAGAGCGCACCACCGGCCCGGTCCATCATCGGCTCCAGGCGGGGAAATTCGGCAACCATCCGCTCCAGCGCTTCATGCTCGTCCGCCTCGTGGCTGACGATGCCCATGCGCAGGTTGTCGGTCACGGTCAGCGTCGGAAAGATGCCCCGGCCCTGCGGCACATAGCCGATGCCCATGCGACTGCGCGCATGGGCCGGTTCGCGGGTGACGTCCATGCCGTCGAAATCGATGCGTCCGCCGGTCGGGCGGATGATGCCGCAGAGCGTCTTCAGCAGGGTGGTCTTGCCCATGCCATTGTGGCCCAGCACGCCGACGATCTCCCCGTCGCCCACGGTCATGTCGATGCCGTGCAGCACCGGGACCCGGCCATAACCGGCCCGCAGGCCCTTCGCGCTCAGGATGGTGGTGTCGGCGCTCATTTCTTGCGATGCCCCAGATAGACTTCGCGAACCGTCGGGTCCGCGGCAACCACATCCATCGTGTCCTCGATCAGGATCGCGCCCCGATGGAACACGGTGACCTTGTCCGCGATCATGCGGATGAACTGCATGTCATGCTCCACCACGATCAGGGATGCGGTCTTGTTGATCTCCCGGATCAGCTCGGCGGTCAGCAGCACCTCGTCATGGGTCATGCCCGCCGCCGGTTCGTCCAGCAGCACCAGCCATGGCTCGGCAGAGATGACCATGCCGAGTTCGACCCACTGACGCTGGCCGTGGCTCAGTTCATTGACCACCTCGCGGCGGATGTCTGTCAGCCGGACCCGATCCAGCGTTTCCTCCACCAGGCTGCGGGCGCGGGCTGCCGGGTGGAACCGGCGCGCGGCGAGCCAGATGTTCTCCTGCACCGACAGCCCCTCGAAGACGTTCGGCACCTGGGTCTTGATGCCGACACCCAGTCCTGCGATCTCGTGACTGTGGGCGCGGTTCACGTTCAGGTCGCGGATCACCACGTCGCCGAACGTCGGTTTGAGCTGACCGGTCAGGCACTTGAAGAACGTGCTCTTGCCCGCACCATTGGGTCCGATCAGGCAGCGCAGCTCGTTCTCGCGCAGGTTGAAGTCCACCTGGTCGACGGCGACGACACCGCCGAAATGCATCGACAGGCCACGGGTTTCGACAACGATCTCACCCTTCATGGCGGGTCTCCGCTGTCCGTGATCCACGACGCCGCTGCCGTCTGCCATGGCGTCTGAACTGTCCCCGACGTCCCCGTTTCCGGTCCCAGAGGTCGATGACGGTCGGGACGATCCCCTTCGGCACCAGCAGCACGAAGACCACCAGGATGACCCCCAGCACCAGGTTGTTGTTGATGGAGGTCTGCTGGCCCAGCGAGCTGATCAGGTAGAACAGGCCGAACGCCCCCAGTACCGGGCCGATCAGGGTGCCGCGTCCTCCGACAATGACCCAGATGATGATCAGCGCCGCGTTGTAGAGGTTGAAGACGTCCGGCGTCACCCGTCCCACGCCGTTGGCGAACAGCACGCCTGCCGTACCCGCGATGCCGCCGCCGACGGCGAAGAGGAGGAGCTTCTGCAGGCGCACGTCATAACCGACCAGTTCGGCGCGCAGCTCGTTTTCCCTGATGGCAACGGCGACACGACCGAAGTGCGACCGGACCAGCCAGACACAGCCGAAATAGCCGATGATCAGCGCGGCCATGGCGACGTAAAATACGTCTTCGGGAAACAGGATCCAGCTTGCGTTGCCGGGCACGTTCAGCGGTGGCGCGTTGATGCCGTTGAATCCCCCCAGCAGGGCATCGCCGATCTTGTATTCCGGGCCGGAGGTGCGGCGCATCAGATTGTAGAAGATCAGGGAGACGGTCAGTGTGATGACGCCCAGATAGACGTCCGACACCCGTCCGTAGAACATGAAGTAGCCCAGCACCGCAGCGAAGGCGGCGGCGACCAGGATGGCCACGACGACGGCCCAGCTTGTACCGCCGAAATTGATCGCGGCGACGACATAGGCATAGGCGCCAATGCCGAAGAAGGTGGACTGACCGAAGCAGAGGATGCCGCCGAAGCCCCAGACCAGCCCCAGGCTGAGCGCCAGCAGCGCCATGGCGATGGCGGTCGTCAGGTTGATGATGGTGAACAGTTCCAGCACCTGCGGCGCGCCGATCAGGAAGATGGCACCGACGATGCCGATCAGGATCAGCCAGGAATTCTCCCGCGCGCGGTTCACAGGCTTCTCCGGAACAGGCGGGCGGTGATGCCCTGGGGCATCAGGCGCAGCAGCACGATGGCGACGACCAGCAACCCGACTTCGCCGATGGTCGGGCCGGTGAGATAGCTCAGCACCGAGTTGACGCCTCCCAGCAGGGTGGAGGCCGACAGGGTGCCGGCCAGGATCGCGGTGCCGCCGGAGATGACGGTGATGAAGGCCTTGGCGATATAGGTTGCGCCGATGGAGGGCAGCACGCCGGTGATGGGGGCCAGCAGGCCACCCGCAAGACCGGAGACGGCGGCACCGACACCGAAGGTGATGGCATAGGTACGGCTGGTCGAAACCCCGAGTGCGGAGGCGATCTCCGCCCCCTGCATGGTGCCCCGCGCGATCAGCCCGATGCGGGTGTACTTGAGCGCGCAGTAGGCGAGGATCGACAGGATGATGGTGACGCCGATCAGGAACAGTTCGTAGCCCGAGGATGTGAAGTCACCGATCTGGATTGCCCCGATGGGCGGTGAGATCGTGGTGGCGGTCTGCGCGCCGAAGATGGTGGTGACCAGTCCGATCAGCACCAGCGACAGTCCCCATGTCGCAAGCAGCGTGTCCACCATTCGGCCATAGAGGAAGCGGATCATCACCCGCTCCACGATGACGCCGATGATGCCGACGACCAGCGGGGCGAGGATCAGCATCGCCAGCCAGATGTTCAAACCGGCATTGGTGGAGATGACGACGGTATAGCCGCCGAGCATCAGGAACTCGCCATGCGCCAGGTTGATGACCCGCATCATGCCGAAGATGATGGCCAGTCCGAGCGAGATCAGCACCAGATTGGCGATGCCATAGACGATCTGCAGGGCCAGGGCGATGTAGAGGTCCAAGGTCCGAAATTCCTCAACACTGACTTCAGGTGGGCAAGGGATCGACCGGGTCGCCGGCCCTCGCTATCGGAATGAAAACGGACGGGTGAGCGATGCCCACCCGTCCGCCGTTGGTGGCTTACTTGATGCCGGCTGCTTCCAGACCGTTCTCGAAGTAGAACTTCACGGTGTCCGGATTGGCCTTCAGGTCACAGACCTGCATGGTGTCCGTCGGTTGCTGCGCCAGGAAGGTTTCCTGCACCTGGAACTTCTGATCCTTCACCTGCGCGATGTAGGTGTTCAGGGTTGCGTGGTGCGTGGTCGGTTCGATGGCGATGGCACCGCTGGGCCCGTCGATCATGGTCGGGGCCTCCAGTGCCTCGATCACCTTCATCCGGTCCACGGATCCGGCATTGCGCACCGCCTGCGCCCAGAGCATCACGCCCTCGTAGGAACGTACGGCCAGTTCGTTCAGGGCTGGGGCCGCCGCGCCGCCGTTTCGGGCACGGAAGCGTTCGACGAAGGCCTTGTTCTCCGGCGTGTCGATCTCCTCGAAGTAGCTGTAGGCGCAGAGGATTCCGTTGCCTTCTTCCGCAGACATCAGCTGATGCTCGTTGCCGACGCCATAGGTGGTCGATGCAATGGGAATGCTCTTGTGCATCCCGGCAGCGGCATACTGGCGATAGAAGGAGATGTGGGCACCGCCGACCAGAGCTGACCAGATCATGTCCGGCTTGGCGGCCTGGATCTTCTGGATGGTCGGACCGAAGTTGGTCACGTCCAGCGGGAAGAATTCGGTGGCGACGGTCTCGCCGCCCTCGTCACGCACGAACTTCTCAACCCAGTCGGCAATGATCTGGCCGTAGTTGTAGTCGGCGGCCAGGATATAGACCTTCTTGCCCCATTTCTTCATGGCATGCGGCACCAGTTTCTCGACCGTATGGGCCGGGGTGGAGCCGGTGCAGAAGACGTTGCGGTCACAGACGCCGCCTTCGTACTGGGTGTTGTAGAAGTAGAGCGTCTTGAAACGGTCCAGTGTCGGGCGGATCGCTTCGCGCGAGGCGGAGGTGATGCCTGCATGGACCACGTCCGCGCGGTCGGAGGCTGCAGCCTGCGTCGCATACTGGGTGTAGTACTGGATGGACGATTGCGGGTCGTACATCTTCAGTTCGACCTCGCGGCCCAGCAGCCCGCCTGCCGCGTTGATGTCGTCGACGGCCATCTCGGTCGCCGCGACCATGGGCTTGCCATAGATGTCCAGTCCGCCGGACTGGTCCAGGATGCTGACCAGCTTGATCTTGTCGGCGGCTGCGGCCTTGCCGATGATCGCCGGGGATGCGAGCACCGCGGCCGTGGCCGCCGTGCCCTTCAGAAATGTCCTGCGTGTCGTGCTCATTTACCCGCTCCCTGTTGTACGGACCTCACATGGTCCGGTCCCGGCCCGTCGGGCCATCGCCTCACCTGAACGCGCGTTCAGTCGTCCTTCTTTTCAGATTTCGCCGGCGTGTCATCGCCGTCGATGGTGCCCGACAGGCCCGCCAGCCCGTCACCGACATTCATGCCGATGTCCTCACCCAGTTTCCGGATGGCAGGCAGTTGCAGCGCCATCGAGAGCACGCTGTCCACCACCTGGTTGATCGGCGCGCCGCCGTTGCCGCCGCCGCCCTTCGCTGCATCGCCTTCGCCGCCCGATCCGGTGCCGTTGAAACCGGAGATGTGGTTGATGCGGATGCTGTCGATCTTCTCCGCCGGCTTGGTCATGCGGGAGACAACTTCCGGCAGGGCGGCGATCTTCGCCATGTCGAGCTTCAGGCGCATCAGTCGCTCGGACTGGCCGTTCTCCGCCTCCACCAGTGCCTTGCGGCCCTCCGCTTCCGTCAGCATCTCGATCCGCTTGGCGGTGGAGGATATGTCGGTGGCATCGGCCTTGGCCTTTGCCATGGCCATGATGGTCTCCGTCTCGCTCTTCACCCGTGTATCATCGACCTCGGCCTCTTCCAGGGCACGGATCAGGGCAAGTTCCTTCGCCCGCCGTGCCTCCGCGATCACGCGTGAAGTCTCGACACCGGCCTCGGCTTCGACCCTCTTGGCTTCCTCCAGCAGTGCGGCGGCGCGGGCCTTCGCCTCGTCGATCCGTTTCGCGGCCAGTGCGACCTCGCGCTCGTGACGCGCGGTCTGGGTGTTCATCTCGCTCTCGACTTCCATGCGACGGACCTCGCGGTCGCGGTCGATCTCGGCGGCCTTCACGACCTTGTCCCGTTCGATCCGGGCGGCCTCCCGACGCCGCTCGGCCAGAGCCTGCTGCTCGGCAATCTCCGCCTGCGAGGCGGCGCGCTGGCTCTCGATCTCCTTCTGCTGGGCCTGCTGGGCCAGCTCGGATTCCTGGTCGATGACGAATTTCTGCTTGGTCGCTTCCAACTGACTGCGCCGCACCGCGACGTCAGCTTCCGATTCGATGGCCGCCCGTTCCTTCTTGGAGGTCGCGATGATCTCCGACAGGCGACGCATGCCGATGGCGTTGAAGGCATTGTTCTCGTCCAGCGCCGCGAAGGGTGTCTGGTCCAGCCGGGTGAGGGCCACATTCTCCAGCAGCAGACCGTTCATCGCCAGGGTCGGCGACAGGGCGGCGGAGACTTCCTTCACATACTCACCGCGACGGTCCTGCAGGTCATCCATCGTGTAGTGCGCGGCGACGGACAGCATGGCATCGACGAGCTTGCCTTCCAGTGTCTCGGCAAGCTCGCTGGCACGGAACGACTTGCCCGCCAGCGCCTGTGCGGCGGTGGTGACACCCTCTTCGGAGGGGTTGACCCGCACGTAGAACTCGGCGGAGGCATCCACACGCAGCCTGTCCTTGGTGATGATGGAGCGTCCGCCCTTGCGCTCGATCTCCAGCCGCGTGGTCCTCATGTTGACTTCGGAGATGCGATGGATGATCGGCAGCGCGATGCAGCCGCGTTCCATGACGATGCGCTGGCCACCGAAACCGGTACGGATCAGCGCGACCTCGCGACTGCCCTTCCGGTAGAACCGGTTCAGGAAAAGGATCCCGACGATCAGGACGATGATCGCCACGATGATTGCTACAAGCCAGCCCATTTGCGCCCCCCGCTCCGTCCGGCATCCATCCGCGGATCATGTCGGAACGCCGACCCCGGATGATCGGAAAGATGCACAGGATGTGAGCACTTTCCAGAATGATGACAAAAGCGTCTGGCTTCGGCAGGAATGAGTCAAGCGCTACATGACATGGCGCAAATTTTGGGCGCGTGTATCATCTTTTGAGCGCGCATCTGTCCAAGTTTGCGGCAGAACGTGGCTCGGAGACCTGATCCGGCCGCACGCGAGGGCGCGATCCGCAGCCAAGGGCAGTCCGGGATTTTACCAATCGGGCAGACGCACTAGCTTGGGCGGGACAATGCATAGGGAGGGGACGATGCTGAAGGTCTGGGGACGGACGAATTCGATCAACGTGCAGAAGGTCATGTGGACCGTCGGAGAGCTGGGTCTGCCGCATGAGCATACCAGCGTCGGCGGGGCCTTCGGTGGCCTCGACACGGACGAGTACGGAGCCATGAACCCCAATCGCCGGGTTCCGGTGATCACGGACGGAGACGTGGCGATCTGGGAAAGCAACGCCATCGTGCGTTACCTCTGCGCCAGGCATTCCGCCGGGGCCCTGTGGGCGACGGACCCGGGTGAACGCAGCGCAGCGGATCGCTGGATGGACTGGCAGGCCGCGAGCGTGGCACCGGACCTGATCACCGTGTTCCTGGGTCTGATCCGGACCCCCGAGGCGGATCGGAACATGGCCGTCATCGACGCGGCTGTCGAACGGCTCAACGCGCACATGGGGGTCCTCGACGCTCAGCTTCAGAAGACCGGATGGGTCGCGGGCGAGACCCTCAGCATGGGCGACATTGCGACCGGCGCACTGGCATACCGCTGGCTCAACCTGCCGATCGAGCGGCCCGATCTGGCTGCGGTCGTCGATTACCATGCGCGCCTGGCGGAACGTCCCGCCTTCCGCGAACACGTCATGATTCCATTGAGCTGAGGGGGAGAGCGCCAATGGCCGATCAGCATCATTCCCGTCCGCCGGTCGATCCGCAGTGCCAGGTCGTTCTGGACGCCGCCGCGAGCGGTGGATCCGCGTTCCAGAAACCGACACCGCAGGCAATGCGTGCCGGTTATGCGTCGATGATGGAGACATTCGCGCAGGCGACGCCAGAGCTTGCCCGTGTCGAGGACCTTGTCGTTCCTGCCTCCGGTTCGGATCCGGAGGTGCCGATCCGTGTCTACCATCCACCCGGCATCGGGGATTCTGCGCCTGCGGTGATCTTCATGCATGGTGGTGGCTGGGTCATCGGTGATCTGGAAAGCCATGACGCGGTATGCCGGACGCTGGCGTTTCGCTCCGACGCTGTCTTCGTCTCCGTGGGCTACAGGCTGGCCCCGGAGCATCCGTTTCCCGCCGCTCCGGTCGACTGCGAGCGTGCAACGCGCTTCATCGCCGACAATGCGGCGGACTTCGGTATCGACCCTGACCGCCTGGCACTCGCAGGGGACAGTGCCGGCGGCAATCTGGCGGCCGTGACAGCGCGACGTCTGCGCGATGCCGGTGACGGCCCGGCCATTGCCCTGCAGGTCCTGACCTATCCCGCAACCCAGTTCACGGCGGAGGGTGGCAGCCTGGAACAGAACGGCACCGGTTACCTGCTGACCAAGGCAACCATGGACCTGTTTCGTGGTATGTACATGCCGGACGAGACGGACTGGACCCACCCGGATGCATCGCCGTTGCTGGTGGAGGATCTGTCGGGGTTGCCGCCCGCGTTCGTGCAGGTGGCCGGATATGATCCCCTGCGGGATGAAGGTGTCGCCTATGCCGGACGCCTGCGGGAAGCCGGCGTGCCGGTGCAGATGATCGAGTATCCGACGATGATCCATGGCTTCCTGCGCATGGGGCGGGTCGTCAGTATCGCCCAGGTTGCCATGGATGACATTGCCGCGGCCTTGCGCAGGGCTTTCCGGGGCTGACGACTGCGGGCCGGGTGACCCCGTTCAGCGCGCGTTCTCCAGGGTTCGCAACCGCCGCAGCTCATCACGGGTCTCGGTGATGTCGCGCATGATGGAAAGAATTCCGGTGATCCTGCCATCGCCGTCCGAAACGGGGGCGACGGTGAACTGGATCGATATGGTCTGCCGCAGCCGGGTCAGCGCGGGCACGTTCAGCAACTCACTGGCCTGGTGGGTGGATTTTCCGGTCTTCAGCATCGCGAAGTAACCCTTCCAGTGACGTTCGCGCAGGCGCTCCGGGATGATGATGTCCAGCGACTGGCCCAGAGCCTGGCCCGCGCTGTAGCCGAAGATCCGCGCCGCGCCGTCGTTCCAGAAGGTGATGATGCCTTTCCTGTCGCACAGGACCACAGCGTCCGGAATGTTCAGCAATGCCTGCATTCCGGCCTGTTCGAGTTCCTCTTTGCTGAGTGTCGTGGGCGATGCCTCATCGTTCATGCTGGTTCCTTCCCTGCGATTGTCGCGGCCTTGCGTGGCCCGCTTTCCGTTATGATCAGATCCATGGGGATGTCGTGTGGCTGCGGGTAGATCGTTCGCAGCGACAGACAGTCGTAACCAACCCCGATCACCTTGCGCGTGCCCGTCCATGCAGCCAGGGTGCGGTCGAAGTAGCCGCCGCCGTTCCCCAGTCTGTATCCGGCCTCATCGAAGCCCAGCACGGGCGCGATCAGCACATCCGGCCTGACTTCTTTTCGTGCCGCACCTGGGACTGGGATGTTCCAGAATCCCTTCTCCAGCCTGTCGGACGGCTGCCATTTCCGATAGATGAGCGGTTCGTTCCGCGCAACAACGACGGGCAGGGCGCAGATGCCTCCCCACTCCAGGATGGCATCCGCCAGTGCGCGAATACGTGGTTCGCCCCGGATCGGGGAATAGAGACCGACGCAGAGATCGGGGCGCGGTCGCAATGTGGTCATCAGATGGTTGATGATCCGCAGGTCAGCATAGGAACGCTGTCCGCGATCCAGCGCGAGCCGCAATTGCAGCAACCGTTCGCGTTCCGCCCTTCGCCAGCGTGCCACGTCGGACGCGCCGGTTGCGTCCGTATCCGGCGACATGCCCGACCAGGCCGGATCAACCTCATGCATGAAGCAGGGCGGTGACGCATAGGCCGCAGGGCTGTCCTTGGCGCTGGTCATGAGCAACCTCCCTCGATGCATGTTCGTGTGAACAGGGGGAAGGAATGTTGAGCCTGTTCGACGCGGGATGCCAATGCGTTGGGCGGCAAGCTGCCATGCACGTGGCTTGCCACGGGTGTGCCACGGCAGGCAGGATGGCAGTCAGGTAAGCTGTGGAATTTGGGGAGGTTGCACAGGGATGACACTCGAGTTCGGTATATCCATGAGCCTGCAGGCCCACGCAGGTGCAGGCGAAGACACGGCGCAGGTCTACGGGGAGGCGCTGGAGCTGGCGGCCGAAGCCAGCAGGCTGGGTCTCGACAGTATCTGGGTCAGTGAACACCATGGCGAAGCTGATGGTTACTGTCCGTCACCCATCGTTGCCGGGGCCGCGCTTGCCGTGGCTGCGCCAACCTGTCGTATCGGGCAGGCCATCGCGATCGCGCCGCTTTACGGGCATCCCATGCGGCTGGCGGAGGATCTGTCGGTTCTCGACAACCTTTCCGGAGGGCGGGTGGAAATCGGTCTCGGGCAGGGCTACAGGCCGGAAGAATTCTCGGCCGTCGGTGCCGACTATCGCCGCCGGACGCGCGCTTTCGAGGAAGCGCTGGAGGTTCTGGGGCTGGCATGGACCGGGGAGGCTTTCGACTTTGGTGGCGACATCTATCAGGCTGCGAATGCGCGCTTGTGTCCGGCACCGGTGAGGCCCGGACCGCCCCCGCTCTGGATCGGCGCTGCCGCACCTGTTTCACGTGCCCGTGCGGTGCGGCACGGCGGTGGACTGGTGATCTCACCTCTGGTGGAAGATCAGCATGCGGCGCGGCAGTTCCATGATTTCGACCAGGAGTCCGAGCAGCAGGGCCGGGCGAAGCTGCCGCACGCAATCCTGCGGGAGGTCTTCTTCGGCGGTTCCGTGGAGGATGCGCTGAAACGTCACGAAGCCACCATCGATCTGGTCTACCGCCAGCAATATGCGCCGGAACGGACCGGCCTGACCTGGCGGGACCCGAAGACGGGGCAGAAGCGGGCCATGACCCGTGACGATCCGGACTATCTTTCTCCCGACTTCGTGGAGGGGCGCTGGCTGATCGGGCCGCCGGACCGCATCGTCGATGACATCGTCGCCGGACAGCCTTCGATGAGGCTTGACCGGCTGGTCTGGCAGCCAAAGCTGCCCGGCACGTCGCTGAGGAGTGCTGTGGAGAACCTGGAGATCATGGCGCGCGACGTGATTGCGCCGGTCCGGGCGCAACTGGCAGCCAGGGAGGCCCATGGATGATACCGAACCAGCCACCAAGTCCGTTCCTGAACGCGGATCACGAGGCCTGGCGCGACACCGTGCGCCGCTTCACGGAGCGCGAGATCGAACCGCATGTCGAGGAGTGGGAGGCGGCGGAACGCCTGCCGCGCGACCTTTATCGCAAGGCGGCAGAGATGGGCTTCTTCGCGGCGCATTACCCGGAAGACGTGGGTGGCCTGGGCCTTGACGTCTTCTACATGATCGTCGCCAGTCAGGAGATGGCGCGCGCCGGGTCCGGCGGCGTCAGTGCCAGCCTGGGCAGCCATGCCATCGGATTGCCACCGGTGGTGCGCGCCGGTTCCGACGCCCTGAAGCGGCGGATCGTGCCGCAGGTGCTGTCGGGTGAGAAGATCATGGCGCTGGCGATCACGGAGCCATCCGGCGGCTCGGATGTGGCCAATCTGGGTACCACCGCGCGACGCGATGGCGACCACTATGTCGTCAATGGCTCCAAGACCTTCATCACCTCCGGCATGCAGGCGGACTTCATCACGGTGGCGGTACGAACCGGAGGGCCGGGCATGGGGGGCGTCTCCCTGCTGCTGATCGAGGGGGGGATGGAGGGGTTCACCCGAACGCCGTTGCGCAAGATGGGTTGGCATGCATCAGACACCGCCACACTGTATTTCGACAATGTGCGGGTCCCGGTCGGCAACCTGATCGGAGAGGAGAACCAGGGGTTCCGCATCATCATGCAGAACTTCAACTACGAGCGCCTGATGATGGCTGCAGGCTGCACCAGCTTTGCCCGGGTCTGCTATGACGAGACTGTTGCCTATGCTCAGGAACGCCAGACCTTCGGCAAGCGGCTGATCGACCATCAGGTCGTGCGCCACAAGCTGGTGGACATGGCCATGCGCATCAACGCCACGCAGGCCATGCTGGAGTCGCTGGCCTGGCGCATCACGCAGGGCGACAATCCGGTGGCCGAGATATGCATGCTGAAGAATCAGGCGACGCTGACGATGGAGCATTGCGCGCGCGAAGGGGTTCAGACCTTTGGCGGCGCAGGCTACCTGAAGGGCCCGAAGGTGGAACGGATCTATCGGGAAGTGCGCGTCAATGCCATTGGTGGCGGGGCGGAGGAGATCATGCGCGACCTGGCCGCGAAACAGCTCGGCTTCTGATCGGCGACGACCGGGTTGCAGGCTACTTCTGTCTGCCGCCCGCACCTGGCAGGCGGACAGTGAACCGCGCACCGCGTATGCCCATCAGCAGGCCGTGACTGCCCACGTCCTTCACGTTCTCCACGCTCATGCTGCCGCCATGGGCCTCGACGATCTGGCGACAGATATTCAGGCCGAGGCCGGAGTGGGTGCCGAAGGCCTCCCCCACCGGTCGTTCTGAATAGAACCGCTCGAAGATCTTCTGCCGCGCCTCCTCCGGCACGCCCGGACCCTCGTCCTCGACAGCCAGCACCACCTGATCCGCCTCCGCCGCCACACGGATCATCACGCGCCCGTTCTCCGGGCTGAAGGACACCGCATTGTCGACCAGATTGCGCAGCACCTGTCCCAGCCGGTGCTCCGCGCCCATCACCCGCAGGTCCGCGCCCGACCGCACGTCGGTGTCGATCCGCACGTTTGTCCACGTGGACTGCAGGATCTCGCGCAGCGCCAGAACCATCTGACCGACATCGACGCTCTCACGCTCGATCCGGCCCATTTCCGCGTCGATGCGCGAGGCATCGGAGATCTCGCTGATCAGGCGGTTCAGGCGCTGCACATCTTCCAGGACGATGCGCGTGAGCTCCTTGCGTGCCTCCGGCTTGTCGGTGCGCTCCAGTGTTTCGACGGCGCTGCGCAGGCTGGTCAGCGGATTCTTCAGTTCGTGCGCCACGTCGGCGGCAAAGGCCTCGATGGCGCCGACGCGACCGTTGATGGCTTCCGTCATCGCACGCAGTGAAACCGAGAGGTCGCCGATCTCGTCGCGCCGTGCCTTCATGTCGGGAATGGCATCGTGCCCGCCGCCCTCTGCCCGCACCCGGTCGGCCGCGCGCGACAGGCGCTGGATCGGACGGATGATCGAGCGGGAGAGGAACAGCGACAGCATCAGCGTGATCAGCGCTGCCACGCCGAACACCGCCAGGGTCGCTGCCTGCTCCCGCCGGACGGCATCATCGATCTCATAGGTGTCGACCGTGAGCACGATCGCGCCCAGAACGCGTTTCAGCGCCCTGACGGGTACGGCCACGCCGATAACGAGACGTCCGCCAGAGGTGCGCCAGACCTGGCTGACCTCGAACCCCTGCGCGGCAAAGGCGATGTCAGGCCAGTCGCGTATCGTGCCGCCGTGGGTCTCGCGATAGACCGGATAGTCGCCCCGGCGGGGAATCAGGTTCATGGCCCGGTCCCACACGACACTGAGCAGACCCAGCGGGTCCATCAGGTCACCGGGGGGCGGCAGGTTGCGGCGTTCCACCTGCCGCTCCGCAGTCGGCAGGCGGCGACTGTCGAGCATCAGTCGCCCCTCCGGGTCGAACAGCCGGGTTCGTGCGCCAGTGGTCAGAACCGCGCGACGCAGGATGTAGGCGGCAAGGGAGGGGTCCAGCCGCAATCGCTCGATAGGGCCGGCAAGGGCCGCCTCACCCAGCGCGCCCGCCACCAGATGCGCCTCCTTCGCCAGGGCTTCCTGCCGCGCTTCCACCAGTCCGGCGCGATACTGGTCCAGATAGAACCATGCACCGACCAGCACCAGGAATGCAGGCAGGTTGATGGCCAGTATGCGACGGGCAAGGGGAGACAAGGGAAAGGCGCCTGATCAGGTTTCGCGGAACCGGTAACCGACACCATAGAGGGTGTCGATGGCCGCGAACTCGTCATCCACTACCTTGAACTTGCGCCGCAGGCGCTTGATGTGACTGTCGATCGTGCGGTCATCGACGTAGACGTTGTCTTCATAGGCCGCGTCCATCAACTGGTCGCGGGTCTTCACGTGACCGGGCCGCTGCGCCAGCGATTCGAGGATCAGGAACTCCGTCACCGTCAGCTTCACGGCCTTGCCGCGCCATTCACAATGGTGGCGGTTGGGGTCAAGGGTCAGGTCGCCACGCTCGATCACCTTCCGGTCACTGTCTTCGGATGGATTGGCTGCGGCTTCCCGACGGCGCAGCACGGCGCGTATGCGTTCGATCAGCAGACGCATGGAAAAGGGCTTCTTGATGTAGTCGTCCGCCCCCATCTTCAGGCCCAGAACCTCGTCGACCTCATCGTCCTTGGAGGTCAGGAAGATCACGGGCACATCGGAGGTCCGGCGCAGTCGGGTCAGCGTCTCCATGCCATCCATGCGGGGCATCTTGATGTCCAGCACGACCAGATCGGCAGCCTGCGTGGTGAGGCCGCGCAGCGCCTCGGCCCCGTCGGAGAAGCTGCGGACCCGAAAGCCCTCACCCTCCAGCGCGATGGCCACGGATGTCAGGATGTTGCGGTCGTCATCGACCAGCGCGATCGTGTCACTCATCCCCAGTTCCCCCTCGGGTCGTTCTGTATCGGATCGTTGCATGGTCCTGTCTCTGACGAAAGCTGGTCCGCAACGGGTCAGGAATGCGGCGATTCAGGGGCAGTGAAGGCGATTGTTTTCTGACCCTGGTCTGCCCTCTCCCCCTCCCGACCACCCATTTCAGGATACTTGCGTGGGTGGTCGGGAGGGGGAGAGGGCAGGCCGGGGTCCGCAAGCGAATCCTCCCGCACCCTCAGACGCGGCGCAGCGGACGGCGGGAGATCACGTTGAAGCGCAGGGCGGCAATGGTCGTCGCGGCAACGCAGCCGGCATAGATGCCGCCCATCAGACCCGCAGTGCCGAATTCCATGTGGAATGCCAGCATCCAGGCTACGGGCGTGGCGATCAGCCAGAAGGCAACGAACTGACCCGCCATGGGAAACCAGACATCGCCCAGTCCACGCAGGGCATTGACCAGCACGCCCTGTGACCCGTCGAAGATCATCATGCTGCTGGCGACTGCCAGCGCGCCGATTGCCGTTGCCGCGACCGCCGCATCAGATGTGTAGAGGCCGGTCAGCAGGTCGGGGATCAGGACGAAGCAGGCGCCGAGCAGGATCATGGCAATGACCACGAGACCGACACCGACGCCACCTGCCATGCGCACCCCGTGCGGGTCATTGCGCCCGACGGCATTGCCGACACGTACGCCGGTCGCCGCGCCGATGCCGATGGCCGACATGAACACCAGTGCGACCAGATTGTGCGCGATCTGATAGCCCGCAACCTCGGCCTTGCCGAGGTATCCGGCCATCTGGGTCATGGCCATGAAGGCTGCGGTCTCGATGAACATGCCCAGCCCCATGGGGTAGCCGATGCGGCGGATGCGCTTGCCCGCGTCAGGTGCAGAGGGACCGCCGCCGCGCACACGATATCGGTCACGGCTGGGCATGAACCAGATGTAGGTCAGGGCGATCAGGGCGGTTGCCCAGCGGGCGATTGTGGTGGCCAGTGCCGCGCCTTCCGCGCCCATGGCATCGCTGAAGCTGATGCCGGCAACCGAGTTGCCGTGGATCAGCAGCCAGTTGAGACCGAAGTTCAGCACGTTCGCGCCCAGCATGATGATCATGCCCGGTGCCGGACGGCTGACCCCTTCGAGGAAGAAGGAACAGGCGACGAAGATCATCACGGCGGGCAGGCCCCAGCCGAGCATGTGCATGACCCGCCCCGCACCGTCTGCCAGGTCGGGGGCCTGACCCAGCGCCAGCAGGATCGCGATGCCGAACTGGCAGACGATGGCGAATACGGTTCCGACGACCAGCGCGTGGCCCAGTCCGACGTGCCAGATGTGGCCTGCACGCTCCGGCTCCCCCGCGCCATCGGCCTGGCTGGTCAGCACCGTGACTCCCAGCAGGAAACCGAGGCCCAGCAGTGTCAGGGCGATGGTCGGTGACAGGCCGAGACCGAAATAGGCCAGCTCGTCCCCGCCTGCGCTGCCTGCCATGGCCGTATCGACAGCCATCATGATCAGCACGCCGGACCGCGCGATGACCACCGGTCCCGCCAGTTTCAGTGTCTGCCAGATGTGGTGGCGCAGCGACTGGGGCATACCGGACACAGGTCCGGGACCGGATGCCGGCGCGGCGACGCTCACGCGCTGCTGCGGGTCATGGAGAGGAAGACATCCTCCAGGTCCGACTCCTCCGTCGACAGGTCGGCAATGGTGTGACCTGCGGCCTGGACTGCGGCAAGGATCTCGCCGATCGAGCGTTCGGAGGGACGATAGCTGACACACAGGCGACCGAACTCGTCCACCGTGGCCCCCAGCCGCTGCAACCGGTCGGAAATGGTGTCGATGTCGCGGTCGAGCCGGATCGCAACCGACTTGTGGTCCAGTCGCTGGATCATCGTTTCCTTCGGTTCGCAGGCCGCCACTTCGCCATGATTGATGATGGCGATGGTGTCACACAGCTCCTCCGCTTCCTCCAGATAGTGCGTCGTCAGCACGATGGTGGTGCCGTCCTGGTTGAGCGCACGGATGTAGTGCCAGAGCTGCTGGCGCAGTTCGACATCGACACCGGCAGTCGGTTCGTCCAGCACCAGCACGGGCGGGCGGTGGATCATGGCCTTTGCCACCAGCAGCCGCCGCCGCATGCCCCCCGACAGCGTGCGCGAATAGACATCGGCCTTGTCGGCCAGGCCCATGGCGTCCAGCACCTCCATCGTCGCGCGTTCCTTGCGCGGCACGCCGTAGAGGCCCGCCTGAAATTCGACCACCTCGCGGGGGGTGAAGAAGGCATCCAGATTCAGTTCCTGTGGCACGACGCCGATTGCCGCCCGCGCCTGCCGGGGGTGACTGTCAATATCCCTGCCCCATATCGCGGCACTGCCGCTGGTCTTCATCACCAGCCCGGCCAGGATATTGATGAAGGTGGACTTGCCCGCACCATTCGGGCCCAGCAGCGCGAAGAACGATCCCCGCGGCACGGTCAGGTCGACGCCTTTCAGCGCCTGCTTGATGCCGTCGGATTTCTTGCCGCGATAGGTCTTGCGCAGATCCCGCGTCTGGATGGCGTTGTCGGTCATGCAGGGTCCCGTCGTGTTGGTTCGGCAAGCTGCTCCGTCGGGGCAGGCGTCGTGTGCCGGTCGGCAATGCAGTGGGCATGATCGGCAAGGGATTCGATGACGCGACAGTCGGCCACCGTGCCGCCCGCGCATTGGTCGATCATGCGACACAGTTCCTGCCGCAAGCTGGCCAGACTTGCAAGCCTGCGCTCCACTTCCTGCAACTGGTGACGGGCAATGGTGTCGGCGCTGGCACACGACCGCTCCGGGTCATCACTGAGGTCGAGCAGGGCGCGAATGTCCGTGAGCGGGAAGCCCATGTCGCGGCAATGGCGGATGAACCGCAGCCGATCAACCTGCTGCTTGCCATAGCGCCGCTGATTTCCGGCAGTGCGCTCCGGTTCCGGCAGCAGACCGATATCCTCGTAGTAGCGGATCGTCGGGACCTTGGTTCCGGTCTCTGCCGACAGTTGTCCGATTCCCAGCATTTCCGTGCTCCGGCGAAAAAGTTGCGAGGTTCGCAAAGATACCCCTTGAACCTCTAGTTACTGGAGATCCCATGTTGAGGCCATCACAGTGAAGTCAAGGGAGACCGCAATGAGCGCCGGATGCTGCAATGACAATGGGCTGCCTGCCGAGAAGCCGGAGGTACGCCGTATCCTGCTGCTCGTCATCGCCATCAATGCGGTGATGTTCGTGGTGGAGGTTTTCGCCAGCATGCAATCGGGTTCGCTGGCGCTGCTGAGTGATTCTCTCGACTTCGCCGGGGATGCGGCCACCTATGGCATCAGCCTCGCGGTCCTCTCCGCCAGTCTGCGGACCCGATCCTGGGCGGCAATCGTGAAGGCCGGCAGCATGGCGCTGTTCGGTATCTGGATCCTGGCCGCGGCAGTGCGTGCGGCGATCATTGGTGATGTGCCCGATGCGACGACCATGAGCGCGGTAGGCGGCCTGGCGCTGGCGGCCAACCTGATCAGCGTGCTGTTCCTGCTCCGGTTCCGCAGCGGCGACGCCAATCTGCGCTCCGTCTGGCTCTGCAGCCGCAATGACGCGATCAACAATGTTGCGGTGATCCTGGCGGGTGCCGGCGTCTTCGCCAGTGCCAGCAGGTGGCCAGATCTGGCCGTCGCCAGCATCATGGCACTGCTGGCATTCTGGAGCGCGGTTTCGGTGCTGAGGCAGGCGCGACATGAACTCCGCCACGGGGTGCCCGGCCACGCTTGAACGGTGCGCAACCGACGCTATCATCGCGGCCACGCAACAGCACGGGGGCCGAGGCCATGGAACCAGCGGAAATCGTTGAATCGGAAGACAAGCGCGTCGCCTGCGACGGCGACGATGGCCCGCTCGGCCATCCGCGTGTGTTCCTGGAGATGGGGAACGAGAATTCGATCGACTGCCCGTACTGCGGGCGTCGCTTCGTCCTGAAGGAAGGTGCGGGCCACGCCGCGGCACATTGAGCCGACCATGAGTGACGGTTCCGCCGAGGACAAGAAGCAGCATCTGGTCTATCTGGTCGATGGCTCCGGCTACATCTTCCGAGCCTATCATGCCCTGCCGCCGCTGACCCGTGCCGATGGCACGCCGGTCAATGCGGTGCTCGGTTTCTGCAACATGCTCTACAAGCTGCTCGATGATCTGACATCGGCAGGCAAGGCGAGCCATCTGGCGGTGATCTTCGATACGTCGCGCAAGACGTTCCGGTCCGAGATCTATCCGGAGTACAAGGCCAACCGCCCGCCCGCACCGGAAGACCTGATTCCGCAGTTTCCGCTGTTCCGGGAGGCGGTGGAGGCCTTTGGCGTGCCGTCGCTGGAGATGGATGGCTTCGAGGCCGATGACCTGATCGCGACCTTCGCGCAGCACGCGCGGGAGGACGGGCACGAGGTGGTGATCGTCTCCTCCGACAAGGATCTGATGCAGCTTGTCGATGATGGCGTGACCATGCTCGACCCGATGAAGAACCGCCGCATCGGCCCTGCCGAGGTGCGGGAGAAGTTCTTTGTCGACCCAGACAAGGTCATCGACATCCAGGCCCTCGCCGGGGATTCGACCGACAATGTGCCGGGCGTGCCGGGGATCGGCGTGAAGACTGCGGCGCAACTGATCGACGAGTATGGTGACCTCGACTCCCTGCTGGCACGGGCGAAGGAGATCAAGCAGCCCAAGCGGCGCCAGAACCTGATCGAGAACGCGGAACTGGCACGGATCAGCCGCCAGCTCGTGACCCTGAAGCGGGACGTGCCGGTGAACGAGGCGTTCCTGGACTTCACCATCGGCCCGCCGGATCTGGCGAAACTTACCGGCTTTCTTGAGGCGAACGAGTTCCGGTCCCTGACGACGAAGGTTCGCAACCGCTTCGGCACTGAAGGTGATGTGGAGGCTGCGCGCGCCGCCGAGGTCGCTGCCCCCGCTGATGCGAGTTATGAGCTGGTACAGGATGTGGACAGCCTGAAACGCTGGATCGCTGCCGCCGAGAACGCGGGTGTTGTCGCGGTGGATACGGAGACGACGTCGCTGGATGCGGTTGCGGCTGAGCTTGTCGGCATCTCCATGGCGACCGCGCCGGGGCAGGCCTGCTACATCCCGCTGCGCCACAAGGGCAAGGTACCGGAGGGGCAACTGGACCTGGGCGGCGAGGCGGCGGACGATCCGGAGCAGATTCCGGTGGAGGAAGCGCTGGACCTGCTGCGCCCGCTGTTTGCCGACCCCGGCGTTCTGAAGGTCGGGCAGAACATCAAGTACGACCAGACGGTGCTGACCCGCGCCGGGGCGCCGCTGGACCCGATCGATGACACCATGCTGCTGTCCTTCGTGCTCGACGCCGGGCAGCATGGCCATGGCATGGACGAGCTTGCGCGGCTGCATCTGGACCACACGCCGATCCCCTACAAGGAAGTCGCGGGTACCGGCAAGTCGCAGATCACCTTCGACCGTGTTCCGCTGGAAAAGGCGCTGGACTATGCGGCGGAGGATGCGGACGTGACCCTGCGCCTCTGGCAGTTGCTGAAGCCGCGCCTGGTGCATGACCGCATGGTCACCCTCTACGAGACCATCGAGCGACCGCTGGTGCCGGTGATCGCAGGCATGGAGCAGGCCGGGATCAAGGTCGACCGGAAGATCCTGGAAGACATGTCGGCGGACTTCGAACAGCGCGCCGCCGAGATCGAGAAGGAAGTTCACGGTCTGGCGGGGGAGGAGTTCAACGTCGGCAGCCCCAAGCAGCTTGGCGAGATCCTGTTCGACAGGATGAGCCTCAGTGGCGGCAAGAAGACCAAGACCGGTGCCTATCAGACCGGGGCAGAGGTGCTGGAGGATCTGGCCGCGCAGGGCGTGGACCTGGCCCGGCGTGTGCTGGACTGGCGGCAGTTGACCAAGCTGAAATCGACCTACACCGACTCCCTGCCGCGGGAGATCAATCCCGAAACCGGGCGCGTCCACACGGCCTATCACATGGCCGGTGCCGCGACGGGGCGGCTGGCGTCATCAGACCCCAACCTGCAGAACATTCCGATCCGCACGGAAGAGGGGCGGAAGATTCGCACCGCCTTCATCGCGGAGGAGGGGCATACCCTGATCTCCGCCGACTACAGCCAGATCGAACTGCGCATCCTGGCCGATATCGCCGGCATCGACTCCCTGAAACAGGCTTTCGCCGATGGTGTGGACATTCACGCCCTGACCGCCTCTCAGGTCTTCGGCGTGCCGCTGGAGGACATGGACGGCGCAACGCGCCGCCGGGCCAAGGCGATCAACTTCGGCATCATCTACGGTATCTCGGCCTTCGGCCTGTCACGTCAGTTGCAGATCCCGCAGGGGGAGGCGAAGCAGTTCATCGACGCCTACTTCGAACGCTATCCCGGCGTGAAGGACTACATGGACCGCACCAAGGCGGAGGCGCGGGAGGCCGGGTCGGTGATGACCCTGTTCGGGCGGCGGATTCACCTGCGCGGCATCAAGGACAAGAACCCGGCAATGCGCAGCTTCTCCGAACGTGCTGCGATCAACGCGCCTATTCAGGGCACGGCGGCCGACGTGATCAAGCGCGCCATGATCCGGATTCCCGATGGGCTGGCGCAGGCCGGGCTGAAGGCGCGGATGCTGCTGCAGGTGCACGACGAACTGATCTTCGAGGCCCCGGATGCGGAGGTCGAGGCGACCATCACCACGGTACGCCGGATCATGGAAGGTGCTGCCCACCTGTCAGTGCCGCTGGTGGCCGAGGCCGGGCAGGGGCATAGCTGGGCCGACGCGCACTGAAGCACCTTTGATGTTCCACGGGGCTTGCGTTCAGGCCGTCAGCCCATCGCGGCAGTTGACGGCGATCTCTGCGACGGAGGCGGCGTTCGACAGGGACAGGATCGTGAGAACGATCCCGGCCAGGTCGCCGGGAGGAATCATTTCCTCCTGCGGGACGCTCTCCACCCTTGCCGTCATGTCCGTCGCCACGTAGCCAGGGCACAGGGCGGTGCAGCGCACCCCGTCTTCCCAGCCTGCATGACGGGTGGCATGGGACAGGGCGACGGCGGCGAACTTGGTCATGGAATAGCCGATGCCGCTGTCATAGACGACCTTGCCCGCCAGCGAGGCGACATTGATGATGCGCCCGGCACCGCAGCGCCGCAGATGGGGCAGTGCCTTGCGGGTCATGGACAGCGGTGCCTTGACGTTGATCGCCCACATGCGATCCAGATCCGCGTCGGTGCCCTCCTCGACGGAGATGCTTTCCAGAATTCCCGCGTTGTTCACCAGACCGTCAATACGCCCGAAACGACCGACCGTGGCATCGATCCAGTCCTGATGGGTCTGCTGGTCCTCGGCCTCGTAGCGGCCGGTTATGACCCTGTCGGTATCCCCGTCGGCGATGACGTCGTGCAGGGTGTCCGGATTGCGCGCACCGAGACTGAGACTGAAGCCCGCATCGTAAAGCACGCGCGCAGTGGCCAGACCGATCCCGCGGTTGGCACCGGAGATCATGATGACCCGTCCGTCAGGCTTCAGCATCCGTGTCTCGCCTTCGTCCCGCGCGACTGCCGATCAGTCATAGAGCACCACGCATCGCACCTCGATGCTCCAGCGGTCCGGGGCATCGGGCCGGGTTGACCGGTCACGGAAGGCGCTGTGAAAGCTGAAGGTGCAAGGCTTGTCTGCTGCGTCGCCGGTTCTGCCCTCGGATTGCGCCAGCTCACCAGCGGAGTCCCACTGCTTGATCAGCAGGGCCTCGTCCCGCGTCAGCTTCGGGTAGAGGTACCAGCCATGGGTCTGAGCGTGTCTGGCGAAGTAGTTCTCTCCGACGCGATCCTTGTAGTGGATCTCGAAGACCACCAGGTCCTCCGGCCTGACCGTCGCGGCATCGCAGAGCGCCAGCGGATCGGTCTCGACGGGTTCCGCCACGATGTTGCGCCAGACGTTGATGATGGCGAAACGCCCGCGCCTGATCGCATGTTCGGTCTTGTCGGGATCCAGCAGGGCCTGCCCCTCCGGCAACAGGCTGCGGATGGTGTCGTTCGCACCCGGCGGTCGCGTCAGGTCCCGCAGGCGCTGCGGGGCGCTGGTCAGGGTATAGTCACCGTGCACCACGCGGGCCGGTCCCTGTACCTGTTGTCCACCGTCAATGCGCTTCTTGCTTTTCTTGCCGGTGGCGGAACGGACGTTGTGATCGAATGCCGCGACAACCGCCGCCCCCGTGGCCTGGCGCACGATTTCCTCGCAGTCCGGATAATAACTCCGCAGCACCGCATCATGGCTGAAGAAGTCGAGATCGGGCTCGCGAAGCCGGTTCGCCTGCAGCTCGAAGCCATTGTGCAGCAGCGTGGGCTGCCGTCCGGCGTCGAGCTGGCGGGCATCCGTGACGGGCATGTCCGTCTCCACCAGGTCGACTCCGGTCCAGGCATTGTCACTACCGTCCAGATCGCGGCGTGTCAGAACCTTGCCGTTGCGATACAGCGAAGGCTCCGATGACCCGGCCATGTAATTGAATGCCCCGGGCCGCACAGCGGTCGTATCCAGTTCCATCGTCAATGTCATTCTCCGATCAGACCCCTGTTCCGGGCAGGCCGCGACCCTCCGCAGTCAGGCAGCGTCCGGCAGGGCAAAGCCCTCACCGACATGCGTGTCCTGCCACCAGGGTGTCTTCTCTACCCGCTCCGTCATCCATTTGACCACATTGGCATGGCGATCAAGGGGCAGCTTCTGCCAGCCGTGCAGATGCATGGGGGCAGCCACCACCACGTCGGCGATTGTCGGCTGGTCGCCACAGACCCACGGGCTTTCTCCAAGCCGGGTGTTCAGGATACCGGCCAGCTTGTGGAAGTTCTCCGCTTCCGCCTCCAGGGCTGCCGGATCGGTCTCCGCCCCCAGCAGCGGCTTCACGCAGTTCTCGACCAAGTAGACGTAGCAGCTCGGGAACCAGGCACCGCATTCCCAGAGCAGCCAGCGGTTCACGTCCGCACGGACCTTGAGGTCGGTGGGGTAGGCCTGCGCATTGCCTGACCTGTCGGCAGCATATTGCAGGATGGCGTTGGACTCCCAAAGCACCAGATCACCATCGCGCAGGGCAGGGATCGATGCATTGGGGTTGATCGCCATGTACTCGGGGCTTTTCTGTTCGCCCTGGAAGTAGTCGATCTTCGTCAGGGTGTAGTCGGAACCTATCAGTTTCAGTCCGGCGAGAACCTTGCGGCAATTCACCGTGATCGGATCGGCGAGTATCTCCATCATTTCCTCCTGTCACGCACCGGCATTCAGGGAAGGGCGCCTGTGCCGGTGTCATTCTTTTTCGGGATGTAAAAGCCTGAAGAACAGTTCATCATCGGTCCAACAGATGAAAATGGTATCTGCCACAATGAATCGCGATATTGCCCGACTGGATGTACGACTGCTGCTGGCGTTCGAGGCCTTGCTGACGGAGCGCAATGTCTCCCGCGCGGCCGAGACGCTGGGGCTGACCCAGCAGGGCATGAGCGGGCAGCTCTCCCGGATGCGTAGCCTTTTCGGTGATCCGCTGTTCGTGCGGTCCACGGGAGGTGTCGCACCGACACCGCGTGCGGAGGAACTGGAGGGCGCGGTCCGTGCCGCGCTTGCCAGTCTGGAGCCGCTGGTGTCGCCGGCCTTCTTCGAACCTGCAAGCTTCGAGGGGACGGTCACGATTGCCGCGACGGACTATGCCCTGGCACTCGTCATGCCGGGCCTGCTGGGGCGGCTGCGTGCCTCGGCACCGGGATTGCGGATTGTCGTGCGACCGGCCGATGCAGCATCTCTGGAGACCGACATGCGGGAGGCGCGGACCGAACTCGCCCTTACCGTGCCGCAGTTCGCGCCGACCGGGCTGCACGCGATGAAGCTGTTTGACGAACGCTACGTCGGCGTTGCGCGGGCGGGGCACCCGCTGCTTGCGTCGGGAAAGGTCTCGATCGACGCATTCTGCGAACATTCGCATCTGCTGGTCGCCCCGTTCCGCGGGGACGCGTCGGGGCCAACCGACGAGGCGCTGGCTGCGATCGGACGCAAGCGCAAGATTGCGCTGGTGGTTCCGGGCTTCTCGGTCGTTGGCGCGCTGCTGGAGCGAACCGATCTGATCGCCGCCATGCCGGAGCGTCTGATCCGGTCCATGCGGCGTGATCTCGTGCGCTTCGAACTGCCGGTCGCTGTGGAGGGTTTTCGCTGCGATATCTACTGGCCACCACGCCTGCACGAGTCTCCGCCGCACCGTTGGCTGCGTAACGAGATCGCGAAGGCGGCGGCAGCATTCGATACCAGCGCCAGTTCAGAGGGGCCGCCGGGCGGGAACTGAGACGGACCGGGGACTGCCCCCGCGCCGGGCGAGGGGGCAGTCCTTGCGGTCGTGCGGATCAGGCCTTGGCGAGCGCCTGTTCCAGGTCCGCCAGAATATCGTCGATATGCTCGATACCGATCGACAGGCGGACGTAGCCGTCCGAGACACCGGAGGCGAGTTGCTCCTCCGCAGTCAACTGCGAATGCGTTGTCGTCGCCGGGTGGATGGCCAGGCTGCGCGCATCGCCGATATTGGCCACGTGATAGAACAGTTCCAGCGCGTTGATGAAGGCCGAACCGGCTTCCTTTCCGCCCTTGATCTCGAATCCCAGCAGGCCGCCGAAACCGCGGTTCAGATAGGCATCGACCCGCTCCTTCGCCTTGCCTTCGGCGAGTCCGGGGAAGATGACCTTTTCCACCTTCGGATGGTTCTTCAGGAAGTCCGCGACGCGCACTGCGTTGTCGCAATGGGCACGTATGCGGAGCGGCAGTGTCTCCAGTCCCTGAATGAACTGAAAGGCATTGAACGGGCTCATGGCCGCACCGGTGTCGCGCAGCAGGGTCACACGGGCCTTCAGGACATAGGCAATCGGGCCCAGCGGCCTGACGGCATCGACCCAGACCGCGCCATGATAGCTGGGGTCGGGCGTGTGCAGGGCAGGCTGGCGTTCCGGCACCGCGTCCCAGTCGAAGTTGCCGCCGTCGACGATCAGACCGCCGATGGAGGTGCCATGACCGCCGATGTACTTGGTGGTGGAATAGACAATCACCGCGGCCCCGTGATCGAACGGACGGCACAGGATCGGTGCCGACGTATTGTCGACGATCAGCGGAATGCCGAGCGGGCGACCGATTTCCGCCACTTCGCGGATCGGGAACACGCTCAGTTTCGGATTCGGCAGGGTTTCCGCATAGTAGGCACGGGTGCGTTCATCCGTGGCGCGGGCGAAGGCCTCGGGATCTTCCGGGTCCACGAAACGGACTTCGATGCCCTGATCCTTCAGCGTGTTGGCGAACAGGTTCCATGTACCACCGTAGAGGTCGGTGGAGGAGACGATGTTGTCGCCGGCGCGCGCCAGGTTCTGGATCGCCATGGCGCTCGCCGCCTGACCGGAGGCGACGGCCAGTGCCGCGGCACCGCCCTCCAGCGCCGCGACACGCTGCTCCAGCGCATCGCAGGTGGGGTTCATGATGCGGGTGTAGATATTGCCGAGTTCCTTCAGCGCGAACAGGTTCGCCGCGTGCTCGGTGTGCTGGAACTGGTACGATGTGGTCTGATAGATCGGCACGGCGACGGACCCGGTGGTCGGGTCGGCACGATGACCGGCATGCAGCACGATCGTTTCGGGATTCTTGGATGACAGGCTCATGGTCTTGCGTCCTCACGGCTTCGCATAATGCCAGCGGAGGCGGTGACATCCCGACCGGGACGCAAGTACACCTCTTTAGCGGAATTTGTTTGACGCGCCCGCAAGCTGGCTCAAATCGGCGCGGTGGGAAACTAGGGAAAATCAGGCAGAACTGTCAAGCATTCACGCAGCGACGCGCAGGTTCTCCTCCATCCAGACGACATCGTCCGAATGAAAGGGCTTCAGTCCGAAAGTCATGCTGGATGAACGGAACAGGTTGGAAAACAGCAACATGTCCACGTTCTCGCCGTCGGTCGCCAACGGCAGCAGCAAGCGATCCGTTTCCAGTTCGCGATCATCGGCGTACTGCATTGTCGTTCGGGAAAACACCGGTGCCTTCCTGACGACGCACTCCGTATAGAGCCTTTCCAGAAAGGCGCCGTACTCAACTGACTTGATGTCGCTCAGCCAGCGGTCGGTGAAGTCCGTACCGGTGATGTGGTTCATCTGCGTGCCGACCAGGCGATAGCGGAAGCGGTAGTTGCCGCCTACTTCCTGCACCACATCGATCATTCCGATGTTCTTCAGCAGGCGCGGGATATCAAGTGGATTCACGGCTGCGCGGGATGGCAATCCTCCACCGGCCTCGAGTCCAATCCAGTAGTCCAGCAAGGTCAGGTGTTGTGCCCGCAACGGGCTTCTGTCAAGCACGCAAGCGCCTTTCTTCTCCAGGAGCGGCACTATCCCGCTCCAAATGTAAATTTTCTGTTAACAACCCTGTCTCCGGGTTGGCCCATTCAGTCGGCGACAGAGAATTCCACATGGGTTGCTGTCACGCTCAATGCAATGATGTGGACGCAGGTCCGCATTTCCTGCCAATGCAGCATTCGGGACGGTTCAGACGCCTATCGCCACGCCGTCATGACCGGGATCAGCGGCACCGTCGAAGCTGCCGTCTGCCCTGACCCTGATGCCATGAACCGCTGCGATGTCGAACGTCAGCGGATTGCGCATGACCTCGTAGCCATCGGCCTCCAGTTCGCGCTGGACGAAGCGCGGGATCCGGTTGGTCACGTCGATGATGTCCGATGTCGCGGAGAACCTGGGTGCGGACACAGCCTCCGTCATCGTCATGCCATGATCGATGACGTTCAGGGTTGCCTGCATGACGCCCATCGCGATCTGCGTGCCGCCAGGTGCGCCAATGGCCAGTTCCAGCCTGTCGTCACGGAAACCGAACGTGGGGCAGACGGAGCTGAACCTGGCCTTGCCGGGCGCTATTGATCCGGCCCGGCCCGGCCGCGGGTCGAAGACAGCCATGCAGCCATTGTACATGAACCCCAGCCCGTCCGTGATCACGCCAGAGGGCATGCCCAGGGAGTGGGTCATGGTGACGGCGTTGCCCTGTGCATCGATGACAGCCACATGCGTTGTCTGTTTCGATTCCTCCATGCCGATGCGCTCGACATGATGCTTCTCTCCGGCCCTGATCCGCGCGGCGGCTTCGGCGGCATGGGCCTTGGAGGTCAGGCGTTCAATGGGGACGTCGTAGAATGCGGGGTCGCCCACATGCCCGTCCTTGTCGGCGGTGGCAACCTTCATCGCCTCCGCCACGATACGCAGGTACTCGACAGTGTTGTGGCCGATCCCGGCAAGGTCGAAGTTCTCCAGGATGTTCATCATCTCGGCCAGCATGATCCCGCCGCCGGGTGGCTGGTTGGTGGTCAGATGCCAGTCGCGGTAGTCGATCTCGATCGGTCGGTTGCGCGTCGTCGCATAGTCGGCGAGGTCGTCGTAACCCAGCAGCCCGCCATTGGCGGCAAAGTCCTCCGCAATACGCTCCGCGATCTCGCCCCTGTAGAAGATGTCGGGGCCATGTCGGGCGATCTGGGCCAGGGTCCTGGCGAGATCGGGATTGTTGACCCGGTCACCGACGCGCTTGGTCGTGCCGTCTCCCCGAAAATAGGCTTCGCGACCGGTGGCGGAGAACCGCAGCCTATCGGTGACGTCAGCGCGACCGTAGCTGCTGCCGGAGTCCCACCAGAACTGGACATGCGGGCGGACGATGAAACCTTCCTCCGCCTGCGCCACGGCGGGGGCGCAGATGTCGGCCCAGTCCATGGTGCCGAACTCGGTGACAGCCTCATGATAGGCCTTCAGGCTGCCCGGCGTGGTGATCGACTGGTAGCCGAGGTCGTTGACGAACCCCTCCAGCACGAAGCCGAAGCCATCCCGTGTCTCACCGACGATGATGTCTTCCCACATGTCCGGCGTGGCCTTCTTCGGGGTCTTGCCGTGGAAGTCGATGAAGGTCAGCACATCCCGGTCCGGCATGTAGACCTGGCAGGAACCGAAGCCGGCGATGCCGCACATCTGGGGATCAACGACACCCTGCACCAGCGCCGCAGCCATCGCCGCATCAATGGCGTTGCCACCGCGTCTCAGGATCTCCGCACCTGCCTCGGCAGCCTCCGGCTGTGCGGCAACGATCATGGATGTCGCTCTTGCGGCCATTGTCTTCCTCCCTCGTGATTTGCAGGGAAGCCAATCACAGGCCCGGTGTCACGACAAGCGCGGCAAACGCATTCCGGCCTGCGGGCCTCAGCAGACGATGCGTTCGATCCGGTCGGGACGGACACCGTGGCGCCAGGTGGCGCCAGGACGCAGCAGGTCCTGTGGTTCGAACCAGACGGCCTTGTTGTTCGGAGTGATCGCGAAGTTGAGGGCGTGCAGATCGGGATTTATCTGCGGGAACACGCCCCACGCAATGCCGATCGCCAGCGGCAACGGCTCTTTCCGGTAGTAGGTGAACAGTGTCGCGAAGCTCTTGAACATGATCGCGAAATCATCGCAGTCGAAGACTTCGCTGGTGAACCTGGGCGGATCGGGCCAGCGGTCGAACAGCCAGAGGCGAATATCCTCCACGTCCTCATGCACCACAGGACGGAAGGCACGGTCAGAGAAACTGCAGCGTGCCTCGTCGTATATCAGGTAGGGATCGATCTGCTGGTCAGCGAGGATCCGTCTGATCCTATTGCCATCCAGTCGTGCCGACCTCTCCGTGGCGGGTGCCTCGTCGCTGGCGACTGCGACATCCGCTGAATTGAGCCCCTCCATCTGTCCCCCCGGACCGGAACCATCAGTGTGTCAGCGAATTAGATAAGCAATCAAAGCGCGAAACAACTCCCAAACGACCCGGATGTCGCCGCCAACCGGTGTCAGGGCATGGCGATGCTGCCCAGCAGCGCCTCGGCGCGCAGGCTGGCAACGCCTGTGGCAGCAACGATCTGTGGCAGCAACATCCATTCCAGCGTCCAGGATATGCCGGACCTTTCCTGTTCATGAACCGCTGAAAGCTGCATGCCGCCGGACTGCACGGCGACGAAACGGCTGAGCGTCACCAGCGCCTCCGCGTTGACCGGATTGACCTTGTGCGGCATGGCGGAGGAGCCACCGCCGCTGGTTACCCGCAGCTCGGCGAGCTCGTTCTGGGTCATCAGTGCCACGTCCTGGCCGATCTTGCCCAGCACAGCGGTCGCGGCTGCGCACCAGTTCGTCAGCGCAATCAACCCCCGGCGGTTGGTCTGCCAGTGTCGCGCCGGCACCGGCAAGTCCAGTTCGCGTCCCAGTGCGGCCGCGACCTTCGGTCCTGCATCGCCCAGCTTGTCCAGCGTGCCCGCCGCGCCGCCACATTGCAGGCGGATGGCGGCGGCCCTGACCGTCGCAAGTTCATCCAGGACTTCCCGCACCGGCGTGATCCAGTTTTCCAGCCGGTCTGCATACCGGATCGCGATGGCCTGCTGCATCCGGGTCCGGCCCATCAGCGGCTGCGTGCCATGGGTCTCCGAAAAGGTTTCCAGCGCGGCCAAAATCCCCCTCAGACGGGCCTCCAGAATGTCCAGGCAGGGATCGAGGCGGAGCACCAGCGCGGTATCGATCACGTCCTGCGAGGTACTGCCGAAGTGCAGGTGCGCGCGATTGGGTTCGGAGACAGCGGCGCGAAGCTGGCTGACCAGGGCCGGCACGATCAGCCCGTCGCGCGCGCTGGCCACCGCCAGTGTCTGCATGTCCGGACTGAAATCGCTGATCAGCCCGATGATCTCCGTGGCCGCCGGCTCAGGTATGACACCACAGGCCGCTTCGGCGCGGGCCAGCGCGGCCTCGAACCTCAGCATGGCCCGGATCTCGGCCTCCGGCGTGAACCATGCGGCAATCTCCGGGTCGCCGAGCAGGCCCGCCAGCAGGGGATGATCAAGTGCGCTGATGGCCAAGGACGCGACCTCCTGTATCGTTGGGGGCGGAAGCATGGCGCAGCCGGTTGGCGGGTGCAATCAACGCGGAGAGGGCGGCGGCAGCTATGGCAGAGGGAAAGCGCCTGAGCTGGCTGGAACCGCGACCTGGCGGCCTGTACTGCATTCCAGGTGATTTCTACGTGGACCCGGTGCGCAAGGCCGAGCGCGCGATCATCACCCACGGACATGCGGACCACGCACGCCCCGGCAACAACCATGTCCTTGCTACCCACGAAACCATCGCGATCGCGGAGGCCCGCTACGGCAGCAATGCCGGGCGGTCGTTTCAGCGGGTGCGCTACGGCGAGGTCACGCGGATCGGCGACGTTTCGGTGCGGCTGGTCTCCGCCGGTCATGTGCTCGGCAGCGCCCAGGTGGTTCTGGAACATGGCGGGGAGCGCATCGTCGTCTCCGGCGACTACAAGCGCAGCCGCGACCCGACCTGCGCTCCGTTCGAGGTCGTGACCTGCGATGCCTTCATCACGGAGGCGACATTCGGTCTGCCGGTGTTCCGACACCCGTCCGCGAGCGCCGAAGTCGGTCGCTTGCTGGCCTCCGTCGCCGCCGCGCCGGAGCGCTGTCATCTCGTGGGGGTCTATGCCCTGGGCAAGGCGCAGCGCGTCATCGCCCTGCTGCGCGAAGCCGGATATGACGACACAATCTACCTGCACGGGGCCTTGCAGAAGCTCTGCGCGCTCTACCAGCGGCTCGGTGTTGACCTGGGTGATCTGGCGCCGGTCGCGGGATTGCCGAAGCAGGCGCTGACGGGGCGGATCGTCATGTGCCCGCCGAGTTCCCTCGCGGATCGCTGGTCGCAGCAGATGCCGGATCCGGTAACCGCCGTCGCCTCCGGGTGGATGCGCATTCGCGCCCGGGCACGCCAGCGTGGTGCCGAACTGCCCCTGATCATCTCCGATCATGCGGACTGGGACGAGCTGACGGCGACCATCCGTGATGTGGAGGCCGGGGAGATCTGGGTGACGCACGGGCGGGAGGACGCGCTGGTGCATTACGCCCGCTCGCTTGGTCTCGAAGCGCGTGCCCTCAGCCTCGTCGGGCGGGAGGAAGATGGCGACACGGAAACGGAGATGGAAGAGGCCGGTTCCTGATGCAGGCCTTTGCCGAACTGCTTGACCGGCTGTCCACCGCGCCGGGACGCAATGTCCGGCTGGACCTGATCGCCGCCTACCTGAAATCGACACCCGATCCGGACCGTGGCTATGCGCTGGCATCCCTTGCGGGCGACCTGAAACTGCGTGCCGCGCGACCGTCCATGATCCGCGAACTGGTGGCGGACCGGACAGACCCGGAACTGTTTCGTCTTTCCTATGACTACGTCGGCGACCTGGCCGAGACCGTGTCGCTGCTCTGGCCGCAGGACCGTAGCGCGAACGCTACCCCGCACCTGTCGGAGATCATCGGGACACTGGAGGCGGCGAAACGCGGACAGGTTCCGGATCTGGTCGCGGGCTGGCTGGACAGGCTGGATCCGACAGGGCGCTGGGCGCTGCTGAAACTCCTCACCGGCGGATTGCGGGTTGGCGTCTCGGGTCGCCTGGCGCGGACGGCCCTGACCCGGCTGGGGGACGCCGACCTCCCGGCCATCGAGGAAGTCTGGCACGCAGTGGAACCGCCTTACACCGCACTGTTCGACTGGCTGGAGGGACGGGCGGAACGCCCGTCGCTGGCGGAGGCGATGACGTTCCGTCCGCTGATGCTGGCGCACCCGCTGGAGGCGGAGGAGCAATCCCGCCTCGACATGGCCGACTTCCGCGCCGAGTGGAAATGGGATGGCATCCGGGTGCAGCTGGTGCTGCGGGGCGGACAGGGTCGCCTGTTCTCGCGTACCGGCGACGACATCTCCGCCGCCTTCCCGGATCTGATGCAGACACTGGCAGGCGATGCTGTGCTCGACGGGGAGTTGCTGGTGATGCGCTCGGACGGGATTGGCAGCTTCAACGACCTGCAGCAGCGACTGAACCGCAAGACGGTGAGCGCGAAACAGCAGGCGGCGCATCCGGTGGGTATCCGGCTCTACGACATCCTGTTCGACGCAGACAGGGACTGTCGCGCCTTGCCGTTCATTGACCGGCGGCAGGTACTGACCGACTGGGTGGCGCGCCATGCCTCGCCGCGACTCGACCTGTCACCTCTAGTCCCGGCAGTCGACTGGGAGCAACTGGCGAAGGTACGTGCCGATCCCCCACACCCGGCCATCGAGGGGGTGATGCTGAAACGCGCGGACAGCCCCTACCATGCCGGGCGCCCCCGTGGCCTCTGGTTCAAGTGGAAGCGGGAGCCACATCGCGTGGACTGCGTGATGATGTACGCGCAGCGCGGGCACGGCAGGCGGTCATCGCTCTATTCGGACTTCACATTCGGGGCCTGGCGTGGCGACGAACTGGTGCCGGTGGGCAAGGCATACTTCGGTTTCACGGATGCGGAACTGAAGGAGCTGGATCGCTTCGTGCGCGGCAATATCGTGGATCGCTATGGCCCGGTCAGGGCCGTGGAACAGAGCCTGGTACTTGAGATTGCCTTCGACGGGGTCAACCGGTCCCGCCGTCACAAGTCGGGGGTGGCAATGCGCTTTCCGCGGATCGCGCGCATCCGATGGGACAAGCCCGCAGCGGAGGCAGACCATGTTGAAACCATCGAGCGACTGATCACCTGATCTGGGGGCGGGGCTCCGTCGTGCTCGGCAAGCTTGACCCGGACACCCGCTTATCTGCTATGAGAAGCCGCGTGCGCGGACGATGCAGCGCGCCCCTTGTCATCATTGCGGAACGCGGAGCCTGAACCCCATGGCAGGTCATTCACAATTCAAGAACATCATGTACCGCAAGGGCGCGCAGGATGCGAAGCGCGCCAAGCTGTTCACGAAACTGGCGCGCGAGATCACCGTGTCGGTCAAGGAAGGTGGCGACGACCCCGCTGCGAACCCGCGTCTGCGCGCCGCGATCATCGCGGGACGCAAGGAGAACATGCCCAACGACAACATCAACCGGGCGATCAAGCGCGCCACGGGTGACGGGGCCGCCGACAATTTCGAGGAAATCCGCTACGAGGGCTATGGGCCCGGCGGCGTCGCCGTGATCATCGAGGCACTGACCGACAACCGCAACCGCACCGCCTCCGAAGTGCGCTCCGCCTTCTCCAAGCACGGCGGCGCGCTGGGGGAGACCAATTCCGTGTCCTTCATGTTCGACCGGCAGGGTGTCGTCGAATATCCGGCGGACACGGCCACGACCGACGAGATGTTCGAGGCGGCGGTGGAGGCCGGGGCCGACGATGTGGCCACCAGCGATGACGGTCATGAGATCATCTGCGCCATCGAGAGCTTCAACAGCGTTCGCGACGCGCTGGAGGCCCGCTTCGGCGAGGCCAGCCGTGCCGGCCTGGACTGGCGCCCGCAGAACACCACACCTGTGGACGAGGACAAGGCCGCGACCCTGCTGAAGCTGATCGACGTGCTGGACGACAATGACGATGTGCAGCGCGTCTTCTCGAACTTCGAGGTCGATGACGAGATCATGGCGAAACTGTCCGCCTGACACGTTTTTTCGGACCTGCCGACCTTTGAACGTCGCATCCTGATGCAGCAGACTTCTTGATCAAGAGGTGGCAAATTGCTACCTTTCATCGGTCTGCAACGGAGGTTCGCATGGCTCAATCGGTCAAGCTGAGTGATGACGTCATGGCGCTGGTGCGCAAGGAATCGGAGTTGCAGAGCAGGTCCGTGGCGGGCCAGATCACCCACTGGGTCCGAATTGGCCGCGCCATCGAGAAATCCGGCAACTTCGATCATCAGCGTATCTCGGCGGCGCTGGAGGCCTCTCTCGCGCCAGAGGAACTGACGCCGGAGGAGCATGAAGTCTGGCTCAATGCCTTCGGTGACCAGATGGCGGAACCAAGTGAACAGTCGAAGGAATTCTTCGCCCGACGCCGCAAGCTCGGACTCGGAGTGGGCCTGTCCGAAACCGGCGAGATCATTCGGGAATCCGACGGCTCGTGAATCCTGCCATGGTCATGCTTGCCGGGCCCAACGGGGCCGGCAAGTCGACATTGTACGAATTGCAGATCGCCCCGAGCTTCAAGGCCCCCTTCATCAACGCGGACATCATCCAGCGGGATGAGCTGCGCGACCCTTCACCTGAAGCCTCCTATAGTGCTGCCGAGATCGCAGCAGCCCGGCGGGCGGAATGCATGGCGAAGGGGCAGAGTTTTGCCACCGAGACCGTTTTCTCCCATCCATCGAAGATCGAACTGGTCCAGCAGGCCAGGAACCGGGGGTTCACCGTCATCCTGTTTCATGTCGGGGTCGAACTGGCTGACCTGTCGGTTGCGCGGGTGATGAGCCGCGTGGAGGAAGGCGGGCACTGCGTCCCCGAGCAGAAGATCCGTGAGCGGTATGACAGGAATGGGCCAATCATCCGCGAGGCAATGTTGCTCTGCGACCAGGGCCACGTCTTTGACAATTCGCGTCTGAACACGCCGCCGGAACGGATCATCGGGTTCACACGCGGTCGCGTGAGTTTCGTGAAACCTCACCTGCCGCAATGGGCCAGTGCGATCTATCAGGCGGACCTTCTTCGATAGAAGGTTTGCGAAGAGCAGGCGCCCCGCAACAGAAAAGGGGCGCCGCATTGCTGCGACACCCCTGATCTTTTCCGTTGCACCGAACCGGTACCGGTGCCGCCCTGAAGGGGCAGCACCGGCAGTCGGGATCAGTGGGCCAGAACGGCCAGCAGCAGCAACGCGATGATGTTGGTGATCTTGATCATCGGGTTGACGGCCGGGCCGGCGGTGTCCTTGTAGGGATCGCCGACGGTGTCACCGGTGACGGAGGCCTTGTGCGGCTCGGAACCCTTGCCGCCGTGGTTGCCGTCCTCGATGTACTTCTTGGCATTGTCCCAGGCACCACCACCAACGGTCATGGAGATGGCGACGAACAGGCCCGTGGCGATCACGCCCAGCAGCATCGCGCCGAGGGCAGCCAGAGCGGACGCCTTGTCGGACACGGCCAAGATGACGAAGTACATCACGATCGGGGCCAGGACCGGCAGCATCGAGGGGATGATCATCTCCTTGATGGCGGACTTGGTCAGCAGATCGACCGCACGGCTGTAGTCCGGCTTGGACGTACCGGCCATGATGCCCTTGTCGTCGCGGAACTGGCGACGCACTTCCTCGACCACGGAACCGGCTGCACGACCCACTGCGGTCATGGACATGGCACCGAACAGGAACGGCAGCAGGCCGCCCATGATCAGGCCAACCACGACGAACGGGTTGGACAGCGCGAAATCGGGGGTGACATCCTTGAAGTACGGATACTGTTCCGAATTTAACGCGAAGTACTTCAGGTCCTGCGTGTAGGCGGCGAACAGCACCAGTGCACCCAGACCGGCGGAACCAATGGCATAGCCCTTGGTGACGGCCTTGGTGGTGTTGCCGACGGCGTCCAGGGCGTCGGTGGTGTTACGCACCGACTCGTCCAGCTCCGACATCTCCGCGATGCCACCGGCGTTGTCCGTTACCGGGCCGTAGGCGTCGAGGGCCACAACCATGCCGGCCAGCGCCAGCATGGCGGTGACGGCGATGGCGATGCCGAACAGGCCCGCCAGGCTGTAGGTGATGATGATACCGGCGGAAATGATGACTGCGGGGATCGCGGTCGATTCCATGCCGATGGCCAGACCCTGGATGATGTTGGTCGCGTGACCGGTCTCGGAGGCCGCGGCCACCGAACGCACCGGGCGATACTCGGTCGAGGTGTAGTACTCGGTCACCCAGATCAGCAGGCCGGTGATCACCAGGCCGGTGAGCGCACACCAGAACAGGTCCATGCCGGTGAAGGCTGCGCCTTCGATGGCACCGGTACCCAGAATGAACTCGGTAACCGGGTAGAAGGCGATTGCCGACAGCACGGCCGAGACGATGAAGCCCTTGTAGAGCGCGCCCATGATGTTGTTGGACGAACCCAGACGGACAAAGAAGGTCCCGATGATCGACGCCGGAATGGCGACGGCACCGATGGCCAGCGGGTACAGCATCGCGGCTTCTGCCGTGGAGCCGATGAACAGGATCGAGGCCAGGACCATGGTTGCGACGATGGTCACGGCATAGGTCTCGAACAGGTCAGCGGCCATGCCGGCGCAGTCGCCCACATTGTCACCGACGTTGTCGGCGATCACTGCCGGGTTGCGGGGGTCGTCCTCGGGGATACCAGCCTCGACCTTGCCGACCAGGTCGGCACCGACGTCCGCACCCTTGGTGAAGATGCCGCCGCCGAGACGGGCGAAGATGGAGATCAGGGACGCGCCGAAGCCCAGTGCGATCAGGCTGTCGATCAGTTCACGACCGTCGATGCCCATGCTCAGCAGCACGCCGTAGTAACCGGCGCAGGCCAGCAGGGCCAGTCCGGCAACCAGCATGCCGGTGACGGCACCGGCGCGGAAAGCGACGGACAGGCCGGCGCCGAGGCTCTGACGGGCAGCTTCGGTAGTGCGGACATTGGCGCGAACCGAAACGTTCATGCCGATGAAGCCGGTGGCACCGGAGAGTACCGCGCCTATGACGAAGCCGATGGCGACCAGCCAACCCAGCAGCAGGCCGATCACGATGGTGACGACCACACCGACGAGCGCGATGGTCTTGTACTGACGATTGAGGTAGGCGGAAGCGCCTTCCTGGATGGCGCCGGCGATTTCCTGCATCCGGGCATTGCCAGCCGAAGCGGAGAGTACACTCTTCGCCGTGACGATGCCGTAGATCAGCGCCAGCACGCCGCAGCCGATCACGGCCCAAAGCATTGCTGTCATTTTTTCTTGTCCCCTGTGTCCAAGACGCTTGAGAGACCCGGCATGGCGCCGGACCATTGAGAGACTGATGTTCTGGCACCTGGAAGC
>BQJF01000010.1 GCA_021604565.1 Minwuia thermotolerans | reverse complement strand
GAAAACGGTTGTCATGGCACCCATGGCTCAGTTCCCCTGCGTGATGGTGCGGAACACTTCGTCCATCCGGCCCGGATCGACATAGAAGGCTCCGATCTGCCAGCCACGTGCGCTGGCCAGTTGCGAGACGCCGTCGGTGACGGTGGCGCTGTCCTGCGGAAAGACCACGACGCGGCGGTCCCCGTCCGGTTCGACACTGGCAACGCCCGGCACGCGGATCAGATCGGCACGAATGGTCTCGAAATCCGGCTGATCGGTGCCCTTCAGTTCCAGCACCACCGCGTTGTGGAACCGCGACCGGCCCATCAGCTCACCCGGTGTGCCGTCGGCGACGACCTTGCCGTGGGCGATGATCATGGCGCGACTGCAGACAGCGGAGACTTCCTCCAGGATGTGGGTCGAGATGATGATGGCCTTTTCGGGGGCCAGTTCGCGGATCAGGTCGCGCACCTGGAACTTCTGGTTCGGGTCCAGACCATCCGTGGGTTCGTCCAGGATCAGGATCTCCGGGTCATGCAGCAGCGCCTGGGCCAGACCGACGCGGCGCTTGAAGCCCTTCGACAGGGTCTCGATCGGCTGTTCCATCACCCGGCGCAGTTCGATCCGCTCCGTGATCGCGGCAATGCGCTCGCGGCGCTGTTTCGCGCTCAGGCCGCGGATGCTGGCGACGAAGTTCAGGAACGCTGCGGGGGTCATGTCGGGATAGGCCGGCGCACCCTCCGGCAGGTAGCCGATGCGGGTCTTGGCCATGATCGGATTGGCCAGCGCATCGACCTGGTTGACGGTCACCGTTCCGGCGGTGGGGCCCAGGAACCCCGTGATCATCTTCATGGTGGTGGACTTGCCCGCACCATTGGGGCCGAGGAAGCCGAGCACTTCGCCGCGCTGTACCTCGAAACTGATCCCGTCCACGGCGGTGAAGTGACCGAACTGCTTCACCAGATTCCGAACTTCCAGCATGGCTGTCACGTCGGTGCTGCTCCCCTGATCATGCGTTCTGTGCATCCGCGCCGGGATCATGGACCCGAAACACGTCGCCGCGCATCTGACTTCGCTGGCCGGAGGAGGCCGGATCGTTTCTCGCCTCTGGCCGGGCCATGATCTAGTCGGCCCTGCCATGCGGTTCAAGGGTTTCAAGCCAACAGTCCGACCATGTAGGCTGAGAAACCTGAATTCGGGGGGAACAGATGGGTACTTCAAAGGCTGCAATCACGGGCGTGGCCAATACGGCCTGCGGCAAGCTGGAGGGGTCCACCTGCCTCGGCCTGCATGCCGAGGTCGCGCGTGGCGCGGTTGCCGATGCCGGCCTGGAGCTCGGCGATGTGGACGGGCTGCTCTGCGCCTACTCCTTCACCGAACCGCATCCGATGCTGGCCTCCGTCGTGGCGGAGTATCTGGGCATCCAGCCCGCCTATTCCGCCTGTGTCAGTGCGGGCGGGGCCACCGGCGGTCTGCAGGTCATGACCGCAAAGGCACTGGTGGAAAGCGGCATGTGCCGGCACGTGCTCTGTCTGACCGGCGACAACCGGTTGAGCGGCATGGCCCCGGGGGCGGCCGTTGCGGCGCTGGCCCAGTTTGGCCACGGACAGTTCGAGGTGCCCTATGGCATCACCATTCCCGCCGCCTATGCCATGGTGGCGCGACGCTACATGCATGACACCGGGCTGACCGCCTCGGACCTGGCGCACATTGCCGTGACCACCCGGAACCATGCCCGCCGTCACCCGGACGCCCAGATGCGCAAGCCCTTGAGCCATGACGACGTGATGGGCAGCCGGGTGATTGCCGACCCGCTGCGCCTGTTCGACTGCGCCCTGATTTCCGACGGTGCCGCCGGAATCCTGGTCTCCGCCGCGCCCACCGGAAATGGCGCGGAGGTCCGCATCGTCGGCGCGGGGCAGAAGAACACGCATGAGCATCTGATCTCCGCCCCGCGTGACCTGCAATCCTTTGGCTGCAAGTTCAGCGCCCGCGACGCCTTTGCCGAGGCCGGGATGACCACCGCCGACATCGATGTGGCGGAGATCTACGACAGCTTCACCATCACGCTGGCCATCGAGCTGGAGTCCATCGGCTTCTTCCCCAAGGGCGCGGTGGGGGAGGCGGTCTCCGGCGGGGCGCTGGACCTCGGCGGCAGCCTGCCCTGCAACACCCATGGCGGCCTGCTGAGCTTCGGCCACTCCGGCGCGGCGGGCGGCGCGTTTCATGTGGTGGAGGCCGTGCGCCAGTTGCGCGGCCAGGCCGATGACCGCCAGGTGCCGGATGCCGCCCGTGCCTTCGTCCACGGCGATGGTGGCGTCCTCTCCGCCCATGTTTCCCTGATCCTGGAGCGGCAGTCATGACCGATCCCGTACACGCCCTGCCATTGCCGACACCGAATGCCGAGAGCCAGGCTTTCTGGGACGCCTGTGCCGATGGCCGTCTCACCCTGGCCCGCTGTACCGCCTGTGACGCGGTGCAGTTCCCGCCCCAGAACAGCTGCACCGACTGTGGTGGTGCGACCGGCGCGCCGTTCGCGGCCACGGGGCAGGGGCAGGTCTTCACCTTCACCATCAACCATCGCGCACCCGGCCCGGCCTTTGCCGATCGCGCGCCCTATGTCATCGCCCTGATCGACCTGGAGGAAGGACCGAGGCTGATGATGAACGTGATCAACTGCGCCCCGGAAGATGTCACCATCGGCATGGCAGTACGCGTCACGTTCGAGGCGCGCGGCGAGATGGCCCTGCCGCAGGCGGAGCCCGCCTGAACCCATGGCAAAGGTCCTGTTCATTCCGCATGGCGGTGGGCCGCTGCCGCTGATGGGGGATCCGGCGCACGCGCCGCTCGTCACGGCACTGACCGGCCTGCGCCCGCTCCTGGACGGCGCGAAGGCGATCATTGTCGTCACCGCGCACTGGGAGGCGGAGACCCCGTCCTTCAGCAGTTCGCCTGCGCCCGGCATGCTCTACGACTTTTTCGGCTTCCCGGAGGAGACCTATCGCCTGAATTATCCCGCGCCCGGCGCACCGCAACTGGCGGCGCGGGCGGCGCAGGCGCTGGATGCTGACGGCCTTGCCGCGAATCTGGACCCGGAACGCGGCTTCGACCACGGCACCTTCGTGCCCCTGATGCTGATGCGACCGGAGGCGGACATTCCGGTGCTGCAGATGTCGCTGCTCTCCTCGCTCGATCCGGCCCGGCATGTCGCGATGGGCCATGCGCTCGGTCCCCTGCTGGACGACGGCGTGGTCCTGCTCGGCTCCGGCTTCAGTTTCCACAACATGCAGGCTCTGGTCGGTCGGCTGCCCCCGCAACAGAAGGCCGAGGGCCAGCACATGGCGGTGCACTTCCACGACTGGCTGGACAGCGTGATCTGCGATCCAGCCCTCGACGCCGCCGACCAGACCCGCAGGCTCACCGCCTGGACCGAGGCCCCCGGCGCCCGCTTCTGCCAGCCGCGCGAGGAACACCTGCTGCCCCTCCACGTCTGCTTCGGTGCGGCACAGGCCGCAGGCCTGCCCGCCGCCACCCGCATCTTCGCCGAACCCCTGCTGGGCTTCGAGGCACGGGGGTATGCTTGGGGGTGAGCCGCTGTCCGTCACCGGTGGCCGGCATGCCCGCCGCCCGGCGCAATTCCGAAGGGGAGAAGAGATCATGCCGAAACTGACTGACGACGAGTTCCAGGAGTTCCTCGACGCGAAGGGCATCGTCATGAAGATCGCGGTGGTGCGTGAAGACGGCAGCCCGCTGGTGACGCCGCTGTGGTTCATTCATCGCGACGGTGCCATCTGGTTCACGCCGCGCGAGAAGTCCGAATGGTTTACCTGCCTGCGCCGCGATCCCCGCGCCGCGCTCTGCATCGACGACCAGAACCTGCCCTATCGCAAGGTGCTGGTGGAGGGCGATGCGGAACTGGTGCACGATCTGGGTGCCGACGATCTCTGGCGCGATCTCTATCGCGACATGGCGGCACGTTATGTGGGGCGACGCGGAGCCAACGAGTATGTCGACAATACCATCGACCAGCCCCGCGGCCTGTTCCGCGTGGTGCTGGCGGACGCAAAGGTGAAGAGCTGGCGCCTGCCGCTGGAGGACGAGCCGCAGATGGGCATCTGGGCAGATCGCTACTACAAGCCGGGCACAAGTTTCTGACTCGGTGACGTGCGCACGGCCAGGCACGGCGACCGTTCCGAGACGGCGATTCTTCTGTGCTCCAGTTTTCCAGTCGCCAATTGGAGAAGATTGCTTCGCCGATCCCCCGCTTTCGCAACATATCGGCTCCCCGACCAGCTATCTTGAAAAACAAGGACCTGTTAGCGATCAAATTGAAGGAGTATCGTTCTGGACGATGGAGCTAAAGGGGCTTACACCACAATGCTAACGGAACCGCCTGATTAGGTAAGGCGCTGTGGGTTTTGAGGCGGGTTGGCAGTCGTGCTGCTATATTTGATCGCGCTGATATTCAGTTGGTCGGACGCCTCGGAACAGTTGAGTTTAGCCGCAGAGACTGTAAGTAGCTTGATGGGAATACTTGTGTTTCTTGTCTCAATCACTTTTTTTGTTGGGCTTAGATTGATACTGTCCACTATCGGCGATCCTTGGTGTGAACGTTTTCGACGACAGTAGAAGGCCGCCGGACTGACCCATGGTGCCAGCGAACCCGACGCTCGGAAATTGACGCATCTTCACAACGACCTGAAAGTACACGTGTAGCACAGGCGGTCACCCATGTCCCGCTTATGGCCCCAACTGAGTATGGATCAGACCATGAGACTTGTTCCTGTTGAACCTGAGATACCGAAAGGTGTTGGATTCACTACAGAAAATGACATTTTCGAGTACAAACCCTTTGGCGAGAGGCTGCAGGGTTTGGTTCAAAATATTGAGGGGCCTGCAGTACTTACGTTGGACGGAGATTGGGGTTCAGGGAAGAGTATCTTCATACGACAATGGGCCGAGATGATGCGAGGTATCGGGGCACCAGTAATATATTTCGATGCCTTCGGCAGCGATCACTTTGAAGATGCTTTTCTTGCACTATCGAGCGAGATCATCACGGCCACTGAAGTAGTAGATGGCAGCGATGATGAAGAGAAGCCATCCAAGAAATTTCTGGGCCATGTCGTTGCTGCCGGAAAGGTAGTGGCACCTTTCGCACTCAAAGTCCTCACCAGGGCGGCGACGGCCGGCGCGCTGGATATTGAAGACATCAAGAGCCTCGGAAAGACTGGCGAAGACATGGCTCATCTGGTCCAGGCTCAGACCGATAAGATGATCGAAGACACGATTGAAAACCGGATTCACGATGCCGCTGTTGAGCGACAAACTCTTAACGACTTTCGCCTAAGTTTGGCCCAATTGGCTTCTTCAGCGTCGGCAAAATCGAGTATCGTGGGCAATTCGCGTTCCCCATTGATCTTTGTGATTGATGACTTGGATAGATGTCGACCGCCATTTGCGTTAAGTGTTATTGAGCGGATCAAGCACTTGTTCGCCGTAGATGGCGTCGTTTTCATCTTGGTTACCCATTTGCCGCAACTGGAAACCGCCATACAGGGGGCCTATGGGGCAGAGTTCGACGCTAGTCGCTACCTCGAGAAGTTTTATCATCTACGCTTGCAACTGCCATCGCACACCAATCCGAATCGATCTCAGAGAAAGCGCTACCTAGAACATCTCTTCCAAACCTATGCAGTGCGACATGTAGACAGTCAGCTCAACCAATTGTTGTGGGAAGAGGTTGAATTTCTGGTAAACAAGCATGAGCTGTCTCTGCGCACCATCGCCCGAGTAGTTACGACAGTGTCGCTCACCGCAGTCTCGGTGCCCAGGAACCATTTCTTCGTGGCTCCTTTGGTCGCTGGGGTATGCGTAATGAAGTCAGTTGCGCCGGACCTTTACGCAAGGGCTAGAGTGGGGAATCTTGGACACGAAGAAGCAATGGCGTTCATAGTCGGCAACGACGATGAACGAGAGTGGGCCTTGGATTGGTGGCGTCATGCCACTGAAGGCGGTGTCATTAACGACGAACACAGAAACGGGATCATGTGGGAAATGCGACGGTATAATATACGTCATCCCCGGGACTTACTCACAATTGCGGTGGGGCAAGTGGAAGCAATTCAAGTAGATGGCGAGCGAGAGGCGGAATGATTTGCCGCTCGCCAGGCGAAATAATCTTGTTTCCTATGATATCACCTTGAATCCGAGTACTTACACTAATCGACTGGCAAATTGCCGCCAACCCGTCAGGAAAAATGGTGGGCGCGCACGGACTCGAACCGTGGACCCGCTGATTAAGAGTTTGTGGCGAACCATTCTCATATATCAGCCGCGCTGAACCTATATCATTGCAAATACATAATTTTTCGGGATAACCTTGAACATACAATAACGTCAAAAGTCTCCCATACGCGCCACATTTGCGAGCCTAATATGAGCCTAACGGACCTACAGATCAAAAAACTGAAGGCCCCAGATCGGGGTCAAAAGACATACTTTGACGATCGGCTGAAAGGGTTCGGTGTTCGAGTTTCGCAGGGAGGCTCAAAGTCGTTCGTGGTGCTCTATGGCCCCAAGCGAAAGCGGAAGACAATCGGCCGCTATCCGGAGATGACCCTCGCCGAGGCCCGCACTATCGCTAAACAAACTCAGGCCGATATTGCTCTTGATGACGGCGCCACTGAGTTACCTGCGTCATCAACCTCGTTCACGGAAGCGCGTGACGCGTTCCTGCGCGACAGCGACGAACGGACAAGGGAACGAACCGCCCAAGAGTATCGCCGGCTGCTGCTACGACACTTCAAGATCGACAAGCCGATATCAGAGGTGACCCGCCTGGACATTGTGAAGCCCATCGATATGTTGAAACGGACACCTTCGGAACAAAAGCATGCGTTCGTCGCTGTGCGGACAATGTTCAACTGGTGCAGGAAACGCGGCCTGATCGAAACCTCGCCGGTCCCACCACTCACTTTCAGAAGCCAATCGCGAAGCCGCATCCTATCAGACGACGAACTGCGCGCGGTATGGCGCCGGGCAGAAACCTTCGGCTATCCCTACGGCCCAATCGTTCAGCTCCTCATTCTAACCGGCCAACGTCGTGGTGAGATCGCAGCCCTGCGCCGCAGTTGGATCCGCAACGATGTGATCCACTTTCCCGGATCATTGACAAAGAACGATCGCGATCACGCACTGCCGCTTGGCTCAATAGCCCGATCCATCATTGAAGGGCTGCCGGACGTCGGAGACCTGTTATTCCCCTCCAGGCTATCCGACGAGAAGCCGTTCAACGGCTGGTCCAAGTGCAAGCGGGTTTTCGACCAGGAACTTGGCTTCGGCGACTACACACTCCATGATTTAAGGCGAACGTTCAGCTCAAACCACGCAAAAATGGGCACGCCAATCCATATCACAGAGAGGCTTCTCAACCACGTTTCTGGAACGATGAGTGGAGTGGCTGGTGTGTATAATCGGTACTCATATGAAGCCGAGATGGCGAACGCGATAAATCGCCTCGAAGAAGCGCTCATAAATCAACTAGCTTCGCGCAAAAATTTTTGACGCCCCTATGTTGGCCACTGATCCTATGTGATATGATTTGGAAGGAGGTAGAAAGATGACAATCAAATCCAGTTCAAGCTCGACAAAAGAGGCGGCGCGTAACTTCCTAGCGGAGATCAACATTCCCGCATCCAAGGCCTTGAATCTAATCGAAAACTGGCGTCGGCTGCAAGCTGGCTCAAGCCATAGCAAATGCAAAGGTTGCTCAACCAGCTAAACGACGTTGGCATGGGCATGAATGCATCCAAAGGCAATTCAGAGCAAAGTTCGACCCGCTTTCCCGTCCAATCGGTTAGCGAAATGCTTGTCGGCGGGTTTCTTTCACCCGGCCCGATTGAAGCCAGGGAACGGATCAGCCAACGCTACGGTTGCTCAATGGACCCGCACCCGAAAAACTGCGAACTGATTTTATTGATTCGCGACATTTTCTATAAGATTGACAAACGACTGATTGATGCAACTTTTTTGTGCGCCCCGCATACTCATTGGGGCGATCAACTTATTGTAGAGTCGTACACAGCTTCCGAACGGAAGTATGAAATTGGCCCGTCTGATGAGCCAGCAACGGATACGCTCCGCCCATTCTCTTTCGTTTTTTCGGAGAATGGGCCAATGCCGTATGAATGGATGGACGCAAGTGTGCCTGTTGACTCCGGAGAACTCGAAGAGATCTATCGAATTATCTGCCAAGTCAGCACCGAACTAGCAAATCAATCGGAAATTTTATTTCCGATACCGTTGGGAATAATGATAGATCATCGGTTTAAAAAATCAATTTGGGGATCAAGAACCCATTCCTTTGCGGAGACTAGCAGTCAACAAGGACAGAAGCGGGCTGAGATCCGACCAGTTTTTGAATCTGTATTACATGATTCAGAGCAAGTACCCGATACAGTTGCCGTTGCTTGGTCTGCTAATATTGATCAAGCGTCGCCTTCTCACTCGTTCAGCAAGACAGAAGCCGAGTTCTATGAACTTCTAGAAAAACATATATCAATTCTCAATCCTGAGGACGTGCCAGAGTTCCTGGAATTTATTGACAGTGAATTGAAAAATCGCGAAAAAGAAACCTAATTAGAGCTTCAGCGTTTTTGATCTTAACTGCATGTATATGAGATCGGATTTCTGTGACTTGGCTTTCCTAAATTCGACAATGCGCCCAACGACAATGAAACCAAAATCGATGTGGAGATTGATGGATTCGACCTGAGAGGAATAAATTTCGCAAAGGAAGTTGGCGATTCCTGGATTTTTCTTGAGAGCAAATTCTATATGCGCCCGCAGCAATCTCTTTCCAAATCCTCTCCGCCGCTGATGTGGACTCACGAACAATGATTGTAGCGAATAATTGTGTGAGAAATCCGGGAACTGGTACTGACGACCACCACTCATCCCAACCAATACACCGTTTTCCTCAGCAAAGATTAGACTGCTCCCATTCTGAGATTGGCGCTTCATATTGACACACCAGTCCTCATCAGACATCCCTTTCACGACGTCGAAGTGATCAGAAAATGCTTGTGGATCGCTTTTTAGCGCCTCCAAACGCATTCTCTTATACTCCTTCCATCTAGATTCTGGTAGAGAATGTAATATCCTCATATTATTTGAATATATTTCATTGATGTTATATTATATTAACATGAATTCTTTCTTTATTGCATGTAATCTGGTGAATAAGCCAATTTTTGAATTAGTTGGTGAATTTCGCCCACTGAAGTTCGATTTGTCTCCCGAAGTGGGTCACCACTGGTGCAGGAAACTGCATCGGAGACTGCGGAAAGCCATTCTGACGGCTCCACCTCTAGCTTTTCGTCGGCCACCAGAAGGTTCGAGAATGCGATTCTGAGGAGCTCACGCTGTTCCTGTTGGTTCGCGTGTTTAAAGGTCTTCGCCAGGCTTCCTGCTGTGCGGATCGCCTCCTCTATGTGATCGAGAATATCGTCGCCTGCAAGGACGCAGGATCGAGCGTTTTGCAGGCGGCTGCGCTCGTTCATGAGCGCGTGTTTCCGTGCTTCGTAGTCGGGTTTGTCGATCAATTCGTCAATAAGGGCGTCTGTGAGACGTTGATGCCTCTCATCAACCCGCTGTATCTGCATGTCAAAGCCGCTCACCCGCTGCGCGTAGTGATTGTCCTTTCGAACCTCCTCCAGGCCGGCAAGCAATTTGCCGATGGATGAGCTACTCGGTGTCAGTCTCGCCAGTTCGAAATGAATTGCCTCTTCCAATCGGTCCTCCCGCATGAGTGGCGTCGGGCATCCTTTCGTGTGGCAGCGGTAGTAGACATGGGCCTTCTGGAGCTCTGGAACCATCGATGTTCCGCAGACCGCGCAGTCAAACAGCCCGCGATATCGGTGATGGTGTTTGGTGACCTTCTTCTTCGTTCGGTTTGACCGGACGAGTTGAACCTGTTCGAACAATGCAGTCGATATCAGCGGTTCATGGATGCCCTGAAACGCCTCACCTGTGTCACGAAGCAGGCAGATGCCATGATAGAACGGGTTATCGAGCATCCTTTCGATACAGTGACGCGAGACTGGCTTGCCGCCGCCGTTCCTGAGGCCGCGGAGCACCATCTCATCGGTGAGTGACAGCAACGAATATTCACCGGTCGCGTACAGCTGAAATGCCTCTCTGACAAACGGTGCCCGCTCCGGATCCGGGGTTTTCGGTTTGCCTTTGCCCTGGTTGAGGTATCCAATCGGCGCATTAAAAGGAAAGAGGCCTTGCTTCAGGCGGCCGCGGATACCCTTGCGGGTCTCTTCCCGCAGGTTCCGGATGTAATCGGCGGCGATCACTGCCTGGATGTCGGCGGTGAGGCGTCCTCCCCTCGAGCGGAAGTCCAGACTCTCGGTTGCAAAGTGTATGTCGATGCCGGCGTCGGACAGGTCGCCGATCCTCGCCCAGTCGGCGAAGTTTCGAGCGGATCGATCAATCTTGTGAATGACGAGGCCATCCGCCCGCCGCGCCTTCAGCAGCCGGAGCATATGACTGAACACCGGCCTGCCGCCTTTGGCGGCGGTTTCCTTCTCTTCAAACCACTTCGAGATCTTGATGTCGTTCTGTGCCGCGAAGTGCTCGATGGCTTCTTTCTGAGCTTCCAGCGAAACACCGTCGCCCTGCCGCACCGTGGAGACGCGGACATACGCAAAGCAGATTTTCATATGTTGTGATTGTTATCGGCTAATTGTCCTCAGTGTCCTCATCGCCAATGCCCTCCTGTTTCCAGGGCAATTTGCCCTCACGCTGGAGGCGCTCGAACATACGCTGGCAGAGCGCGAGATAGGCTTCTAGGCGGGGATCAAGAGGTTCCTTCTTCATCCTTCCATTGTGCCGCATCCTCGACTGTCCCCATGCCCTCCGGACTCTCTGCTAGGGAGTCTGTGGCAGGGTTCCGAGTGAACGCAGAGAATGGCTTCGACTGGGTTCCGTCGACCATAACACGGGCGAAGCATTCGAAGTTGGCGAGCCCGATCAGATCTCTCGGATGAACATCGCCCAGCTGATTTGCGAGCATAGGCGCGTCGGTAGCGCCAACGCGGAAGATCATCATGCTTCCGGCATTGCCGAGGATGGCGGAGAGGAGGGAGCGATCGAGTTGATCCAGGTACTGGTGCGCGAGCACCAGACCGACACCGTATTTCCGGAGCTGCGGCAGCATGCCGGCGAGCGCACTGCTCGAGAAGGCCGGGAACTCGTCCGTATAGACGATGAAAGGCCGTCGGTCCGCAAAGGCCATGCCGGCGCGGCTGTATCCGGCATGGGCAAAGCCGGAGAGGATCAACCCGCCGAGGACATTGGCGGTGTCAGCGCCTAGTCGCCCCGTTGCCAGGTTGACGATGAGGTGCTGCCCCTCGTCCATGATCCGGCGCAGTCGCAAGGGTTCTTTCGGTTCGCAAACGGCACGGCGGACCAGAGGGTGGGAAAGAAAGGCACCGAGCTTGTTGGCGATCGGCGCAACACCGTCCGTCGCGCCCTTGTATCTGAGGGCCTTGAACTCGACGCTCCAGAACTCCCGGACCTGGTCATCGGAAATGTTCGCGACGATCCTTTCGCGGGCGGTATTGTCGATGAAGAGCGGCAGCACATCCCTCAAATCCGCGTCGGGCTGATCGAGGAGTGCCAGGATGGCGTAGCGCAGGAGATGCTCCATGCGGGCGCCCCAGGCGTCGATCCATTGCTTCTTCAGCGTGTCGATCAAGCTCGAAGCGACTAGCGGCCGGTGTTCTGCGGCAACGTGGGTGAGCGGATTGTACCCGTAGGTGCAGTCCGGGTGAGCGACGTCCCAGTAGATGTGCTCCTGGCCAATGGTCTTGGTCAGCTCGGAGGCAAGATCCCCATGCGGATCGATTAGACAGAAGCCGGTTCCGGCTTCGGCATCCTGCCGCGCCAGATCGGCGATCAGGCTCGACTTGCCGGCCCCCGTCTGTCCGATGATGTAGAGATGCATGAGCCGGTCGTTGAGGCTCATCCTGAAAGCGCGCTGACCCGCCCGGTAGTGGGCGTGGCCCAGTGTGATGTACGGATTGGGGAGCGGCATACCACTCCAGCATCTCACGTTGAGCAATGTCCTCAGCCCTGCCCCGGTGTCGGATGCGTCTCGTCTGGCGGGTCTGTGGATAGCCGGGTTCGTGAGACAATGCTGGTGGAGGAGCGGTTTCATTGAGCGCCACCGCTCCTCCAAACGAATTGCCGTCGAAACTAAAATGGTTCGCAGGGCGACCTCTCGTCGCCCGGAGGCTCCTGACCCTGTGCCGGTCGGGGGCCTCCGGGCGAAAGGAGGCCGATATGACAGACCAGAACCAGACAGCATCAGACGACAACGAGAATACCGGCGAAGCCCGCCGTACCGCTCGAATCCGCGAACTGAACGACCGCTTCCGGACCCTTCAAGGGGGCAAAGGCCAGATCCTTGTGACTCAGGGTGTCCAGGCGCTTGGCGACGCGGCGATGGCCGTGATCTTCCACAAGGTCCGCACCTTCGACGACTTCTCCGAGGACAATGACCCCTATGGGGAGCACGACTTCGGCTCGTTCAAGCAGGCGGACAAGACCATCTACTGGAAGATCGACTACTACGGCTTGACGCTGGACGTCGGTTCGGAGAATCCGGCCGATGAGACCGTGACCACCAGGGTGATGACCATCCTGCTTGCTAGCGAGTGGTGATTCGCCAACAAGACGTCCTTTCCAGCTTCGCCATTCACACTTGGGGCATAGCCCCGTTCACAGTTCTTTCAATCGAGGCCGCCTGTTCAAAAGCGAACGGGCGGCTTTCTCGTGTGCGTTGGGCCGGCGCGTCAGTCCCACATGCGTTCGGCGATCTCCTGCTCCTCGCGGCCGCTGGCATTGGTGTAGATGGCGGTAGTCGAGAGCGCCGCGTGGCCCATCCACTTCGAGAGCATGTTGAGTGGCACGCCCTTGCGAATGGCGTGCACGCCATAGCCATGACGCAACCCCTTAGGTGACGCATGCGCGCCCTCAATGCCGGCGTCGGCCAGCACCGACTTGATCCAGCGATACCCCGTCGAGCGATTGAGCGGGCGCCCCTTGTGCCTCCAGAGCGGCTCGTGTTCGATCCCTGGGTCCCGATCGGCAATCAATGCGGTGAGGATCTCCGCCAGCTCGGCCGGTATCGGCACTTCACGCACCTCGTGGCGATGCCGTTTCTTGAGCGTCCGGAAGCTCAGCAGACGCGCACGCGGCTGGACCGACGCGGCGGTGAGTTCCAGCGCTTCGGAGATCCGGCAACCGGTGTAGAGCAGCGTGAGGCAGAAACTCCGGATCGGAAGCGGCGTTCGCATAGCTGAACGGACAAACCGCTCCCGCTCGGACGCGTTGATGTAGAGACGGCGTTTCTGCCGGTCATAGAGCCGCATTTCGGAGGCCATCGGCCCGTTGCCTGTTCTTTCGAAGATCATCGTTTGAGACTGTCAAAATCCTCTCCTAGAGAGGCAGGAGGCGGTGCGCAACACTATTGGCAATTGTGCGCAAGCATCAATTTCATCGAGTAATTTCAATATCTTGAGAGAAAATTTCGACGGGATCGGAAGGTTCTCAACTGCTCGCCACGGCTCAACCGCACCGCCTCTCCTCAGGGTACAGAATTGCCAATTCTGGTGCAATCCGGGGGTGTGAATAACGCCCAACGGAAGGCCCTGGAAAATGGAACGCAGAACGCTTCTGACGACAGCATGCGCCGCATTGTTCGTATCGATTGTTGGTGGTTGCCAGACTACTGGCGGCACGCTGAAGCCGGCATCAATACCGGCGGGCACGGCGATCAATCCGGCAGGTGACAGCGTCAGCGAGGCACATGCGCGTTTCCTCGGCCTCTGGCAGGGCAGCTGGGGCGGTCAGCTCGATGGAAAACTCGCCGTGACCCATGTCGACGCCGATGGATCGGTAGACGCGATTTACGCCTGGGGCGATCACCCGTCCGGACGTTTCCCGGCCGGGCACAACTTCCGCAAAGGACGGATCGAGGGAGACCGGCTGACCCTGGAGCCCTTCGGCAACGGGGCAAGGGTCTCCTACGAGTACCGGCCGGACGACACCCTGATCGGTTCCTACACGCGGGATGGCCAGACCGACACAGGCCGGTTCCGCAAGGCGTCCTGACCGTTATCGGCGCGCTCATCCCCGGTCAATGGTTCGCAGGAAGGTTCAAATCAATGCTTCTCCGCCCATTTGTCATCCTCATCCCGCTCCTACTCACAGCGTGCAATGCCGCGACGACCGGCAGTATCGACCGTCCGGTCACTAGCGGCGCAGCCGCGCCCGCCGTACTTCAGACTTATGCAGGCGTCACGTTCACGCCGCCACCAGGAGCGAACACGCTTCAATGCCGTGTGCCGCAAATCCCGGAATACCGCTGGAGCTGGGCCTGCGTGATGGAAACGGGCGGCAGGATCATCCGGATCGAGTTCTGGCGCGATCAGGAGCCGGACGAAGATGAGATGCGAAACTGGCTGGCCCGGTATTTCTTCAGGCCTTCGACCGCCAACTACAGCAACAATATCGCTTTCGATGCCGGGAACACGGTGTCGGTCGCCCTGCCCGACGGGCGGACCGTGACGGCGACATTCGGGCGGGGCCGTCAGCTTTCGACCGGCGATCACAGCCACCGCATCGCGATCCTGATCGTACCCGCAGCTTACAACCGCGCCGGCAAGACCATGACGATCCTGTTCGGCCGGAATCAGTGGGCTGCGCCGCCGGTCACACAGGCCGAGATCCAGTCATTTCTCGACGGCATGCAGTTTCCGGCTTCCGGGGACAGCTGAACGGAGGCACGTCTCCAGTGCCCCTGCCTCCGGTGCGTCGAAAAGGGACGCTCGCCGCGGCCGTATTCGTGCCGTTGTTGATGACTGCCTGTGGAGCCGAGCCAGCTTTCCTTCGCGCAGGTGATCGCACGCCACCAGCACAACCTACTCATCCGATCTGGGTCGACTTCGACCCGGTATCGCGACCGAACCAGACAGCTGACATAGATGACGTACTGGCGCTTCGGATGCTGCTGAATGCGGGAACAAGGATCGCCGGGATCTCGACGACGGCAGGCAATGGCGACGCCGACGAAACCTACCGCAGCGCCCGGGCGGAGTTCGGCAGGCTCTCCATTCATCGGGGCGGTCCGGGTTCCGATTGCGACAACGCAGCCATAGCCACCCTGTCGGCAGCGTTGACCGAACAGCGTCTGACGATCCTGGCTCTCGGACCATTGACCAACATCGCGATACTGCTGACCTGCCACCCTGAACTCACCGGTCGCATTGCGAGGATCATCACCGTCGCGGGCCGTCTGCCGGGCGAGAAACTGGCACTGGGGCAATCCCGAGGAAGTCAGCTTCGCGATCTCAACTACGAGACCGACCGGCGGTCCTTCCACACCGTCCTGCAATCGGGCGTGCCAGTTTCCCTTGCGCCGTTTGCTGCCGGGAACGCCATCCGCCTGGGCTATGGCGATCTGACGGACCTGCCGCCACGCCTGCGCGACCGGGCATGGAGCTGGGCGTTGATCCTGTGGTTCGCAGGTGGCGGCGGCACCCTGCCCGCCTTCGATCCGGCAGCGGCGGGCCTGTTGCTGTGGCCCGACCTCTACCGCTGCGATGCGGTCTCGGTGCAGGCCGGACACGACCTGGTTCTGCCTCCCGTCGTGCCACCAGAGGAAAGCCGGATCCGGCGATGTGTGCCGCGCGATCCGAGCCGGCTGCACCGGGCCATGCGGCGCTGGCTATTCTGACACGGGCTGCGTCAACCACCATACGCGCGAACAAAGAACAGGGGCCGGAGCGCAACGCCCCGGCCCGTCGAGTTCTTGGTCAGACTGTCAGTCCTCGAACAGGTCTGCGATGCGCGCCCAGCGGGACACCGCATCGGAGACGCCGCCTTCCGTAACCGGCTTCGGCGGGAAAGCCATCCAGCCCGGCAGCCAGCCTTCGGCCTTCTGTCGCCCGTTCGTCCCTTCCGCCAGATCGAGCGCCACCTTGCGCTGGGTCGTGAGCTTTTCGGCGGCGTTGCCGTCCGCGACATGCTTCCCGCCGATGTCGGCGATGATGGCCTGCATGACGGTCCGGTCCCGGATCAGCCGGAAGAAGTTTTCGTCCGCCCGCCAGTGCAGGGACGGATCGGTGCCGAGGTGGCACCCGGCCGCCTCGACCAGCGCGCTTCCGGCCTCAAGGGTCTCGGCCATGACCAGCGCTGCGATACGCAGGACGGCGTCGTCGGGGAGTTTCAGGAGCCGGGCGAACAGTTCCGCCGTCGAATATCCATCATAGGTCGGGCGCGTGACGGGATCGTCGCTTTCCGCGAGATCGAGCAAATGCCGCACCTCCCGGCGTTCCGCATTGAACAGCTGCGCCGCAGGTGAAGTGGACACGCTCTCAGCCGTCGCCTTGTTGCGGGGCTGATCCAGCTCGGCCCTGACCTGCCAGTGTCCGGATGAGCGGAGCGCATGGGCCACCATGAGCCGGAGCGCCACGCCCGGGTCGGCAATCAGCGAGAGACGCACGGCGGCGAGCCGGTGCAGATCGAGATACTCCTGCATGGGGCGCGTGGTTTCCGGCTTCGGCGCGTCCGATGAGGTTTCTCCGGCACTTGTCGCACGCTCCCGCCGCCGGGCCTCTGCTTCGGTGATCAGACCCTCATGGATGGTGACTTCGCCCTTTCGCCCAACTTCGATATAGACCCTGCCACCGTCTTCCTTGGCGGCCCTGCGGTAGTCCCAGGTGGCGAAGTAGCGGCCCATTTCGAGCACTTCGACCGCCTGCCAACCGTCGGCCAGGAAGGCCTCGCGCTTCGCCGCGATGGCCTCGTTCTGCATTTTCCAGAACAGCGCTGTGTCGGCGAAGCAATCGTCCTCGCCGAACAGGTCCGTCACGATCCCGGCGGTATAGGTTTCGGGATCGAAGAGCGCGGATGAAACCGGAATGGACTGACCGCCGAAGAGCCAGTCCCGGAGCGCCTGGCCGCGCGGGGTGTTTTCCTCCGGGTCGCGGAACAGGGCGAGCCACGCCTTCTGCTGCGCTTTGGTGGCAAGGGTCAGCTGCCGGATGCTTGCGGCGTCGATCTCCTCGTTGCGAAAGGCTGTCCTTATGCCCGGAAGGAGGTTTCCGAGAGCAAGGCGGCGTTCCACCATCCGCTCGCTGACGCCGAAGGTTTCGGCGATCTCCTCGACCGATCGCCCTTTGGCAGACAGTCTGGCGAAGGCTTCGTACTGGCTCATCTCGTCGGGTGCGAGACGGGCGACATTCTCGATGATCGAGGCCTCAAGCGCAGCTGCGTCATCGCCCGGCTTCATGACGGCGCAGGGCAACGGGTCACAAGCGCCATCGGTCTCCGTAGTGACGGTCCGGGCCGCGAAGTAACGCCGCCGTCCGGCGACGATCTCGAAGCGCTCGCCGCAGGGCATGGGGCGAACCAGAAGCGGCTGCAGGACGCCGCGGCTCCGTACGGAGGGCAGGATGTCGTCAATCGCCGGTGCCTTGCGTCCGTGGCGCATGTTGAGCTTCGAGACGTCGAGTTGATCGATCGGGATGTGCTGGAGTTGCATGGTCGTGTTCCTTGTTTCCGTTTCGGTTCAGCGCCACCCGCTCGACCGCAGAGAAGGAATGAAGCCGGGCCGACGGAGATGAACTCGTCTCCGTGCCCGGCCGGGACCGGCATCCTCGCCGCAAGCGGTTGATGCCGCGATCCCGAACGACCTCCTCTCCGCATCTTTCCCCGGCAGGCGGGGCGGGCGGCGAGAAAGCCCACAGGGACCGGACCAGGAAGCCGGCCGGCATCCCGGAGGGACCGGAACGGAGTGGAGGACCCGGCGCGCAGCGGCGGGTTGACGGACGGCGGGTCCGGTCCAGACGGGCGCGCCACACGAACCGCCAGAAGGGAAAGCACACAATCGACCACGCCGGTCCGGAGGAGCGGCGGCCATCCGCCAGCAGGCGCCGCGTCAGGGATCGAAGCCCGTAAGGGCCAGGACGGCCGCCTCGCGCGGCTGGCCTGGTTCACGAGAGCCCGGCCGACGCCCAACCTGACCGGCGTCTGACCTGATTGCGAACCGAGGCGGGGTGAGTACAGCGATGTGGACAACCCGGTGACAACCACAGCTCGAAACCTGGCGCGACTAAATTGCGGATCGACTTACCTCGAGAGAAGCGTCCGAATGCCGGCTCAACGATGAGAGATGTTCGGTCCGACTTGATAACAGAGCTGCCGCCGATGTTGCCCGGTCTCACACTCGCCGCAGCGGAGATCCCGGCAGGCTGGACGGCTCTTTGCCAGGCGATAACCTGTTTGAAGCAGAACCGACGCTCGGAGACCGCCGGTTGCAGCGTAACCGGAGGTGCGGGGCAGCCTGCCCCGCACCTTCGCCACCTTCCATGCCGCTGCGGCCGGCGGATTATCTGGTCTCATGCGTCGGTGTTTCATCTGCCGACCGATCAGTCAGTTTGCGACAGCAAGGGTCCGACAGGAGTCAGCTTGAGACTACAGGATCCCCAATCCGGCGACTGTGGCAGGGCTGTGGATGAGCGGAAGGGCGATACACTGTGAGGTGTTATCCCTAAGTCAGTTCTTTCAATCATGATCAATGAAGTTTCAATCGACCTCAGGGTCGCCCGCAAGAAGGCGGGATTAACACAGGCGGATTGTGCTCATCTTCTGGGCATCAGCACGAAGCTCGTATCCAGGATAGAACGCGGCGACCGGCAGCCGGGTCTGGAAGAGATTGCAATCCTCTCGGTACTGCACGGCAAGCCGCTCGAGGCGCTGTTGCCATCCGTCATGCTGGACGCAGCCAGGCTTCTCAGCGACAGGCTTGAAACCCTGCCCTCACCGGGCAACAGATGGGCCGCGACGTACAACCGTCAGGAAACACTTTCGGCTCTCGCCGACCGTTTGTCCGATCAGCTGAACGGCCATGGCGGCGCCTGAGAGGCTCCTGGCCTGCGCGGTTTCGAGCCAGGGCATGGCCACCATCGTTCTCGACAAGGGCAGATTGCGAGACTGGCAGCTCTCGCGCGCGGTGCTCGATGATCATGACAAGGCACGCTCGAAAATCCGTTTGATGGCACACGAGTTCGGGGTCGATGTATTCGCCACCGAGAATCCGTTCGATCTGAGCCGCAAGGGCCTCCGTGCGCGCAGTCTGCTGCACACACTTGTACAAACGATACAGGATGAGGCGATCCGGACCATCCCGCTGCGCCGGATCCAGCTGTACCCAAACAAGTACGAGGAAGCCGAAGCGCTATCACAGAGATTCACGGAAATCGCCGGTCATTGTCCGAAGAAGCCGAAGGTAGGTACCAACCCACCACGCGATATCCTCTACTTCGAGGCGTTATCATACGCGATAACCGTACTTGATTCACCCGAGTTGCTCGTCCAACTGGCTCTCGGAAACACTGATCGCGGGCCAGCAAGCGAGTAGCTGTCCAACCAGATCCACCGACTAAATCAGGCGCTCAGAAACCCATGTCACTGACCATTCGACAAACCATCATCGCCAATATCACTGTCTCAAGTATCTTCTTTCGGCCAATGATCGGCGGCGTCGAGATGTACGTGTACCTGGAAGGGGAATTCTTTGAGCAGAAGGGCGTCTCATTTGCAGCCATGGTTGCCGGTGCAGATTTGAAAGTTGGTCCCTCGCGAGATGCCATGAAGTCCTTGGGTGTCGCTCGGCCGGTCAAACCATTCCACTATGACTCAAAGGAATTCCGACAGAGCATCCACGATGAATTCCTGCTTCCGTTGGACAGGGTACAAGTTGAAGAATTGGAGCAGTTGCGCGACGGTCAGGACCTAATGATCGAGGTATGCCTACGAGGTCTGGGTGTCCTGAACGGTGGACGAGAGACTCTCGAAGAACGACTGAATCACAGAGTTGGCGCCTCGGATTGGGTCGATCGGCTTCGGCAGTGTGGTGCCTACCAGAGCATTGTTGTCGAAGCGCCTTTGCCGATCGGAAATCATTCTGACGAATGGTCCCGGATTTCAGAAGCAATCAGAAGCGCAGAATCGCATTTCCGTGGTGGTCAATATCGAGCCTGCATAGGCGATTGCCGAACCGCACTGGAATGCGCAAACGATATCGGCTCGGAGAGGATGGCTTCGCTAGGCTGGTCGACGCTTTCAGACCGGGGTAAACGCGAAGAGATGACCAAACAACAGAGGGAAGAATTTCTGCACAAGGCCGTATTCCACTACACGCATCTCGCGCATCATGGTGGTGTCGGCGAAGACTGGGAGACATTTTCCCGTGCCGAGGCAAGAATGATCCTGGCTATGACGGCCTCGCTGATTTCGCGGCTACATCAGCCCTAGGCTGAATACCAAACTCCGACCCAGCTAAGCCCGGCTGATGTCAAACTCCCCGGGCACCCCTCTCTGCCAGTGTCGATCCAGAAGATCAGCGATTGGCCCTTGCGGTCGGAAAACCGGCCCGAAACCATCGACGGACGTGAATAGCAACCAGGGTTCGGCGACGCCTTGATTTCTCGTCAAGCCAACCATCTGATCGAGCTTTCTTCCGTCGGTTCCCACGATCAAGACCAGCAACGGAGCTGTAAGGTTCAGGTGCTGCCGATAGTGGCCCTGGCCGACATAGTAGCGATACTGGGTCAGCGACCGCTGCCAGCTCTTGCGGTTCCAATTGGACGTCGTGAGGGGTTCGGTGCCTCGATCCGCTTCGACGAGGAAGAAGCGATACCTTGGCCCTTTGCTTGTCAGGTATTCGAGCCCGAAGATCGTATCCGGGATGAGATCTCTGGTGATGTCCTCGCCGGTGCTGGTCTTCCCCACTGGGGCAGGGAAGCGCAACTGAGCCCCTGCCCTCTTGAGAATGCGCCAACCGGGTATGAAATTGATATCGCCGCGCTGCAGGGTCGCAATCTCGATCGAGGCAGTGATGCAGGCGGTCATGAAAGTGTGCAACCAGGGACCCGACGGACGCGTTGCGTGATCCGAATAGTGCCCAGCTTCCTTCAGGGCTGAAAGAGAGGCCGGTGTCAGGTCATGGACCAACTGGTTGTATCGGCTATCGATGGTCCGGAACTGCTGCAGCGGCCGTGAAAGATAGGCGCCGCCATGTGGCGTCTGATCCTCGTTGAAAAGATCGGTAAGGCGCTCCTTGGCGCGCTTCTCGCTTCGATGGGTTATGGCCGAGAATGCATGGAGGTAGGAAGATGGCAGCGGACCGTGTTCATGCAGCTTCTGGAACCAGAGCAGATCTCGGGGCGTTGGTGAGACCTGTTTGCCGGTCGAGATCGGACGCAGTCTGTTGCGCCGCTGGATCGTGTCGAAACCGGGCGCCTTCTCCATGGCCTACCAGTCTGGTGTTGCGTCGGTGGAAGACGCTCGCGGTGACTTCGGCATATGCGCCTCTTCAGATACACCGGAAGCTGACCCGCCTGCTTCGGCGGAGGAAGGGTTGAGCACGTGTGTCGCTTCGCCGGGCTGCACCACCTCGGAATGGTGAATGGCGTATTGCTCGCGCATCCGGTCGCGGAGTGCCTTCCGTTGATCTGCATTCATGGTTGGCCGCCCTTCGAGCTCTCCGAATGGGAATGTCAATGGCAGGGCGGACGGGGTTTCTCCACGCACATAGACTGCGAAGCCGCCGCGGGGCTGCTTTTCGATCACACCGGCATCGCAGTGAAGCATCGGCGCCAAGGTTCGGGCGTCTCGCGCGGAGACACCGCCGGCGAACTTCACTGCCGTATTGGCCGCCACGGCTTCCTGGAGCTTCGGTTCGAGTTGGCCCAGATACTGATGGGCGAGGACCAGGCCGACCCGGTATTTCCGTGCCTGGCTCAGGATGATGCCGATGTTGCGGTCGAAGTAGTCTGCTGCCTCGTCGACATAGACGAAGGTTGGCATCCGGTCTCTCTCCGGCAGCGTTGCCCGCTCCTGCGCCGCCTGGGCGATCATGGCGATGAAGAAGCGGCCGAAGATCTCGGTGCCCTGCTCTTTCAAGAGATCCTTGGCTGTGTTGATCAGGATGACCTTGCCGGCATTCATCTCGGCGAAGAGATCGAGTTTGGAGCGGGGGTGCGAGAACATCCGTTCGAAGGTCTGGTTCTCGAGAATGCCCCAGAGCCGACGGAGCACCTGCTTCTTCGTCTGCTCGAATTCCTTCGAGGTGAACTCGGTCTCGAAGAAGTGCCGCGCCGTACCGGTGAGTTTAGCGATGTGCTCGGCGAACCGGACCTCACTGCCCGGCTCCATCAGATCCCTGAGCGTGTGGATGGTCGCGTCGGGGATGTGGAGCATCAGGCGGGTCACGTAGCGAAATATGACGCTCTGCTTCTGGGTCATCTCCGCGGCAAGCAGCGACCCCAGCACGAAGTCATAGAGCTCGAGGATGGAATTGGTGAGCCGCTCACGCTCCAGGGGCGCGTAGCCCTGCAGGCGTTCGATGCCGACATCGAAGAGGTTCAGCGAGACCGGCCATTCGATGTCGGTTGGATCGATGATGACGATCCGGTCCGCCAACGGTCCGCCCTCGGCGAACTCGGCCAGGCCGGAGATGGTGCGGATCAGGTCGCCCTGGCTGTCTAGGACGACCACGCTTCGCTCACCACAGGCAACCGCCTCAAGGTCATGCCCGATCAGATACTGCAATGTCTGCGTCTTGCCGTGTCCGGAACCTGCGACGATGTGATGATGCTCGAAACGAGTGACCGTCGGGATGACAAATGGAACATCCTGCCGGAAGAGATCCAGGAGTGGCGTGCCACCGAGATAGGTTCCAACAAGTTCTGCCGGATCGGAAAGGCCAGATTTGGAGGGCAGTTTCGGTGCCCGGTTGATCGTCCTTGGATCGGCAGCAGGATTGCCGCCGGACGCGGCAATCAGGTTCCGTTCGATCCGGCCCGCCAGGCGCTGAAACAGATCTGCGCCCGCGAGTTCATGGCCATAGGCGATGTTGATGAGCGTCTCGACCAGCGCACCCGGATCAGCGATCGACTGCAGCAGCGGCGCGGAAACTGCAATTCCGTCCCCTTCGGTATGCCCGTCCGCAAGAGCGGGGCAAGCTGCATGGAACGCGGCCACGATTTCCACCACCGCATCAACTGTCCGCTGACACGTTGCGCCATAGTCCCGAAGATAGCGTCTCTGCTCATCCAGGGCGTCGCGGACTTCCCAAAGTTCAGAAACGTTCTGGCTTCGATGGAAGTCCGCTGGAGGCAGAACGAACATGTCCTCGTAGTCCAGCAGGGACCGGACAAGCCGAGTGATCGGGGTCATTTGCGGATGACATTCTTCAAGACCCAGACGTTCGGAAGCCTGCAACGCCAGCTGTTCGATCAAGGCGCGCCTGCCATCGTCGTCGGTCAGCTGATGTTTTCGAAACTCTGCGACAGCCTCTTCATACCGCTCACGTGTTTGCTGGTAGTCGCTCGGCTTGAACAATCCATGGATGAAGGCATGCGTCCTCGCCGCGAGGTCGAGCGGCATCAAAGCCCTCGCAGGAGCACGAGCTTGGCCTCATCCTTTGGCAGAGCCTCGATGTCGAGTGCTTCCGTACCATTCCAGTGTTTGGCGCTCTCCATCACCTGACGAAGGAATGCAACGACCGATTGGAGCCAGGCTTCCTTCTTCGCCAGCTCGATCACGCTGTTGCAGGAGAAGTGCCGACCGTGCAGCAGATCCTTGACGAAGATGGTCTCGCGGCGTTCGTGGAAGAACCAGTACCCGGCGGCACCCCCAACAATCAGCCCGAGGACAATCGAAAGGCTGATGCTGAACTTCAGATATGCAAGCAGCGCCACGATGACACCGGCGGCCGTTCCGATCAGGATGGACTGACGGACAAGTTGCGGCTGAAGCGCTGCGATCAGTACCGCGTTTTCGAACCGATATCGGCGCAGAATGTCAGTCTCTTCCTCATCAAGCTCGATCTTGCACCAGAGCCTGAACTGGACCTTGGCGAACCTGCCGGAGGTCTGTTTGCGATTGAAAAGTATCTTCATTGCACTGGGCTCTTTTGAGATGAGAAAAATACCCATACACACCTCAAAAGTCTGACTCATTCATGGTTGTTTTATCAACTCATTTTTCCCGCAAAACTTCCTGATCCGTCCTCTCATTTCGGGCAGGGATCATGAAGTCATGGAAGGTGGTCGACATTGTTACACCTCGGCGATTTGCGAGGTTTTGGGCGACAAACAAGTGAGTGCGCACCATCTCGTTGCATAACCTCTAATCTACACTTGTCATGCCCTCGGTCATGGCAGCAGCATACTCTGGTTCGACGCGCGCATCGATCAGGACGGCTTCTCCCTCTCTGACGCGTCGAGTGGCGGCGGCCACAGCTTCGGTCAAGGCAGCCACTTCTGAAACCGGTCCGATACCGACGAGACCCTGGGCCTCGGCCATGGCGGTGAAGTCGATGTCCGGACCTGTGATCGCCTGTCCGATCCACTTGTTTGCAACATTTCGGTCCCGGGTTCTCGCAACCTTCTCCTGGTGGATCTCGTCATTGTAGAAAGAACGGTTGTTACAGATCACCGCCAGCATCGGGATGCGGTACCGCGCTGCCGTCCAGAGGGCAGAGATTCCCATCATCGTGTCGCCGTCGCCAAGCACGGCCACAGGCAGTCTTCCACTGTTTCTGAGTGCAAGCGCCGCGCCCACCAGCATGCCGGGCCCGGAACCGATTCCAGCTCCGCCGTCATAACCGAGATAGTCCAGTGGATGCCGGAAATCCCACGAACCGCCATCCCAGCCAAGCGGCAGGCGAACCAGGGTGGCGGGCTCTCCCGCCAATCCCTCTCGCAGTGCGGAGGCCAGGCCCTGCATCGAAATCGGCCCGGTATTGCCGGAGGCGGGACCGGATGCGGGAGCCGGAAGATCGGCTGGCCAAACCCCGGGCGGCAGATCCAGTGCTGCGGCGAGTGCGGCGACGCAGATATCCGGCGGGGTGGCGATGTGCATGACAGCCCTTGCCGGGCCGGTGTGATCGAAGGACCAGCCATTCGCCAATTGATGATCCATCGAAACGTTCACCACGGGTGCCTGAGCACCGGACTGACGAAGTGTGGTGGCGGCGTCGATCCAGTCGAAGGCCACGATCAGATCGGCCTCAACAAGCGTGGCCGACTGGGCTTCCGAGAGGAAGAAGGATGGCGGTCCGACATGCAGCGGGTGATCGGTGGGAAACACGGCGCCGGTCTTGATGTCCGTTACCACCTTGGCTCCAAAACATTCGGCAAGCGCGACACGCCGGGCCCAATCTTCGACCGAACGGGTCATTCGGCCAAACATGAAAACGGGGCGCTGTGATCGTTCAATCTGCTGGAGTAGCCGATCGATTTCTGGCTGCGAGGGAACAGGCGGCTCGGGGTGAGGGTAGTCTGCTGGCGATGGCAGTTCCGGCAGTTCGTCGAGCGGCGCTTCCTGCACAGTGACGTCGAGGCAGACATATACCGGAGCCGCAGGCACGGTTCTGGTGACACTTAACGCGCGAGCCATCGCTTCAAGAGAAGCGGCAAGGCTTGCCGGCTGATCGTCCCATTTGACATAGGGGCGGATGATCGCAGCCTGATCTCTCGATGTATGAATCCAGTCGATCCAGGGACGGCGGAGGTTTGCGTCCACCGGTCCGGTAGCGCCAAAAATCAGCATCGGCACACGGTCGCACCACGCATTGTAGATCGCCATCGCCCCATGCATCAGCCCGACATTGGCGTGAAGCACCACTGCCATTGGTTCGCCCGTGACCTTGGCCCAGCCGTGGGCAATTGCGACCGCGTTCTCCTCATGCAGACAGAGCAACATTCGTGGGTCAGTGTTGCCAAGATAATTGACAAGACTGTCATGCAGCCCTCGGAAGCTCGAACCAGGATTGAGCGCGACATGCTGCACGCCCAGACGGCGAAGCATCAGGGCGAGCGCGTCGCTGCCCCAGAGGGATCTAACCTCTCCGGGAATGGGAGATTCAATGTGGTCGTCATTGCGTCCGTCTGCCAAAACCACCGCCCTTCAGTATTGTGTTGCCCGCTTGCCCTACGATAGAGCCACGGGTAACTCGGAAGTTCGTCTTCCGGAGATTGATGAGAGGATCGAGAACCGTCCTATGAACACGCTCAAGCAAGATGGAGAGATGCGAGGCGAACTGGACGATCTGCTCTCGTACCAGCAGGAGCGCGTCGCACACCTCGTGCGACTATGCGCTCGTGGCTTCAATCGATCGCTCGCCCGGAGGCTGGCCACACACGGGATCACCTTCGGGCAGTGGATATATTTGCGCATTCTCTGGAAGAGAGAAGGGTTGACGCAGAGAGACCTGAGCGAAGTTGCAAACCTCACCGCCCCGACGACCCATACTGCGCTGACCAAACTGGAAAAGCTTGGCATCATCGAACGCCGAACACTTGGATCCAACAAGCGTCGGCAGTATACGTTCCTGACCCAAAAAGGCCGAGATCTCCAGCAGGTGCTCGAACCTCTTGCCATCGAAGCGAATGTTGTCGCGCTCAATGGCATACCGGAAGAGCGACGGGAGCGGCTTCGTGAGGATCTGATCACCATCCTTGCCAATCTGGCCGAGGACGAAGCGCGCGCGGAAGCTCGAGGCATGAGAGTCCCCGCCACACGCTCGGAGTTTCCGGAAGAGAGGAGTTGAGAGGGAACGCTCCCTGGCTCTTGCGCCGCCCGGCGCATCAGAGGCTGTACGCCTCGTAGGTGGCAGGGTGGAAAATTTCCTCTATCTCGAGCCGACGTTCGGACAGCCCCTGCCCGTGGTGCAGAGTCAGAAAAGCGTCAAGAACCCGTTCGTTCCCGGGTACGCCATAGGTCCAGATACGGGGCCCCAGCAGCCGACGTGCGATGGCAAGCGTGTCCTCGACAAACGGCATCGTCACCTTGGTGGCGGAAGTGTCCTGCAAGGCCTGTTCGGCCGTCATCTTGGCCTGCGTGAAGGCTTTCAGAAGCGCGCCGGGCAACCAGGGGTGGTCGTCCGCGATCGACCGCTTTACGCCTAGTACATGCATGATCGGGAATATGCCCGTGCTCCTGTAGTGCTGCGATGCCGCTTCGATGCCGTCACCGAACAGCCGGCCGACATCCGGATGACCTTCGTCGAAACAACGCAGCGTCCGCGGGCCGATGAACCCGTCGATGTCGCCGTCGCGGAGCATCTGGTCGAGGGTTGAGCCATCCGGCGCAGCCTCTATGGTCACGTCCGACGGAACATTGACCGGAATCTTTTCGGGGCGTCCGGGGGTATGCATGCCGCCCCGGACCCAGGTTATCTCCGACTGTTTCACGCCAGCGCCCTCGAGAATGCCCCGCGCCCAGACGTTCGCCGTCAGCTGCCATTCCGCAATGCCAATGCGCCGCCCCTTCATATCGGCAGGGCTGTCGATGCCGCGGTCGGTCCGGATGTAGATGGAAGAATGACGGAACGCGCGCGAGAGGAAGACCGGAACGCCGACATAGGGATTCTGTCCCTGCGCCTGCTTCACGCAGAAGGAAGAGAAGGACAACTCGCTCACGTCGAACGCCTCGTGCCGGAATGCCCGGAAGAACATCTCTTCCGGCGAGAGCAGCATGGTCACCGGCTCCACGCCGTCGATCTTCACCCGGCCATCATGAATGGGCCGGGTGCGGTCGTAGTCGCCGACCGCGATCGATAGTTGAATGGTCCCCATGCTCGTCGTTCTCCCGTTTTCAGTTCTGATGGCGCAAACCGGTTCGCTCACCCGTTCGCGCGCTTTCCAGGATTGCGTGACAAATCTCCAGACTGGCGCGGCCCCACCGGCCCGTCTGCGCCGGAATCCGGCCAATTCTGATGGCATCATGGAGGGCGCCAAAGACCTCCGCACGCGGCGAAGGCGAGGCGGGCGTAGCGACGAATTCGCGCCGGTCATCCCCCCAGATCTCGATGCCTTTGGGCGTCAATCTCAGATCGGCCCGGTCGCAACTGACGATGACCGGACCAAAGTGCTCGGATCCGGGCGCCAGCGGCGGTGTATCGACAGCACCAAAAGTCCGTCCGGACTTCAAAGCGGCCTCCTCCCCAGGTGTACTGACGGCAGCAAGAGCTCTTCTGGCGCCCCCGTAGGCAGTCATATCCTTGGGGAAGCCGAGTTCGCCGATGTCATCCTGCAGGACATCGCTGTCGTAGTGAGCGTAGCCGGAGTAGACGAGATTGGCGAACCGGCCGCCGTCGAACTGAACCAGGGCCGCATATGCGCCTTCTGTCGGACGGGCCGGATCCCAGGCGCCCGTCGCGGCGGAAACGGATAACGCCGTCCCGCCCATCAGCAACCGGACGACATCCACCTGGTGCACCGCCTGGCTGAAGACGACGCCACCGCCCTGTTCGGTCACCAGCTCCTCGGGGCGTCGAGGGCGGTACAGGAAGTCGGTGTAGTTGAGCGAATGGATCATCCGCACCTGGCCGAACTGTCCCGCCTCGATAAGCTCCCGGGCCATCTGGACCGGTTGGTCGAAACTGTGACTTGGACCGGTGATCACAATAACGCCGGCGCGTTCCGCCATCTCGACGATTGCGGTCGCGTCAGCAATGGATATGGCCAGCGGCTTTTCGATCAGCAGATGCTTGCCGCCAGCAGCCAGGACAGCCGTGTGTTCGCGGTGCATCTGATGCGGTGTTGCAATGTATACGGCTTCGACGTCGGGGTCCGACGCCAATTCCTCGATGCTGGGATAGGCGCGGCCACCGAACTGACCCAAGAAGGCCTGGCGTGACTCTTTCCGGGGGGCTGCGCAGGCCACGAGTTCGACGCGCCGGTCGGCCAGAAGACTTGGCAGGGTCAGGACGAAGCCGCGACCGAGACCCGCAACGCCCAGCCGGATCGGATCAGAAGTCAATCGTCAGGTTCCCGCTCTGCGCCCGGGAGACGCAGATCATGATGAAGCCGGATTTTTCCTCTTCCATGAGAACACTGTCGCGGTGTTCAACCTCGCCGGCGATCAACTGGCATTTGCAGGTGCCACAGGTACCGCTCTCGCAAGAGCTCAGCGTCTCGATACCTGCGTCCCGCATCGCCTCCAGTATGGAGCGGTCCGCCGGCACATCGATGGTCTGTCCCGAGCCGGCAATAGTGACAGTGAAGGGAACATCATCCTCACGAACGACCGTGACCGGATTGAAATCCTCGAAGTGCACATGCCCTTCCGGCCAGTGTCCGGTGAGCGCCTTGATCTCCTCGATCAGTCCGGCCGGTCCGCAGCAAAAGATGTGCTCCCTGCCTGGCTTCTCCAGAAGATCCCAAAAATCGAACGCCTCATCCATGTCGCCGCCGTCGTGATGAACCGTCGACTTGGGCAGCGACAGCGCCTCGTCCAGATACGCCGTGTCTTCGGGGCTGCGGGTGCAGTAGATCAGTTCGAAAGGTTTGCCCTGGGCTGTCAGGTGTCGCGCCATCGCGACAATCGGTGTGATGCCGATTCCCCCAGCGATCAGGATGTATCTTGACGCCTCACAGAGCTCGAAATCATTCTCCGGGTGTTCGATCGCCAGAACCGCACCTTCTAACGCGCGTTCATGCATTGACGCCGATCCGCCCCGGGAATTGGGCTCGCGCTTCACGGCAATGACATATTCTTTCGGTGCGGCGCCATCATTTGTCAGCGAGTACCGGCGCATTGCACCGTCGGGCGTTGCGACTGTGATGTGGGCTCCGGGCGTGAACGACGGCAGCGGGCGTCCATCGCATGGCGACAGCGAAAACTCCTCGATTTCCGGGGTAAGAGTGCGCCGGGCAGCCACTCTCATGTCGATGCGATCGCCTGCGGTTTCCAAGAATCTGCATCCCCTGTCAGCAATTGAGCTTGCATATTGTTAGAAATCTAATTTTATTATTAGACATCTAAGAAGCCGTCAACAATGTGCTGACGATTGGCGGGCGAAGGATGGGAGGCGAATTTGCTCACAAGGGAAGAGAACGATCTTCTGACGCTTGTGGAAGGCGACGCGCCAATGGGGGAACTGATGCGGCAGCATTGGGTCCCGGTCTGCCTGATCGAGGAAGTGGCCGAGCCTGACGGAACGCCACTGCTTATCGAAGCGATCGGTCGCAGATACGTCTGTTTTAGGGATACCGAAGGTCGTATCGGTCTGCTGGACGAGTTATGTCCACACCGTAAGGCATCGCTGCTGTTTGGCCGGAACGAGGACTGTGGCCTGCGCTGTCTATATCATGGCTGGAAGTTCGACGTTGAGGGCAACTGCGTATCCATGGCCGCTGAGCCGGAAGGCTCGCCTATGCTTGGCAAGGTCAAGCATCAATCCTATCCGGTGACAGAATGCGGCGGGTTTGTCTGGGCCTGGCTCCACACCGGGAAGGAGGCGCCAGAATTCCATCGCCCCGCGTTCTCACCAAGCGATGAAACCCTGGTGTCGATCCTGAAAATGCGTATCCCGGCGAACTGGGCACAGATAACTGAAGGTCAGATAGATAGCGCCCATTCTTCGTCACTGCATTCGTCCGACATGGTGCCAGCACGTGTTCACGGAGCGGCCGCTGACGACTCGTCGTGGTACCGGCCTTCCACGGACAAATCGCCACGAATGCAGATCGAGCGTACCGATTATGGCTTTCACTATGCAGCCATTCGCAAGCCCATCAAGAAGGCGGCCACGCACAACTATCTTCGTATCACCGAATACATCGCGCCGTTCGTTTCGCTGATTCCACCCAACAGCTCCTACAACGTCGCCACTGTCATCGTCCCGATCGACGACGTGACGAGCCATTTCTACTTCCTTGCATGGGGAGGGAGCGCCTGCCCGGCCACTGAGCAATGGCGAAAGTTTGCGCATGCTCAGAAGGGCATCGACCTCGATGAACGCTGGGTCCCGAAGAGATCGATCGAGAACAACTTCATGCAGGATCGGCAAGCCATGAAACTCGGCAATTATACCGGTATTCAGGGCATCCCCAATCAGGATCTCGCAATGTGGGTTTCGATGGGCGCCCGCGTCGACCGATCAACAGATCTGCTCGGTTCGTCGGATCTGGCAATCGTCGAATTTCGGAAACTGATGAGCGATGCGGCCAAAAAGGTCGCCAATGGCGAGCCGGCCCTGGGCGCCGTGGAGCCTCGCGTTCCGCAGGTCAGCATTTCTTCCAAGGAAGGAGTCTTTCCAAAAGAGATCGATTGGCGATCGCTTGGTTTCGAAGGCGAGGCGGACGCAGCGGACTGACCACTGGAAGTCCTCTGGCGTCCAACGACCGGCGGACGTGCGGCCATACCCAACTAACGAAAAGACAAAAACCCGGGGTGGCTGGCAACAGAGAGGTGAAACGGGAGGAGAAAATGCCAGACGAAGCCCGCATTGCATCTGCTCGGCTTACGGAGAGACTGCCCGACCGGCAGTATGTTGGCGGCGAATTCCGCGTCGGCAAAGGCCGGGAACGCACAATTGTCTCGCCTCGCAACGGTACTGTTCTTACCCGCATTCATGACGCCGCTTCGGATGATCTGGATCTTGCGGTTCAACGCGCGGCTGCCGTTCAGAGGGGGTGGCGGCTTGCAGGTCCCGCCGTTCGGGCCAGCGCCCTCAGGCAAGCGGCGGCGCGATTGCGCGAACACATCGAGGAACTGGCGTTGATCGACGCGCTTGATTGCGGCAATCCGATCAATGGAATGCGCTTCGATGTGTCTCTCGGCGCAACGCTGGTCGAGTATTTCGCTGGCATCGCCACCGAAGCCAAGGGTGAAACGATTCCACAGGCCGGCGGCAAGCTGACCTATGTTGCACGGGAGCCGCTGGGCGTTGTCGCCAGGATGATTGCCTTCAATCATCCCCTGCTGTTTGCGGCGGCCAAGATGGCGGCGCCTCTTGCCGCCGGCAACGCGGTCATCCTGAAGCCCTCCGAGGAGACGCCACTATCTGCCCTGAGGATGGCGGAAATCATCGGCGATCTGTTTCCCGAAGGCCTGCTTTCGGTGCTGACGGGCGGCAGCGATCTGGGCGCTGCCATCTGCCAGCACCCGGGCATTGCCGCAGTCGGCCTGATCGGCAGTGTTCCGACCGGCAAGGCGGTCCTGAGAGAGGCTGCGGATGCGCTCAAGCGAACGCAGCTTGAACTCGGTGGCAAGAACGCGCTCGTCATCTGTCCCGATGCCGATGTCGAAGCCGCGATCCAGGGCGCGGTCAAGGGTATGAATCTCGGATGGACGGCAGGCCAGTCGTGCGGATCGACAAGCCGCGTTCTGGTTCACGCCAGCCATTGCGACCAGGTCGTGAAAGGGATTGCAGAGGCATTCGAGAAGGTGCGTCTGGGCGATCCTTCGGAAGACGGGACCGAGATGGGATGCCTGTCCACATCGCGGCAGTACAGCAAGGTGGTCGACTACATCGATCTGGCTCGATCGGAAGGTGCTGTCCTGGCGGCAGGAGGAGAGCCCGAGGGGGTGCCTTCGCAGGGATTTTACGTTCGGCCGACCTTGCTGGCGGACGTCACTCCCGAAATGAGAATTGCGCGTGAGGAGGTGTTCGGGCCGGTTCTTTCGGTCCTGGCCTGGACTGATGAGGCAGAGATGCTCGACATCGTCAACGGGCTGGACGTGGGATTGACAGCCTCGATCTGGACCCGGGACCTCGACACGGCAATGCGCCTGACGGATCAGATCCAGAGCGGATATGTCTGGGTCAACGATTCAAGTGACCACTACCTCGGCGCACCGTTCGGCGGGATGAAGAATTCGGGCATCGGACGCGAAGAGTGTCTGGCCGAGCTCCTTGCCTATACCGAACAGAAGACGGTCACGATCGTTCCAAGCCAACAACCAAAACGGCAATCTTGAGGAGGAATCGCTCATGGGACTTAGGGCACTAGCCATTGCTGCATGCATTGGCCTTTCAGCTGGGGCGGCGCAGGCCGAACCGGTAAATCTGACCTTGTCGGGCGGCAACCCCGGCGGCCTCTGGTCGCTCCTGGGAGCCGGTATGGACAGGGCCGCAAAGGCGTCCGATCCGGACTCGGTGATCACCTACCAGGCCACAGGCGGCGGTTTTGCCAATATCGGTCTTCTGGGGGCAAACCGTACCGATCTTGGTATGGTCCATGACGCCGAGGTCAAGCTTGCTCTCACAGGGCAGGAACCCTTCAAGGCGCCGATCAAGAACATGATGGCCATCGGTTACATGTACAACTGGGCGCCCATGCACTTCTTCCTGAAGAAGGACATCGCCGAGGAATACAAGATCGACAGCCTCGATGACATCGCCACGTCCGGCGCGCCGCTGACAATCGGAATCAACCGCTCCGGCAACATCACCGGCAATGTCGCGCTGTTCATGCTGGCGAAGGCGGGCCTCGACGAGGCGAAGCTCAGCGCCAATGGCGGCAGCTTCGTGCGCGCCGGCGCCAACGAGCAGGGCGACCTGATGCAGGACGGCCGCATCGACATGGCGACCAACGGCATCTTCATCGGTCACTCGTCGTTCCGCGCCATCGACGAGAATGTCGACGTCGTCCTGCTGCAGATCCCACAGGATGTGATCGACGCAACGAATGCCGAGTTCGGCACCTCTGCCTACACGATTCCGGCCAACAGCTATTCGAAGCAGGGCGGCGACGTGCAGACGATGGCGCTCGGCGCCATGGTGGTGACCACCGAAAGCATGTCTGAGGACATCGCGTACTCGCTCGGAAAGTCGTTCGTCGAGCACATCGACGAGATCCGTGGTGTGCACAAGGCGATGGCTCAGCTGAATGCGAAGCTGATGGTGAGCCAGACCGTGCTGCCGTTCCACCCTGGCGCGGCGCGCGCATTCAAGGAAGCAGGCCTCATTAAATGAGAGTGTCGCTTCTTGCGACCGGCCGGCGGCGCACCTTTCGGGGTGCGCCGCTTGCTGTCCTGACCCTGTTTGCAGCGATGTTCGCCTGCTGGGTGATCTATGCGAACATCTTCGTCATTTCTGACCCGCTCGTTCTGGGCATCCTGTTCATCTCGAGCATCTACACACTTCTTTTCCTGGTCATCGGCCATTCCTCGAAGGCCTCCGACAGGCCGACCATCGTCGATTGGGCGCTCTCCGGCCTCAGTCTGACGTCGGGCGTCTTCTTCTTTATCAATGCCAAGGAAATCGCCGACCGGATCACGCTGCTTGATCCGTTCACGCCCGCGCAGTTCCTTTTCGGGACGGCGTTGCTGCTGCTGACGCTGGAAGCGACGCGGCGCACCACCGGACTCGGCCTGACCGCCGTCGTCGGGATGTTTCTTCTCTACAATCAGTTTGGCTATTTGCTGCCGCCGCCCTTCGGCCACGGCATTTCCGATTTCTCGTATCTCCTCGATATCCTGATCTTCACCACCGACGGCCTCTTCGGTGTGCCGGTGCAGGTCGTCGCCAGCTACGTGTTCCTGTTCGTCATGTTCGGAACCTTTCTCGCCAAGGCCGGTGGTGGCGACTTCTTCTTCAGCCTCGCCGCGTCGCTGACCGGCCGGAGCGCCGGCGGCCCGGCAAAGGTCGCGATCATCTCATCCGGCCTATATGGCACGATGTCCGGCAGCCCGACCTCCGACGTGGTTGCCACCGGATCGATCACCATCCCGATCATGCGCCGGCTCGGTTACACTAAGCGTTTCGCAGGCGCCGTTGAAGTGGCGGCCTCCACTGGCGGCAGCGCCATGCCGCCGATCATGGGCTCGGCCGCCTTCATCCTGGCCGAGTATACGGGCACGCCCTACCGAGAGATCGTCTTTGCCGCGATCATTCCGGCGCTGCTCTACTATCTGGGCGTGTTTCTTCAGGTCCATTTCCGGTCGGTCCGCCGGAACTACCGTCCCTACGAAGACGATGTTCAGCCGATCGGGACAACCATGATCCAGGGCTGGCCGTACCTCATTCCGATCGGCGTCATCATCGGCGTCCTCGTCGCCGGATATTCACCCGTTTTCACCGCCGGCGCGGGAGCGCTCGCCGTGATTGGAGCCAGCTTCCTGACGCGCCGGACACGGATGTCGCCGCGCCAGATCGTCGAGGCGCTGGCCGAAACCACCCTTCGTATCCTGCCGGTCGCTGGCGCCTGCGCAGCGGCCGGACTGGTCATCGGCGGCCTGTCGATGACAGGTCTGGGAATGAAGGCGGCGAATGTCATCATCGAGGTCTCTGCCGGCGTCGATGTCCTGGTTCTCGTCGTGGCTGCCATCGTCACCATTATCCTGGGACTGGGCATGCCGACGCCGTCAGCCTACATCCTGGCCGCCGTTCTGGTCGGCCCGGCTCTGGCGAAGATCGGCTTCCCCGAACTGCAGAGCCACATGTTCCTGCTCTACTTCGCCATCCTGTCGGCCCTGACGCCGCCGATTGCCGTCGCGGCTCTCGCCGCTGCCGCCATCGCCGAGGAAGATCCGATCCTTATTGCTGTTGATGCCGTACGGCTGGCCGTCGTCGGGTTCCTGATACCTTTCATTTTCCTCTGGAACCCGGCGATCCTGGGTCTCGCAGACCCGTTGTCGATTGCCCTTGTCATTCTAGGCGGCGCCTCTGCCGTGGCTGCGGTGGCGGTGTCGCTAGAGTGGCATAGATTTCCGGGTGGCGGTGCGATGATCTGGCCCTTCCGGATCGCCCTCGTAGGCTCAGCGGTTGCGGCAGTCGCACCGGTTTCGATCATTGCGATTTGCGGGACGGCGAGTTCAATCGCTCTGCTCTTGGCCGCCTATCTTGGGGTACATCGAGCCCGAGATGGCCACACAATCAACAAGATTTGAACACAGATAATCTTCTCCTCCGGGTTGTCGTTGCAGGATCGGGGTCTGGTAACGAGAACCATGAACTCGATCTTCAATTCAACTCGAGATAGGCAGAAGTTTTCGAACCATGAGCGTCGGCATTTTGATGTGATCCACTTCCCAAATCTCCTTCGACTTCATGATCCGGCTTTTCAGATCGAGCAGGGATCATGAAGTCACAGCCACCAATCTCTCGCGAACGAAGTCCCATGTATCATTATCTGCAACTATGGCCAGGGATCAGAAAGATTGTGTCTAGGGGATACAGGCAGTCCTAAAAGCCAGCCCAACAATCTCTCGAGAGTTGAAGGACACGGCGCGAAAGAGGAAACGGAATTGTGAACGTTTCAGGTTTCCCCCGAGGGAGACCACTGGAATGTTGAAAGAACGGTCGGATGCAATCCGGCTGTTGAATGGAGCGGCAATCCGGGGCCAGAGCGCATGATCTCGAAACTATATCCACCAATTGCGTCAGCGACCCTTGCCACCTGAACAGCCGCGAGCCACGATCCTTCATCCGGTCCATTCTAAGAATGTCGCGGAAAACTTGAGCTCCTTCCATCATTGACCATGAGCGATACGCTCACCGGTCATCCTTCTCCGCGTTTGGATCAAAGTGATAGGGCAACTGATTTGCGAGAATTGCATGCGTTTTCAATTTGCTTCTGATTATTCCAGTCTGGCCCTCTACATTCCTCGTTTCCTAAAAATCATCGGCGAAGAACGTTGGTACAAACGAATTGATCAGTTAGATAAAGAACAAAGTCGATCACCATATCTATGGAAGATTGTCGCTGACTACCACTGGCTTGAGATGGCCATTAGCCACCAAAGCGATATCCTTTCCAGTGAAGGGAAACTTCCGCCCGAACCGATCAATTTACTACAGCATTCCGCGCTGCACTTTGCTGCAGCCGTAGTTGAGATTCATTCTCGACTCTCAGGCGTTGGACAGCGGCAGTTGGAAGGACGATTGCGCGATGGACTTAAGCAACAATCCGGCTTTGCTGCCCTGTACCTCGAGATACGTCTAGCGCTGCGCCTGATTGCGGAAGGCTACGACGTTTGTTTCCCAGACCTCGAGGACACAGGAGCATTTGATCTGGAGTTCAGCCGAGGAGACGTTGTCGTTGAGGTTGAATGCAAGAGCCTCTCGGCCGATGCCGGTCGGAGGGTCCACCGAAAGGACTTCTTCCGTTTCATGGAAGCGTTGTCACCTGCATTAGACGCTCATGCTGCGTCCAACCGAAAGGAGATTCTTGTGATCACGCTCCGTGACCGGCTATCGCCAAACCAGGCGAGACAGGCAGGGCTTCGCCAAGCCACTATCGGTATGCTTCACGAGCCTGCGCGACGGATTTTCAACCGTCCGAGCTTCCATATTGAGAGATTTGCCTACTCGGATATCATGATGAACGACCCCACCATCAATGAACAGGCATTTCATGAGACATGCAAAGAAATGTTTGGCCCCAATACGCATATTGCTGGCCGATTGACAGAGACCGGCGGTTGCGTGATTTTGATGCGCAGTGACCGAGAGGATGACACATCAAAACCATTGCTTGAATCGTTGCGGAAGGCCGCGAGCCAGCTAACGGCCAGACGCCCAGCATTCATTGCCGTACAGTTTCAGGAAATTGAAACATCGGACTTGATGCTACCACATCTGCGTTGGCGAACCGGCCTCCTCTCTCATACGCTTTTCACTCATCATGGCGAAGCCCACGTAAATGGAACCTACTTTTGTGGCTTCGCTGCTATCGTCGCCAAAGGCGGGAAAATCGGTACCCCGGCCTTCGGCATTCCCAACCCCAAACCCAAGTTTCCAATCGTTCCAGCAGCAGCGATTCCGTTTCTGATGCATTCAACAAATGAGGAATTTGCAGCCGCTATTGGGGCACCATTTCCAAACATCGACATCTCACACTTTCTCTTCGACGAAATGCTGACGTAATCAAAGTGCACTCGCGGCTTACCACCCTACTGGCGCTGAGGGCCGTCACCTTGTCGTCGATGGCTGCTAGCTACAAAGTTGATTGGCAGATCCCTTTGGAACTGGAGGGTGAGCTGGCGCCCAAGAGTGGAAGGTCAAACAGCTACCGGCCTGAATGCCTGCCTTCCAGACCGCCTACCAGTAGCAATGAATGATGCTTCTTCACTCGTTGCAGCCGCCCCCCGAAACTGAGAGGTGCAGATGATGGTGATTTCCAACTCAAACGCGAATTCTCGTTCGCTACAAGAATTCCAGAACGCGTGAGAATGGGCCGCCTGTTGATTTTTCGCACTGAACTTCTATATCATGTTCGAATATCGGACATGGAGCGTTTTCGTGGACACGCCGAATGAAGATTTGAAAAAGGTCTTCGCCTCGAAGAAGGCTGAGCTCATTGAGAAGCTGGAAGCTTGGTTCGAGGAAGAGACAGAAGCAATTGACGGGGAGCTTGCCGGAGGCGCCCCTTCCGGTTCAGGGGGTTCGATCCTCGGAATGCGTCCGGCAATCGACTCTAAGAGAGTAGTAGATGCCACGGTTATCACCGAACAGGTACTCGAAATCGAACTCCCCCCCGAGATCATTAGGCCTGGCGGATACGACAGTTGCGAAGACATGATCGCTGACATCGTTCCAAAGTTAGGGAAAGTGTTTACAGGCGAGATGAAAGTTAAGAAACGCAAGCCGAAAAAGGAGCTCGAGACGGCATGAAGGTGTCCCTATGAGCGCCGAGTCGGAACAGTGGCGACAAATTGGCGACCGGCTACGAAAAGCCCGAGAGTATCTGGAATTGACTCAGGAGGAAGCGGCAGTTGCAGCTGGCCTATCGAGGTCAGCCTTATCGCTGGCTGAGAACGGTCGCCGAAAAGTTGATGCGGTGGAGCTAGCTCGGTTTGCCCACATCTACGGTCAGTCAATCGAGGCTTTGACCGGAAACTCGGAGGCCTCACCATTGCCGCAAAGTGTGCAGGCTTTGGCCAGAGCGGCGACCGACCTGTCAGCCGAGGATCGCAACGAGCTGTTGCGATTCGCCGAGTTCCTCCAGCTGCGAAGTCCACGGGGTGAGAACCGTGGCTAGATCACCTGCCGCATCGGTCCGACTGGAAGCTGTCGCCGCCGCTAAGAGAGTGCATCGTCAGCTTAAACTTAAAAAGCGGGTCGAAAGCGGTACCGGTCTAATCGATGTGTTTGAAGCCATAGCAGAACTCGACATACCACTCGTCTTCAAACCGCTAACTTCAGCGCTTGGACTTTGCCTCCCGGCCCCTCTCCGCGGGATAATGGTAACAACAAGAAGAGGATTACACATTCAGCGCTTCACCGCAGCGCATGAGTTGGGTCATGTCGTCCTTGAACATAGTGGTAGCGTCGACCGTGAAATCCTGGAGCGCGGTCCATTTGAATCACAAGGTGACCGGGACCTTCAAGAAGTGGCAGCCGATGCATTCGCCGCCGAGTTCTTGCTTCCTCGCTGGCTCTACAAGCATCACATTCGCTCCCAAAGCTGGAGCGTCTCGGGCCACCTGCGAAAGCCAGAGATTATTTATCAGCTCTCGCTACGTATGGGTGCAAGTTATGAGGCGACTTGCTGGGGCTTGTTAAATCACCAGATTCTGCCCCGGCGGGAAGTCGATGATTTGCGTAAAGTATCAGTAGCACGTTTGAAATCCGATCTCGGGGGCGGTTTCAAACCAGGCAACTCTTGGGCAGACGTCTGGCAGTTGACCGATAAAGACGATGGGGCGAATCTGGTCGGTAATCCTGACGATTTGCTGCGCATTGTACTCGAAGAAGCGGCCAGCAGCGGTCATCAATGGCAGGTTGAAGCGCTACGAGAGGTCGGTTATCTCGTTTTGTCTGATCAATCCACCTTTGCACGGGATCCAATTCATTACGGTGCCTCATCTGTCCGTACGCTGATTGCGCGGCCACCTAAAGGCGGTGTTGCCACAATGAGATTGCGCGAGGCTCAGCCTTGGTTCGAAGACGGTCCTGACGATTCGACGTTCTCGGTCAACATGGCGCTACTGGGTCCCGAATCCGGCGGAATTTCACGCGCCAGCCGTGCTCGTATTGGATTAAGTCCTTGATCGCTGCGTGCGTCGACCTGCGGACAGAGCTGTTTCCGGTTCGTCATCAGGGTCGACGCCAATCCTGCTTGGCATTCGCTAGTTCGACAGCGCATGAGCACCAAATAGAACCAACTGAGCATCTGTCAGTTGAGTATCTATATTATCACGCGGTCCAGCGCACCTCGGGCAGGGACCCGAGCGCAGGCGCGACTATGGCAGCGACGGCCGCCGCATTGGCCCAAGAAGGTCAGCCCTTGGAAAGCGCATGGCCATATAGCCCAGTACAGGTTACCCCATGGACACCGCCGACTATCACCACGCCGCCGCACAAAAGCACAATGGTGACAGGCGCAGTGGACTACGACGACATCATTGCCAATCTCGACAACGGCACACCGATTATCCTCGGCCTTATCATCACAGACGCCTTTTACCAACCCACGGTCGACGGGACGATTGAAGATCAGACACCGGACCTGGAACGCGGCGGGCATGCCGTACTTGCAGTCGGTCATGGGCTTGATGGCCAAGGCGGCACTGCGATACTAGTCCGGAACAGCTGGGGTGCCAATTGGGGCGTTGGCGGATATGGCTGGCTGCCACGTTCGTATGTCGAGCGGCAGCTGTATGAGACCGCTTTGCTGACCTAGGAGTTTGCGATGGAAATGATCAAAGGTGACACGGCCCCAGCAGTTTGGTTGGCAGCAGCGGAGTACCTCGCCGGGTGCGCTAACACCGAGGACTTCGACGTCTTTCTGCATGTCGCCGAGCCAACGGTCCTCTCGAAGGCCGACGCAACAGTGTACCGAGAAGTTGACAACTTCCTGCAATCGCGCGGCGCCTTTAGCCTCCACACTATTGCCGAGACGATCTTTCCGCTAGACGATTACTTACGCGGTGGTGCCAGCAGGGTCTTTGACGATTATCCGCCAAAGATCCGCACAATCCAGAAAGCACGGAGTGACGGCAATTGGGGCAATTATGCCTTTCGTTTTCTCCGTCAGAAGGACTTCCAAGGACAGACCTTCAATCCACTGCAGGATTTGGTTAACAAGATCAACAAGCACGGGCAGTATCGAGCTTCGTTTGAGCTTGGTCTGGGACGTCCTTTCGAAGACGAGGTAGCGATTTATGATCCAGCAACCGATCGAAAGCGACCTTATGGTGGACCGTGCCTCAGTCATCTGAGCGTCAAGGTACATTCTGGCCAAGTACGCATCAACGCCACCTATCGCTCTCACTACTATGTTCGTCGATTATTGGGTAATCTCGTTGGCCTCGGTCGCCTGCAGTATTTCCTCGCACATGAAACCGGTCTTGAAATGGGAGGCCTCACCATCAACTCTACTTTTGCAAGACTCGACACCGGTTCGGGCCAAGGTTCTGGTGGGCATTGGGGCAGGCGAGACATCAGGGCGCTCCTTAGCCGATGCCGGAGCATTTATGATGCGGCATCGGTCGCCGCCTGAGCAGGCTAATCGAAATGACGATCCAGGAACAGCTGCTCACATTGCAATGGGCACAACTCAAGCATGACGAGGACTATCACAAAGACATTGTCCTCCTGCCGCCGGCTTCGCGGGTTAGGCACATGGCTTTACACAATACTAAGTACACCGGTTACCTCTTCGACGCTGTTGAGACACACGATGAGATTCGGTTCATGAAGATCCTTACGGATGCATTCATCATCACGCTGGCGAGCGCCAATACATTGAATCAAGATTTGGGAGGTGAGCTTGGGGGAGAAGCAGACGGGGCACCGACGCTTCTGGCGTTCGGACGCAGTCTTGCCGACAGTCTTCCTCGCGATCCGAGTGATCCGCTATGGCTGGTCCGCCAGTTCGCCCGCCACAACGGTCGACTAGCAAAGGTCTGCGAATCCTGGGACCATCTTGAGCCGATCCCCTTTGCCGATACTATGAAAAGCTGCAATGCGCTGATATGCAAAGCCGTACTAGCAGAGGCCGGTGCGCGCAAATTCGATCTGGTCGCAGCCTATGAGACCCGCATTCGAGAGGTTGAAGCCCGTTCCATATTTGACCTCAAATTTCGTGAAGATGCAGGAGGTGAAGCCTAATGTTTTGGGGCGGCGGCCGACTCGGTTCAGAGTTGGAGGCATTGATCAGTGATTACGATCCGAAACGTATTGACAATGCCTCCTACCGCCTCCGAGTCGGTCCAGAAATTTATGTCTCTCCCACCGGCGAACAGGGCGATCCACACAATAAGCCAAAGACGCTGCTAAGCGACGGAGAAGGCTTTACGATTCCAGCTGGCCAGTTCGGGTTCATCCTGACAGAAGAGCAGGTTCGCGTGCCAATGACTGCGATCGCCTTTATTTCTATTCGAGCGGGCTACAAATTCCGTGGGTTGGTAAATGTCTCGGGATTCCATGTAGACCCGAACTATGAAGGACGCCTCATTTTCTCCGTATTCAATGCGGGACCAGGCCCCGTCCATCTCTCTCGTGGCGAACCCTGCTTCCTAATATGGTATGCAGATCTCGACCAGCCGACAGAGGTGGAGAAGAAAGCAGGATTCAACAGTATTCCATCACACCTCACCGGCCCTCTCGCCGGTGGCCTGCAATCGTTCGCCGGACTCTTGTCCAAAATCAACGAGAACGAGAAGGAGATCTCGGCTCGAGTTGGCAAGATAGAACGCGAACAGGCGGTGATAAGGTGGGCGTCCGTCCTTGCGATAGGAGCGCTGGTAACTCTAGGGGTACGTGAATGCTCATCGTCCCATCCGGTGGCCTCTCCGATACAGGCCGAGACAAACTCCAAGCAACCACCACCAACCTTACCAAAGCCATCGAATGATTAGTAGAGAACTCGATGTTGCCTTGACCACTAACTCCGTATTTCCTTGATACGGTTAAATCTTCAATGCGGCATCGAGCAAAAAAACTGCAGGCCGTTGCATTCGTTTTCGTTCTATTTTCCGGCCGACAATGAGTTCGTCTCCTGTTTTCGAAACCTACTGGCGCTTCGCAGCGGAACGGCAAGATATTTTCTTCCGTCGGCTAGCCGATCCAGTCGGTCCATGGACTGACGATCCAATCCTAGCAAGCCATCGCTTTACCAACGCATATCGCGTCAGTGATCGAGTAAGCCAATATTTGATACGTGAAATTCAATATCATCCGGAACGCCCGGATACCCCGGAAGAATTATTTTTTCGCACCGTGCTCTTCAAGCTGTTCAACCGCATAGAGACCTGGCAGGCATTGGAGAGCCAACTCGGGCCTCTGACTTGGTCCGCGACTGACTTGGACGAGGTATGTCGGGTGCTCGACGAGATGATGGCGCAACAGAAGCGGCTCTATTCAGCTGCCTATATCATGCCAGCGCCTTCGTTCGGCTATCCCCGAAAACATGCCAATCATCTCGCGCTGCTGGTCCAAATGATGGAGGACAAACTACCCGACCGCATCCATCAGGCACCGACTCTCCGCTCCGTCTACGAGATGCTCGCCCAATATCGCGGAATAGGACCCTTTCTAGCGTATCAATACACTATCGACCTAAATTATTCGAATTTCTTATGTCATGACGAAGGCACTTTCGTCATCGCCGGTCCCGGGGCGCTGGATGGCATTGCCAAATGCTTCTCAGATCCGGTCATTCGTGACCCAGAGGAAATAATTTACTGGGTATGCGAACGCCAGGATCGCGAGTTTGCGGCGTTAGGGCTCAAGTTTCAATCGCTATTTGGCCGCCCTCTGCAACCAATTGACTGCCAGAACTTGTTCTGTGAGGTCTCTAAGTATGCGCGGATTGCACATCCCGAAATACCTGGCTTGTCCGGACGCACCCGTGTAAAGCAAACCTATCGGCAGAATCCCGCGCCGCTCAGCCCGCTGATGTTTCCGCCGCGTTGGGGCATTGCAATAGATAGAGTTTGACCACTCTGGAGCCCTTCGCACCGTTGCTCTAAAAGATCAACTACTTGATTTATGAGTGTCAAAGACGAAGCCATATAGCATCCACACTTGCGAATCTCTATTCCACTAGTCAGATCGCCTATTGCGCCATTCTGACTGCTTCACTTGCAATTTCAGTCCCCCGCGACCAGGATGGAATTGATCTCGATGCATGAGATCATTAGTCCCTTGGGAGGGCATGTGCCGACGACTCTCAAAGTACCTGAAGGCACCGGGTTCCGTTGCGCCACTTGTATCCACCATATCTATAACTGAGGGCACAATCGAACATTTTTGCCCCAATTTTTGGGCCGCATAGGAAGTAGAAAAGCAATTGCGTGGGCAGTTACACTCTCTAACCTGGCCAAATCAAGGCAGATTCTTGGGTAGATGTCCGTGATATTGGGTATCGGCACCGATCTCTGTTATGTCGAACGGATCCGGCATTCGCTTGACCGTCTGGGTAATGCCTGGATTGATCGCCTGTTTTCTGCATGTGAACGCGAGCTTTGCATTGCTGCGGCAGATCCGGCCCTGTCATTTGCGCAAAGCTTCTGCGGTAAGGAGGCATGCGCAAAAGCGTTGGGAACAGGGCTAACTCAAGGAGTCGAATGGCTTGATATAGAAGTGCTTCCGTATGCTCTAGCACCAAAGTTGCAACTGCGGAACGATGCTCTGAATACTCTCATGCAGATGGTGCCTGCAGATCATGGGGCAGAACTGCACGTGACATGCTCGAGCAACGGATTGTTGGCGCAGTCAATGGTATTACTATCGGCAGCGCCCAACACCTGACGACAGAGATCGCAAGTTCACGGATGGCGATAGCTTATGCGAACAAGAAAAGGCGGCCGGGCTGTGCACGCCCGACCGCCCTGCTCCTGCATTCAGGAGTGTCGGACAGGTTCGTCCCGGCGGTTCAGTCGTTCCTGAAGCCAGTCCAGCACCTCATCCTCAACCCATCCCACTCTGTTCGGGCCGATCTGGACCCGCTTGGGGAACTTCCCGGCTTTTTCCAGCCGTGCGACGTGTTGCGGTGAGTACAGGACTAGCTCCTTCAGCTGACGCTTCGACAGTATCCTCATCACGATGCTCCATGTGGAGAAGCATCGCGATGCCCCTGGTTACGACAATACCCACGGGTCCCGGAACCTTAACGGATTTGGCGGCGGCTGGCGAACTCGCCAGGCGACGTTCGTTCGGGACTGATCACGAAAATCTGAACATCGATTGCCATAGTTGCGCGCTCGTACGCACGTCATTTGCGAGCCTAGAAAGAGCCTAAGCGCTTGGCTCTTCCGCTCTAACCCCTTGAAAAGATTGGTGGGCGCACAAGGACTCGAACCTTGGACCCGCTGATTAAGAGTTACCGAATATCGATTTCCTGTCATTTCCCGCCCTTGGCTCAATATGCCGATAACCCTTGCAGATCGGGCGTTTGACGCTCTGGCGCTTTCCCGCTCTTTCCTGTAGTTTCCATTCTGGTGGTGGACAGAGAATTTCCGTCCACCACGGAGGAGGCCACGATGAACAAGACGCGCCTGACGAAACGAACCGTGGAAGCCCTGCCCGTCGAGAAGGGCAAGCGGACTGTCGTTTGGGATGACAAGGTGTCCGGGTTCGGCGTCCGGGCGACGGGTGCGGGGCGCACTTACTTCCTGCGGTATCGTGTCGGCGGTGGCCGTTCAGCCCCCCAGAAGGACTACAGCATCGGCAAGCATGGTGCGCCCTGGACAGTGGAGCGCGCCCGCGAGGAAGCGACCCGGCTGCTGGGGCAGGTTGCCAACGGTCAAGATCCGCAAGCTGTGAAGGTCGCGAAGCGGACACCAGACCATGACCGCAGTTTCGAGAAGGTGGCGGAGACATTCATCGAAAGGCACGTGGACCGGAACCTGAAGGAGTCCACGGCGAAGGATTACCGGCGCATCATCCGGGGCACGCTGGTTCCGAAATGGACCGGTCGGCATATCGCCAGCATCGACCGCGCCGCTATCCTGGAGGTGATCGACGAGATCGAAGACCGCGCGCCCGTCATGGCCCGGCTGACGTTTGCGGTTGCCCGGCGGCTGTTCGGGTTCGCCATCGAAAGGGACATGATCCGGGACAACCCCTGCAACGGTCTCAGCGCCCCGCCGCCACCGAAGGCGCGTGACCGGGTGCTGAACGATGATGAACTGCGGCTGATCTGGCAGGCTTCGGAGAAACTGGCGTTCCCCTATGGCCATGCCCTCCGGGTGCTGATCCTGACGGGGCAGCGCCGTTCGGAGGTCAGTGGGATGGAACGGGCCGAGGTCAACACCGAACAGGCCGAGTGGGTCATTCCGGCCAGCAAGGCGAAGAACGGCAAGGCTCACGCGGTTGACCTGTCGTCACAGGCCATCAAGCAGATCGAGGCGGCGACGGATCAGCTTCGGCCCGTGCCTGGCAAGCCGCCGGTCGGAACCATTGTATTCGGCGTGACCGGAACGCACCCGCCGGGCCAATGGGGCAAGGCAAAGAAGATTCTGGATGCCGAGGTCATCACGCTGGCGGAAGTCGAGGGCGTTGACCCGCCCGCCGCCTGGCGCATTCACGATCTACGCCGGACAGCCGCCAGCGGCATGGCTGGAATGGGCTTTGGGCCGCAGGTGGTGGAACGCATCCTCAATCACGTCTCCGGCGCTTCTGGTGGCCTTGTGGGCGTCTATCAGCGGCATGACTACCGGGCAGAGCGCAAGGCGGCGCTGGAGGCATGGGCGAGCAAGGTCGAGGGGCTGATGCGACCGATTGAAGGCAACGTTGTGCCGATCAATCGCGGAGGTTCTGGTTGACGACGCTTGGCCTGATGGGAGCAGCGGGCTACGCGATCCACAACCGAGGCAAGGTACACTGAATGTCCTTATGAGTCGTTAACAGATTCGAAAGTCAAAGGCGTCCATGTTCGTGACATCTCCGGAACGGAGATAGAACGAAAGGAGTGTCCAATGACTTCCATGACCATGAGCCAGACGCCGGTCGATATTGAATCCGGCCCCGAAGCGGATGGCTTCGTCACCACGTCGGAAGCATCCGCCGAGCTTGACGGAGCTATTTCCGCCTCGTGGCTGAACAAGGCGCGATGTACGGGTGAAGGCCCGCCCTTCTACAAGTTCGGCTCGCGTGTCGTGTACTCGCGTCGGGAACTCCGGGAATGGGCGGCAAGTCGCCGTCGCATGTCCACTAGTATCCATCAGGCTGCCTGACAGCCCTCAACCCGAAAAGGATGAGGGCCACCCCGGATTGTTGGCGAACGTCCCCGGAGCAGCCCTCAAATATTGCCTATGACTTACGATACCAGAACCGCCGGAAACGGCAACCTTCCTGACCCTTCAAGCCGTGATGACTGGCGCACGGGTTTCCTCGTCCGCCGTCACCGCATCCCCCGTGCTCAGGCCGTCGAATACCTCAACTGGGCGCTGCCCAGGTGGGAGACAAAGACATGACTGTCGCAGCACTGATCCCCCGGAAGGAGACCGCCCGCAACGAGGCCGTCACCTTCATCGTCAGCGGTTCCGAAGGAGACCGCGTGATCGAGGTCACGGAACCGAGGGTCGTCCAGATCCTCGAAATGCTGGTCGAACGAGGCTCGCTTGGAGTGACACCCCTCGACCTTCCCGGCGTCCGTGTCGCGGCCTCCGTCTTCAAACTGCGGATGGATTACGCCATCCCCATCGAGACGATCACCGAACGCCACGGCGGACGCTACGCGGGGACATTCGGTCGTTATGTCATCAGGGCCGATGTGCGCCCCGCTGATCGGGAGGCCGCCTGATGGAGAAACAGATCGCGGCCATACCGAAGAACGCGCGGGAGGAACTGCGTGTGGCCCTGACCCAATTCCGGGGACATGACCTGATCGACCTCCGCATCTACGCGGACGCTCAGGGTGAGTGGATCGCCACCCGGAAGGGTATCACCACCAAGGTGGACCACCTTCCAGCCATCGTGGAAGCCCTGCAACGGGCGATGACGGAGGCTCGGGCGGCGGGACTGCTGCCTGGCGTGGAGAACGCGGCATGAGCGCCGTCAGGCACCAGAAGGAGGCTCCGGTGGCAACGCCGGGGCCTTTCCCCGCCCATGTCTAGGAAACCCCGGAACAGGGCCAGCGGGCCGCGCTTCGTATCCATCTACGAGATCGAGCTTCAATGCCCTGCCTACCGGGAAATGACGGTGCACGGGCGTGCCCTGCTGGTCGAGTTCCGCATGATCTACAACGGCAGCAACAACGGCAGCATCGGCATGTCTGTCAGGCGTGCGGCGGATCTTCTGAACTGCGGCAAGAACCGGGCGGAGGCGGCGCTCAAGGAGCTTCAAAACAAGGGCTGGATCGTCTGCACCGGCAAGGGCAGCTTTGACCAGAAGACCGGCAATCGCTCGACGACGTGGCGTATCACCAACCAACCGGTCGGGCTTGGCGTCCAGACACCCGAGACCAAGGACTACATGCGATGGAAACCGGGCAAGGGACTGCCGGAAATTCAGAACACGGTCCCTGTCAGGGGGACCGCTGGTCCCTCTCAGGGGGACCGGTGCATCGATCACGGTCTCTCTCAGGAGGACCGCACCACCCGGAATGGTCCCTCTATGGGGGACCGAGGCACCCAGGAAAGAGCCGATCACGGTCCCTCAGAGGGGGACATATATAATCTAGCCATAGGCGGTGCGGCTGGAGGCGATACGGCGGGACCGTTGCGGGTCATCCCCGGAGGACGGCAGTCATGACACCTTCGAAACACCCCATTCTTGGCGGGCGGTATTTTTCGGGGCCTGTTCCCCACCACTTCGGAACCAGTTCCCCCCCGGTACGGAACCAGTTCGGAACCGTCGCAGGTGACAGCCTGTCACCATCGCAAGTGACTGTGTGTCACCACCCTGGTGCACTGAGTTCACCACCCATAGTGAACAGGGTTCACCACCCCCCTGGTGTCTGTGTGACACCACCCGGTATCTGTCTGACACCACCCCCCCTCCGCGACCGCATCCGGGGCCGTGCCGCCGATGGCGGTACAGGGCGTTACCGCAGGCGGATGCGAACGCCGACAACATCACCCAACCATGGAGGCGATGGATAGATGACGCCTGAAAATTCAGGACCGAAACAGGAGAACGCCGGTCAGTGGAGATCCGGTCAGTCCGGCAATCCATCGGGCAAGCCGCGCGGTGCGATCAACCGGACGACGCGGGCGGTACTGGAGTTGCTGGACGGCGAGTCCGAGGCTCTGACCCGCAAAGCGGTCGAACTGGCGATGGAAGGAGACACGACGGCATTGCGTCTCTGCATGGAGCGGATCGCGCCGCCGGTAAAGGATGCGCCGATCACCATGGACCTTCCGTCTGTCGAGGCGGCTGAAGACACGCCCAAGGCTATGTCGGCAGTGCTGGAAGCAATGGCATCCGGGCAGATCACGCCATCCGAAGCCGGAGCCGTCGCGGGCATCGTTGAAGCCTATCGACGCTCGGTCGAGACGGCAGAGCTTGAACGCCGCATTGCGGCACTGGAGGCAGGAAATGGCGAATAGGCTGGATACGAGATTGAGCCGCCTGGAGAAGGCGACCAAGGGGGCAAGCGCCGACTACGTGGTCCACTTGCGACCCGGAGAAACCCAGGAACAGGCCATCGACAGGCACCGCGCCGCCACCGGTTACCAGGGTGGCGTCATGATTATCCCTGACCCGAAGGGAGATGATGGCCAGTCCGACCTGACGACACGCGAATGGCTGTCCGTCTACGCCCGGGACGGGGCAGGCGTTGATGAGAACAAATCAACGACGAATACCAGCCAAAATGATAACATCAGTGAGCGCCATGTGCGCCGAGGAGAATGACGATGGTTAACCAGTACGGTCAGACAGACCTGACACAGGCATTGCTTGCGCAGGGAACATCCCGCAGCCCCTACAAGACCGGCCTCGGTCAGGCGGCACGGCTTGGCGGTGTCGCCCTCGCGGAATGGGGCAAGCGGAAGAAGGCCGATGAGAGCCGCAGCGCCCTCGCGGAAGCACTGGCGGGCCTGAACCGAGGGACACTGACCGGCGAAGGTCCGACGACGGATGCGGCAGGCCGTGCGCCTATCCGCGACCCGCAACTGATGGCCCGGTTGCTGAGCGACCAGAACACGGCACAGGTGGGGCAGTCTCTGCTTGCCCGTGCGTTGCAGCCCGCACCGGAGCGCAAGATCATCAAGGGCGCGGACGGGTACAACTACTACATGAACGGCGAGCGGGTGTTGCCCAACGCGCAGAAGCCGGTCGAGGGCTTCACGCTTGGTGCAGGCCAGCGACGGTTCGAGGGTGGAGAGATGGTCGCGGAGGGTGCTCCGCGCACGTTGTCGCCACGGGATCTGGCGTTTGCACGCCTGTCGCCGGATGAACAGCGTCAGGTGCTCATGAAGCCCAACGCCACCGTGCAGATGGGGAAGGGTGAGACCGAGTTCGAGAAGGCGACGGGGAAAGACCTCGCCGCCGCGCGGACGGCCATCGTTGATTCCGGGCAGTCGGCAGTCGGGACCGAGCAGACGTTCCAGCAGCTTGGCGACCTGATGCAGGATGGCGTCAACACCGGTTCGTTGCAGCCGCTCGTCGCCAGCCTTCAGGGCATTGCCGAAGACCTGGGCGTAGACCTCCAGGGCGAAGCGCAGGCCCTCGGGATCGAGCTTGGCGACCTTGGCAACCAGCAGAACTTCGACCGGCTGGCCACGCAGGTGGTCATCAACGGCTTCGAGCAGTTCAAGGGCAACCTGAACCAGAAGGAAGTCAGCCTCGCCCTCGGCGCGTTTGGTGGTCTCGGAACCTCCCCCGAAGCCAATGCCGATGCGATTGCGGCAGGCATCGCTGCATCACAGATCGCACGGGAACGGGCCGTTCTGGCATCCCGCGCGAAGACGCAGCAGCAGGTGCGGACCATCCAGGAAAGCATCCTCAGCGGCGACGTGACCGACTTCCGCCAGCGCAAGGAACAGATCAAGCAGGGCATCCTTGCCCGCCGCGCCTCGGGCGGAATGCCGACGATCCAGGGGGACGCGGATTACGAGGCCCTGCCATCGGGGACACGCTTCCGCGCCCCTGATGGTTCCGTGCGGGTGAAACCCTGATGGGCTGGCAGGACGCACCGCTGGCAGACGAAGGCCAGCAACCCGCACCGGTGGCCAACAAGGCTGAACCCGCGTGGAAGTCTGCACCCATGGTCCCGTCCGACCTGGCACCGCGCACCAGCGTTCCCCAAAGGGGTATCGACGCCCTGAACCAGCAGGCCCGCTTCGCGGAGACCACGGAGCAGGCAGCGCAACGGTCAGGCGTGAAGATGGAAGGATTCGGGTTACGAGGCCGCTTCAACCTGAACCTTGGTCTCACCGGAGACGAGACACCCGAGCAAGAGGCCGAGATTGCGCGTCGGGTGGCATTACGTAATGCCGCCTCGCCAGTCGAAACCCGCATCGGGCCGGATACCGGCGAAATCGAGTTCCGCACGGAAGGCGAGGAACAGTGGGGGCTGGTCAATGCACCGGGTGCTGATTGGGGCGACCTGGGGGCGATGGCACCGGAAGCGGCCACCATCGGCGCAGGCGTTGTCGGAGGTGGCGTTGGCGGTATCGCGGGTGGCACCGCCGGTTCGACCCTTCCCGGTCCCGGTACGGCTATCGGTGCGGTTACTGGTGCCGTTGGCGGTGAGGCCGTGGGCGAGGGCCTTGCCCTTGGTACGCGCCTTCTGGAAGCCCGGCAGCGTGGCCTGATCGACATGACCGATGAGCAGATCTTCGACGCCGGTCTCAGCCGGGCGAAATCGGCCGCGATCCAGGCGGGTATCGGTGGCCTGACGGTTGCCATGTTCCGCCGCGCGTGGGCAGGTCTCAAGGGGTCGGGACCGGTCAAGCGCGCCGTGGGTACGGAGGAAGCCATCAGGGCCGGTCAGGACAGCGTGAAGGGCGTACAGGACGAGGTGCAGGCTCTCACCGGCAAGCCCTTCCCCGTGACGCCCGGTCAGGCCATGAACAACGACACCCTTCTGGCAGGCGAGCGCGGGGCCATGCAGTCGGAGAAGACCGCACCGGGTGTGCGTGGCGTTCGGGAGCAGCAGCAGACGGCGCTTGACGTGATGGCGGACAACGTGCCGGGCAACGAGGCCGATGTGGCACGCACGGGCCGGGACATTCAGGCGACGGTCAGGCAGCAGGAACGCAAGGCCCTGCGACCGGCGACCGAAAGGCGGAACCGGGCACGGATCGCGGCAGAGAAGGCAGAGCAGGAAATCCTGTCGATTGGTCGCGACCCGGCAACGGCGGTTGCCTCCATGCGCACCGGCATCGACGAGGCCCGCGAGAAGGTCTTCGCACCCTTCCATGAGCAGTTCGACGAATTGCAGCAGAACGAGCTGGTCAGCATCGACCTGTCCGGCTTCGCGGAGCAGATCAAGGCAACGGTCAACCGGGAAGGGCAGAACATCCTGCCATCCATCAGCCTGCAAAGTCAGAACACGCTGATGCGCGAAGCAGGCAAGGCGGGGGAGAACGCCGTCAGCCTGGGCGAGATGCAGCGCGCCCTGCGCGACATTCGCCGCGAGCTTCGCAGGCCCGGCATGGCCGACGAGCCGCAGCGCCACCGGATGCTGTCGAAGCTGAAGGCCGATCTTGAACGGACCCGCGACGACGCCCTGATGGAAGCGGACCCGACCGGCAGGATGGTGACGGAGGTACGTCAGCTTGAAGCCGCCTACCGTGAATCCATCGAACGGTTCAACCGGGGCGTGATCGGGCGCTACACGGAAACAGACCGCTTCGGCGTTCCCCGCATGAGCGGTGACGATGTGGCCTTCAGCCTGTTGCGGGATACGGAGGACGTGCGCGCCTTCACGGAAGCAACGTCGCGGATGCCCGGCGGCAAGGGCGTGATGAAGGATGCACAGGACGCCGTGCTCGGGCTGGCTGAGCGTCGGGCGCTGGATGACAGCGGCAGTATCAACCCCGGACGGCTGAACATCTTCCTGCGCACCAATCGGGACAGCCTAGAGGAACTGTTCGCGGATCGGCCAAGCGTGTTGCGCTCCCTCCGCGACGTGCAGTCCTTCAAGGCGGAAGTGGCGAAGCACAGCCAGACGATTGAACGGACGAAACAACTGTTCGAGCGCCGCTTCGGGTTCGCCACCGCAGATCCCACCGTGCTGGTGCGCAATCTGGTCAGAGACGGCAATGCCGGTCAGTTCGCCTTGGCCAAGCGCATCCTTGAGACCACCCGCCCGGATCGCATTCCCGCCTTCCAGGAGGCCGTTGCAGCCGAGTTGCGGGGGATGATGACCAGTGGTGGCCAGTTCACCGTCAAGAGCCTCGACGGGTTCCTGAATAGCCGTGGCAGGGCCATTGCGGAGAAGGCTCTCGGGCCGCAGTACATCGCCAATGTGCGGACCTGGCGCAACGCCATGGAGATTGCCGGGCGAAAGGCGTCTGCCGATGCGCCGAAGGACATTGCGCGACTGTTCGAACGGGGTGTGCCGGCCCTTGAAGGTCTGAGCCGTGTCTATCGGGCGATGGTCTTTGCACCGCTGTCCAAGACCGGGCGGATCTTCACCGCATCGCTGGGCCTGACACGGGAGCAGATGCGCAACCGGGTGGCTGAGGCGCTGGCCGATCCCGACAAGCTGGCGAAGTTGGCCCGCCTCGCGACACACAGCACGAAGTCACGCACGGCGGAGGTTATCTACGGCGACCTCGGGCTTGAGGCCCTGGGCACCCTTGCAGCCAATCCTGACGTGTTCCTGAGCGCCACCCCTTCCGATGAGTGACGGGCACCCCCACATCAGGACCATGGACGCTCAGGCAAAGGCGGAGAGGCGGGACAAGGCGGCAAACGCCTTCGTGGAGTGGCTCGGGAACGTCGCAAGCTCGCTGACCACCCTTGTCACCTTCGTGCTGGTGTGGGGCGCGCTGATCATGGCCTTTGGCTGGCTGGGCGCACTGATCGGCTTCCTGCCTGCCCTGTGGCTCGCCTCGATCATCGGCTGGGCATGGCCCTTCGCGTGGCTGGGCGTGGGCTATCTGGTGTGGTGGCTGTCGGGCGGGTGAAATTCAGACGTGGCCTCATCGGCCCGCCTGAGGAAAAGCCTTCAGGAAATCGTTGGTGACCTTCTCGACCTGCCGTCTTGGTGCCCAGTGTATGCGACCGTAACCATCTATCACTCCAATTCTCTTGAACCTGCCCCGCAGGAGATTCCCGTCCTCATATGGATGAGCAAACGTCGCATCATCGCCTACTTCGATCTTGGTTCCTGGAGGGGTGTTGAAGGGAGAATCGCGATCAGGGCTGAACGTGAACATGCCCATTGATCGGGGCCAGTCCAAACGGGAATGCTTGGCACAAACACTCTGATACCGGTTCGGAAGTGGTCCGAGGTTGAGCGCCTGCACGGTCAAGAAGGGGCCAACTGCTCCAGTCTCCGTCATGAATGTGGTCACTTGAACCGAAACTCGGAAGCGCGGCTTCTGCACCGCATCCCTGTAGACCGTCCATCCCAATGTGCCCATCGCCAAGCAGAGCGCCACGGTGGCAAGCACGTCAGAATACGAAACATGTTCAAGCATCGGCTGTTCCCAAGATGGCCTTCGCGTCAGAGGAGCATAGCGCCGAAAAATCGCCTCATGTTACCGTGTCGGCAGTGATCGGCGTGTTCTACCGAGAGGGATTCTCATGTTGCGGTACCTCTGCGCATTGTTGCTCTTGTCAGTATTCAGCTTCCACGCTGCGGCACAGGAACCGCCCCGCGACTTCGACGACGCCAAGGATACCGCCGTTGATCTCTGGTGGCAGATCGGCCCGCTCAGCTTCTATTGCCATTGTCCCTACCGTCCCGCGACGGCAGAGGAGAAGCTGATCCGCAGCGGCAACCTATGGGTTGTCGGTTCCGTTTGCGGCTACCAGGCTCGCGACCTCATCACCCGCAAGGGCAAGCCGAACGCCCGGACCATGCGCATCGAGTGGGAGCACGTTGTCCCGGCGGACTGGATCGCAACAGGCTTCGGGTGCCAGGAGGCCAGCCGCGACGAGTGCCGTCAAATACCGGGCTATGAGGAAGCTGAGGGCGACCTGTTCAACCTTGTGCCTGCAATCGGTGAACTGAACGGCGACCGCAGCGCACGTCCCTTCGGAATCATCCCGGACGAACCGCGTGAATATGGGGCATGTGACTTCGAAGTGGTCACAGACGGCGTGGGACCGGCCCAGCGGCGGGGCATGGCCGAACCGATGGAAAGCATCAGGGGCGACGTTGCCCGCGTCTGGTTCTACATGCGCGACCGCTACGGCGTGGTTGTCCCTGCCGACATGACGACGATGCTTGAAGGTTGGTCAGCCGCAGATCCTGTTGACGACGCCGAGAGGAACCGTCACGCGGTGATTTCGCAAGAGATGGGATGGAGAAACCCTCATGTTGCCAATGATTGACCACAGGACAGGCAGGGGTACAGACAGGTGGCGTTGGGGTATGCGATTGCTCCTTGTCGCGACGATCTGGTCTGGCGGTGCGGCATATGCTCAGATCGAGGCAGGTGATGCTCGCTTGGCGAGGCTTTCTTGGTCCGCGTACATATGCGTTTCTTTCGCCGAACAGGCATCGAAGTATGAAGCTGGGTCGAGGCTGTTCGGTTTGGAAACGGATGCCAGCGCCGAACAGGCATTGGAGTCTGATGCTCAGTCGAGACTGTTCGATCTGGGAACGGATGCCGGACGCCTGTTCATCAATGGGGCCTTGGACGGATCTATCTCAAAAGAGAGCATCGAACGCAGTGCGCCGGTTGCCTTCGTCTGGCGAATGCAAGGACCATCACCGGATTTCATGCTGGGCAGAATCTTCGAAGCAGCAATGGAGGAAGCCTCGAATGAGATCCAGCGGGCCTGTAGTGAGTGCCCAATTGGCTCGGGGTCTTATGGCATTGCGGCTGGCAAACTCTACAACAAGGCTAACTGCGAACTTCTGGGGCGCTGACAGATGAACGAATAGGTCAAGTTGTGTCGTTTCTACGGTTATAACCCGGCTTGCCTTGTAACTTCGGTGTTGAATGCGCCTGCTTCGGCGGATGACGGCTGACAATCATCCCGCAGGTCCGCAGATGGGCCGTGACGTGCTGCGCCCATGTCCGCGCCTCGTCCAGGCTCCGCCGCTTCATGCGCAGCGTGTACGACCGCCACAGCGCATAGGCGATGGTCTCTGTCAGATGCTTGTCGTCGATCTCGTCCATGCCGCACGATGGCATGAGAACATTTGAGGAACAAGCGGAAGCATTTCCCCACGATCCGGGCGGTTTCCCCGGAATCGTTCATGCCGTGTTCCGCCGCCCGGCAGTTCGGGCAGGTCTCACGGCTGCATGAAAACCGGCACAGGTTCAGGGGCTTGATGGCTTTGCGGGGCCATATCGACAGTTGGCGCGCGCTCCCCTGACAAGGGGGTGGTTCGTTACCCTTTTGGGCGACCCACTGATCGGTCGGAAAGCCCTATTCGTCGCCGTCCCGCTTGGCCATGCGGACGCCAGGTCCGCCGCCGTTGGACGGGATCAACTGAACGCCCGCCGCCTCGAGGGCAGACGCTATCCCAAGCAAATTGTTGTGAGACGGGGTGCGCCGCCCCTTCTCGAAGTCGCGTACCGTGCTGAGGCCGACATGAGCCGCAGTAGCAAGCTGCTGCTGGGACCACGAAAGGAGGGCGCGGGCTGCTCTGGACTGTTCAGGATGTATCATGACGAGAACATATGGTGACCAATCTAATTCGTCAATGATCAACGAAAAATGTTGACGAACGAAGAATGGTGCTTTTACATTTATATCAACGATAATCGTTGAAACAGGAGAAGCATCATGAAACGAGCATCGGAATACGGAAGGGAAATCGGGAGGCTGGCCGCGCTCATGGATCAGCACCCGAAGGCAGAGGACGGTCTATTCGACCAGATCCACGCTCTCATGCAGCCCGAGTTCTACGCAGAGATCGAGACGGCGGCGGATGCCCTGTCAGTCATGGTGGTTGCGATCAACGAAGCGCAGATACTGGCGCAGACCGATCCTGATGACCCGGAGGCTGGGCCGATGTGGAACCGCGTCTCAACGGCCCTGTACGGCATTGTCGCCTTTCTGGAGCGTACATCGAATGAACCGCGTGGGCTGTTCGGTGGCGACTATCTGATACTCGACAGCGAGCGTGACCCTCGCCGTCCGTTGCGGGAGGAAGCAGCATGACGCGCGCCGCAGCTTGTACAATCACGACAGGAAAGAGCGCGACGGTCACGCCAATTTCTTCTGACGGACCCATGGCGGCAGATTTGCTGCCCTTCGTCCAGAAGCGATATGACGGCAAAGGCCATAACTGGTGGAACGTGCCGACGAGTGGCAACTACTCCCAAGACTGCAACATAGGCACATGGATGGCTGAAGCATACTTGGCCGAGATGCGCCGACAGCCCCAACACTGGCTTCTCGCGACAATCGTGAGGGAAATGGTTCGGTCAGGTGCCGCAGATGGTCATGTCGTTGGCTTCATGGACCGCCTCAGCTATCGCCTGATGGAGAGGTAGGAGGGCCAGCGCCGCAGCTTGGGGGATTGCCTGAGCATCGGGTGAATCATTCAGTGCCAGGATCGGGGCCGCCTCACACGCGGCCCCTTTTTCGTTGGACCGTTCAAGCAGAGGGAAATCGGTCCTCGTGGTGGACCCGTGGGGACCGAGGGCGAGGCCCCGACCCGTAAATCCACCTAAGTCTTTGAAAAGATTGGTGGGCGCGCACGGACTCGAACCGTGGACCCGCTGATTAAGAGTCAGCTGCTCTACCAACTGAGCTACGCGCCCACGGGTCACCAGAACAGGGCTCTCCCTGTCAGGGAAGCCGCTGTTTAGCGGATCGTTCCGGGGCTGTCCATAGGCTGACTGACAGAAATGCGCGAAAGGTTTCGTGGCGCATGGCGGCACCCCGGATGGTGCCATTGCGGCCCGTGATGCCTTTCGGGGATACTGCGCGCCACGAGGACGGAATGGTGCGGGGAGGTGCCGGGTATGCAGGAACTGATCGACGATCTGGAGCGGCGCAGGCAGGCCAGTCTGGAACTGGGCGGTGCGGACAAGGTGGCGCGGCAGCGCAAGGCGGGCAAGCAGACGGCGCGGGAGCGGGTGGCGATGCTGTTCGACCCCGGCTGCGTGTTCGAGGAGATCGGGCAGCTTGCCACCCACGCGGCGACCATCGTGACCCCGACCAAGAACAAGATCACCCCGGCGGATGGCGTCATCACCGGCTTCGGGCAGGTCGACGGGCGCACCGTCGGCGTGGTTTCGGAGGATTTCACGGTGCTGGGCGGGTCGCTGGGCCTGATCAACTTCGAGAAGAAGTGCCGCATGATCGAACTGGCCGAGCGGGACCGGGTGCCGCTGGTCTGGCTGTTCGACGGCGCGGGCGCGCGCACCGACGAGTATGTCGGGCAGGGGCTGGCCCCGATGCACCACTTCATGCAGGTGGCGCGGCTGTCTGGGCACTCGCCCCAGGTCGCGGCGGTGATGGGGCCGAGCGCCGGAGATTCCTCGCTGCTGGCGGCGATGATGGAATTCATCGTCATGGTGCGCGGCACGTCGATGCTTGCCGCTGGGGGGCCGCCGCTTGTCGCCTCCGGCACCGGCGAGAGCGTGTCGAAGGAGGATCTGGGCGGTGCCGACCTGCACTGCGCCGTCTCCGGCGTTGGCGACAATGCGGTGGATACGGAGGAAGAGGCGATCGGCATGCTGCGCCGCTACCTCTCCTACATGCCCACCAATGCCTGGAACTGGCCGCCGGACGCGCCGGTGACCGATGACCCGAACCGGGCCGAGCCGGCGCTGCGCACCATGATCCCGGAGAATCGCCGGCGGCCCTATGACATGAAGCGGGTGATCGACGCTGTCGTGGACCGCGACAGCTTCCTGGCAATCAAGCCGGCCTTCGCGAAGATGATGATCACCGGTCTGGCGCGGCTGAATGGCCATCCGGTGGGCATCTGTGCCAACCAGCCGAAGGTCATGTCAGGCGCGATCACTGCGGCGGCGGGGGAGAAGCTGCGGCATTTCATGGACCTCTGCAGTGCCTATCACCTGCCGCTGGTGTTCCTGACCGACACGCCGGGTGTCATGACCGGACCGAAGTCGGAGCAGGAGGGCGCGCTGCGTGTCGGCATGCAGGTGGCCCACAGCTTTGCCTTCGCCAATACGCCGATCCTGACCGTGGTGACGCACAAGGGCTTCGGCTACGGCGGTGCGGCGATGGGGGGCTATGGCGGGGGACAGTCGGTGGTGCTGGCCTGGCCGACGGCGGACTTCAATGCCATTCCGCTGGAGAGCGGCATCACTGCAGCCTATCGCGCCGACCTGGAAACCGCGGCGGACCCCGCCGCTCGTCACGCGGAACTGGTGGCGGAATACACCGATCTCTGCGGTGCGGTCCCGGCGGCCGGGCAGATGAAGATCGACGATGTCATCGATCCTCTGGAGACCCGTCCACGGCTGATCGCGGCGCTGGAACGGGCGCTCAACCGGCGCACGGAAGCTCCGTCCCCGACCCAGCGCCACGGGGTGTTGCCGTAGCGCCTTTGGCGGCCGGGCGTAGCTGCAAATGCATCGACGGTTGAAGGGGGGCAGGCAGGGCAGGACTGCTCCTGCCAGGTCGAACTGGCACGACCATCCCGTTCTCCCTCCGGCGCTCGCGGACTTGATCCGCGAGCCCATGTGGAGGTGGCTGCGCAAGGCCCCTGGGCACCCGGATCAAGCCCGGGCGCGGCGTTATTGGTGGGAAGCAATCGTCCGGCCGCTCGGAAGTACCAGAAGGAGTGAGGGCGGTAGCTCATGCTGCCGCCCTCACTTACTCTCGGGTTCTCCCCGGTATCGGGGAGACCGGGATCAGAATGCGCGGGTCTCGCCCGGTTGCATGACGATCACGTTGGTGGGTGAATTGCCCAGCGCCTCGATCAGCTTCTCCGGTGTGCCCTTCAGCGGCGGGAAGGTGCCATAGTGCATCGGCACGACGTTCGGCGTGCGCAGCAGTTCCTTCACCGCGTAGGCGGCATGCTGCGGACCCATGGTGAAGTGACCGCCGATGGGCAGCAGGGCAACGTCCGGCTTGTAGTACCTGCCGATGAAGGCCATGTCGCCGAACACGCCGGTGTCACCTGCATGATAGATCTTGTAGCCGTTCTCCAGCCGCACGATGTAGCCCGACGGCTCGCCACCCGGCAGGACCTGCGCCTTGCCGGAGACCGGATCCTTCCAGCTTACCGATGAGGAATGCTCCGCATGGGTCATGGTGATGGTGATGCCGTCACCGATGGGGCGGATCGGGCCGGACTTGTTGAAGCGGATCAGCTTCTTCGGGTCCATCGCGCCGATGCTGTTGTAGGTCGATCCCATGTCGGCGTTCATTGCCACCAGCGCACCGGTCATCTCCGCCAGCTTGAAGGTGTCGCCCACATGATCGCCATGGCCGTGGGTGACGAGGATCAGGTCAACCGGGCCGATGGCGGCCAGATCCTTCATGTCTGCAGGTGTCTTCGGGTTTCGGGTGATGAAGGGATCGATCATGATCACCTTGCCGCCCGGCGACACGATCTTGAACGCGGCCTGTCCGAACCACTGCACGGATACATCCGCCGCCTGCGCCGCCGACACGGCAAGCGCGCCAACCGCCACCGTGGCCACGGCGGCCACGCGCATAAGGAAATTGCTCATCTCGATCCCCCTGTCTGGTTTCGACGTTAACCAATCGTCTCATGCTTACGTCCGAAGAACCAGAATGGATCTCGCCGGATCACGCAAACTCGACCAGCAGGTCCTTGGCGTCCACCTGTGTGCCTGCACCTGCGGTAACAGCCTTGATCTCGCCATCGCGTTCGGCGCGGATGGCTGTCTCCATCTTCATGGCCTCGATGGTGAGCAGCAGGTCACCTGTCTGCACCTTCTGACCGGTTTCCACCGCAACGGTGGCGACCATGCCGGGCATGGGGGCCGCGACGTGGTTGGCATTGCCGGGCTCTGCCTTGGGATGCAGGACGGCGGTGGCGGCTGCGTGACGGTCGCGGACCTTTATGCGGCGCGGCTGGCCATTCAGTTCGAAGAAGACGCGGGCAATGCCCTCCTCGTCGGCTTCACCCACTGCCAGACAGCGTATCACCAGCGCCTTGCCGGCCTCGATCTCGACCGAGACTTCCTCACCGGGTTCCAGACCGTAGAAGAAGACCGGAGTGGGCAGGCGATCGACGGGGCCGAACTCGGCCTGGAAGGCGGCGAAGTCGGCAAAGACCTTCGGATACATCAGCCAGGACTGGAATTCTTCCGCCGTGATCTCGCGTCCCGCGTCCTTCTCCGCCTGCTGGTGCAGGGCGGCGAAATCGGCGGGCGGCACCGACTTGCCCGGGCGGTCGGTCAGCGGCTTCTCGCCGCCCAGTACCTTGGCCTGCAGCGCGGCGGGAAAGCCGTTCGGCGGCTGGCCCAGATCGCCGTGGAAGAAGGAAACGACCGAGTCGGGGAAGGAGATCGGCTTGTCCGGGTCCTCCACGTCTGCGCGGGTGTGCCCGGCGGAGACCATGGACAGGGCCATGTCGCCCACCACCTTCGATGACGGCGTCACCTTGACGATGTCGCCGAACATCAGGTTCACGTCGGCATAGGTGCGCGCCACTTCGTGCCAGCGTTCCTCCAGCCCCAGCGACCGGGCCTGTTCCTTCAGGTTGGTGAACTGGCCGCCCGGCATCTCGTGCAGATAGACTTCTGACGCGCCGAATCGCAGGTCGCTCTCGAAGGCCCGGTACTCGCGCCGCACCGCCTCCCAGTAGTCGGAGAAGGCGCGGATGGTGGCGTTCTCCAGTCCCGTCTCCCGCTCCGTATGGCGTAGCGCCTCGACGATGGAGCCGAGGTTGGGCTGGCTGGTCAGGCCGGAGAAGGAGTCCATGGCCATGTCGGCGGCGTCCACCCCCGCCTCCGCCGCCGCCAGGATGCTGGAGGAGGCGATGCCGGAGGTGTCATGGGTGTGGAAGTGGATCGGCAGGCCGGTCTCTTCCTTCAGGGCCTTCACCAGAACCCGCGCCTGCGCCGGTTTCAGCAGCCCGGCCATGTCCTTGATGCCCAGGATATGGGTGCCCGCCGCCTTCAGCTCCCGCGCCATCTTCACATAGTAGTCTAGGTCATAGCGGGCGCGGTCGGGGTCGAAGATATCGCCCGTGTAGCAGACCACCGCCTCGCAGAGTCGCCCGGACTCGTTTACCGCGTCGATGGCGACGCGCATGTTCTCGACCCAGTTCAGGCTGTCGAAGACGCGGAACACGTCCACGCCGCTCTCCGCCGCCTGACGCACGAAACCCTGCACCACATTGTCCGGATAGACCGTGTAGCCGACCCCGTTGGCACCGCGCAGCAGCATCTGGAACAGCACGTTCGGGATGCGTGCGCGCAGGTCCGACAGCCGGGTCCAGGGGCATTCACGCAGGAACCGCATGGAAACGTCGAAGGTCGCGCCGCCCCAGCACTCGATGGAGAACAGGTCGGACAGGTTGCGGGCATAGGCATCCGCCACCTGCACCATGTCGAAACTGCGCATCCGGGTGGCCAGCAGCGACTGGTGCGCGTCGCGCATGGTTGTGTCTGTGACCAGCAGGCGTTTCTCCGCCAGCATCCAGTCGGCGAATTTCTCCGGCCCCAGCTCGTTCAGCAGGTCGCGGGTGCCCTTCGGCGGGCTGTCCACATGCCAGTCCGGCACCTTCGGCTTCGGCGCGACAGGGGGCAGGGCGCGGTCCTTGACCTCCGGATTGCCATTGACGGTGACGTCGGCGATGAAGCCCAGCAGCTTGGTCGCGCGATCCTTGCGGGCGGCGAATTCGAACAGCTCAGGCGTCTCGTCGATGAACTTGGTTGTGTAGTCGTTGGCGATGAATTTCGGGTGGTTGATCAGGTTCTCGACGAAGGCGAGGTTGGTCGCCACGCCCCGGATGCGGAACTCCCTCAGCGCGCGGTCGAGACGGCGGATCGCCGCCTCCGGCGTCGCCGCCCAGGCGGTAACCTTCTCCAGCAGGGAGTCGTAGTAGCGGGTGATCACCGCGCCGGAATAGGCCGTGCCGCCGTCCAGCCGGATGCCGAAGCCGGTGGCGCCGCGATAGGCGGTGATGCGGCCGTAGTCGGGGATGAAGTTGGCCTCCGGATCCTCTGTCGTGACACGGCACTGCAGGGCATGGCCCCGGAGCTTGATGTCTTCCTGCGCCGGGACTCCGGTTTCCTCCGGATGGCCGATGCGACCGCCTTCGGCAATGCGGATCTGCGCCTGCACGATGTCGATGCCGGTGACTTCCTCGGAGACGGTGTGCTCCACCTGAATGCGGGGATTGACCTCGATGAAGTAGAACTCGCCGGTGTCGCGATCCATCAGGAACTCGGCGGTGCCTGCGTTGACATAGTTCTTGGCGCGGGCCAGGCGCAGTGCCGCCTCGCAGAGTTCGCTGCGCTGGGCGTCGTCCAGATACGGCGCGGGCGCACGTTCCACGACCTTCTGGTTGCGCCGCTGCACTGAGCAGTCCCGTTCGAACAGGTGTACCACGGTGCCATGATGGTCGCCCAGCAACTGGACCTCCACATGGCGGGCGCGGCGCACCAGTTTCTCCAGATAGACCTCGCCATTGCCGAAGGCGGCTTCCGCCTCGCGGCGACCGGACGTCACCTCTCCGATCAGTTCGGCCTCCGTCTCGATGGCGCGCATGCCGCGTCCGCCACCGCCCCAGCTGGCCTTCAGCATCAGCGGGTAGCCGACTTCGGCCGCCATGCGGGTGATCTCGGCGGCATCCTCCGGCAGCGGACCGGTGGCAGGAACAACGGGCGTTCCGGCGGCAATCGCGGCTTCCCGCGCGGCGACCTTGTTGCCCAGACCGCGCATCACGTCGGGGGAGGGGCCGATGAAGGTGATGTCGTTGGCGGCACAGGCCTCCGCGAAGTCAGGGTTCTCCGACAGGAAGCCATATCCGGGATGCACGGCGTCGCAACCGGCTTTCTTCGCGATGCGGATCATCTCCTCGATCGCCAGGTAGGCCTTCACGGGACCGAGGCCTTCACCGATCAGGTAGCTCTCGTCGGCCTTGAAGCGGTGCAGCGCCAGCTTGTCCTCTTCCGTGTAGACCGCGACTGTGCGGATACCGAGTTCGTTCGCGGCACGCATGACGCGGATCGCGATCTCGGAACGGTTGGCAACCAGCAGTTTCCTGATCTTGCGAAACTCGGCCATGGACAGACCCCCTTGCGACTTTGACACACCCCGGACAGCAGTGTGTGCCAAGGCGCGGGGCATGGCAAAGCGGAACTGCGCCCCGACATGTGTCGTTTCTGATCATGGTCACACCTGGTGCCTGTCGCTTGCGGGGCTTGTCGGCGCCCTGACAGGGGTGCAGAAACGGAGGCTGTTGCAGGATCAGGAGGCACCCGCCGTGACCGACATTCCGGAATTCGCCAGGGCAGACTATGTCATCGTCGGTGCGGGCAGCGCAGGCGCGGCACTGGCCTATCGGTTGAGTGAGAACGGGCGCCACTCCGTCATCGTGCTGGAGCACGGCGGCACCGATGCCGGACCGCTGATCCAGATGCCGGCAGCGCTGTCGTATCCGATGAACATGTCGCGTTATGACTGGGGCTATCAATCGGAGCCGGAACCGCATCTGGGCGGGCGGCAACTGGCCTGTCCGCGCGGCAAGGTGATCGGCGGCTCCTCCTCGATCAACGGCATGGTCTATGTCCGCGGCCACGCGATGGACTACGAAGGCTGGGCCCAGTCCGGCGCGCGGGGCTGGGCGTACCGGGACGTGCTGCCCTACTTCATGCGCATGGAGAGCAGTCACGGCGGCCAGGCGGACTGGCGCGGCAGTGACGGGCCTCTGCATGTGACACGCGGACCACAGAAGAACCCGCTGTTCACCGCCTTCCGCGAGGCCGGGCGTCAGGCCGGGTATCCGGTCACCGCCGACTATAACGGGGAACAGCAGGAAGGCTTCGGCCCCATGGAGATGACGGTCTGGCGCGGGCGGCGCTGGTCCGCTGCCAACGCCTACCTGCGCCCGGCGCTGAAGCGGCCTAACGTGCGGCTGGTGCGCGGGCTGGCACTGCGGGTGGCCTTCGACGGGGCGAAGGCGACCGGGGTGGTGTTCGAGCAGGGCGGACAGCAGAAGGTGCTCGCCGCGAACCGGGAAGTGATCCTGTCGGCGTCCTCCATCAACTCGCCCAAGCTGCTGATGCTGTCCGGTATCGGCCCGGCGGACCACTTGCGGGAACACGGGATCGGCGTGCGGGCAGACCGTCCCGGTGTCGGACAGAACCTGCAGGATCACCTGGAACTCTATCTGCAGATGACCTGCCTGCAGCCGATCAGCCTCTACAGTCACCTCAACCTGTTCTCCAAGGCGATGATCGGGGCACAATGGCTGTTCACCAAGACTGGCCATGGTGCAACCAACCACTTCGAGGCTGCGGCCTTCATCCGCTCCGCCGCCGGGGTGCCATATCCGGATATCCAGTATCACTTCCTGCCGGTGGCCATCCGCTATGACGGCAAGGCCCCGGCCAAGGCACACGGCTTTCAGGCCCACGTCGGACCGATGCGGTCGCCGTCACGTGGACGGGTGCAACTGACCTCGGCAGACGCGAAGGCCGACCCGTCGATCCTGTTCAACTACATGTCCACGGACAAGGACTGGGCCGATTTCCGCACCTGCATCCGCCTGACGCGGGAGATCTTCGCCCAACCCGCCTTCGAACCCTTTGCCGGACCTGAGATCGCACCGGGGGCGGATGCGCAGGACGATGCCGCGCTGGATGACTTCATCCGGGAGGCGGTGGAGAGTGCCTACCATCCCTGTGGCACCTGTCGCATGGGTGACCCGGAGGACAGCCGCAGCGTGGTCGACCCGCAGGGACGCGTGATCGGCGTCGATGCCTTGCGCGTCGTGGACAGTTCCATCTTCCCCCAGATCACCAATGGCAACCTGAACGGGCCGTCGATCATGGTGGGGGAAAAGATGGCTGACCATATCCTGGGCGGGACAATGCTGACCCCGGACGACCGCACCCCCTGGCTCAACCCGGCGCGGGATACCAGCCAGCGGTAGAAGCGCTCTCCCTGCTCAGGTTGATCAAGGCAAGGCCGTGGTCAGGTGATCAGCCGTTTCAGCCACCGCATTTGCGTGTGCCCATCAGCAGGGCAAGTTGATGGTTTCGGTCCTGCAGCGCCCGGATTTCCTGCTGTTCGGTATTCGACAGGTCAAGGAACAGGGGCGACAGAATCAGAAAGCCGACATTGTTCATTTCCTGCGCGCCCTTTTCGGTGATCAGATGTGCCATGCGGCGAGTGTTCACTTGATGCTCTGCGTCAAGATGACTGCAACTCAGGATTTTGTCCGTGGCGCGGCTCGTCTGCACAGGTTCGGCTTTTCTCGCGCCGCACCCACCGACCAGGGCGACGAGCATGAGAGTGCCAATAAAATGCAGAGTTGCAGGCACTTTGCGCATTCCTTACGGTTTGTCCCCAGGGCAGGGGAATCTGAATGACTGCCGATCATAATGTGGAGAGGCATGAATGCGAACCCTGGTACTTCGTCTTGCAATGGTTGCGACCCTCGGATTGATGGCAGCAGCCTGTTCCCAGCCCGCCCGAACAGATGCGATGATCGCGAACGTGACCGAAGCGACGGTCGTGAAACCGGACAGTCCACTCAAGGAAGCCATGACTGTCGCCACAGTGACCGGCGGCGAGGATACGAGCCCGCTCTGGATTTCCAAGGTCGGGAATGAGGGCTTTCTCGAGGCACTTACACTTTCCCTTCAGCAACACACCATGCTCGCCACCAGCGATGGAACTCTGACGCTGCGGGTGACACTGGTCGAACTGGAGCAACCTTTCGCCGGGTTCGACATGGAGGTGACCTCAACCGTCAGGTATGTCGTCGAGCATAAGTCGCACGGCATCGTGTTCGATGAGACGATCAAGCACGCTCATCTGCAGGATTTTTCCAGCGCATTCGTGGGGTCGAAACGACTGCAACTGGCCAACGAAGGGGCGATCCGCAACAACATTCGCCTGTTCATCGAGAAGGTTATCGCCGAGTCTCGTCAGGACCCGGCCAGGTTTGGTAGTGCTGTTCCGACAAGCTGATACAGGATTTCTGCAACCACTCAACGCCGTCCGAACAGCCGTTCGATGTCGTTCAGGTGCAGTTCGACGTAGGTCGGGCGGCCGTGGTTGCACTGGCCGGAGTGCGGGGTGCGTTCCATCTCGCGCAGCAGGGCGTTCATTTCCTCCGCGTTGAGGCGGCGGCCAGCGCGGACAGAGCCATGGCAGGCCATGGTGGAGCAGACGTCCTGCAGCCGGTCCTTGAGGCCCGTCGCCTGATCGAACTCAGCCAGTTCGTCGGCCAGATCGTTCAGCAGGCCGCGAATGTCGCACTGGCCCAGCAGGGCAGGTGTCTCGCGCACGACAATGGCGCCCGGTCCGAAGCGTTCCAGAATGAGGCCCAGGGACGCCAGTTCGTCGGCTCTGGCGGCGATGCGGTCGGCATCCGTCTCTTCCATTTCGACCACTTCGGGCAGCAGCAGGCCCTGCCGCGCGACACCGCTCTCGTCCAGTTGCCGCTTCATCCGTTCATAGACCAGGCGCTCATGCGCCGCATGCTGGTCCACCAGCACGATGCCATCCATGGTCTGGGCGACGATATAGGTGCCGTGGACCTGCCCGCGCGCGACACCCAGCGGGAAATCCGGTGATGGGACCGGGGCATCTGCTGCCTGCGTCTCGACACGGCCCGAGGGGTCGATGAATTCCCGCGCCGCTGTCTCCGCAACGCCTGAAAGCCCACCCTCCGGGTGCTGCCAGGCGGCGAAGGCTTCTCGGGCTGCGGTGCTGTCCTGGCGGGGCATGTAACTGCTGCTGCCACCGCCACGCATCGGCATGCTGAACCGCGGCGTTTCCGGTTGGGTGCCGGGCCGGAAGGCACCAAGCGCCTGTCCGGCAACCGTGGTGGAGGCACGATGTCCCGCCGCGGCCAGCACGCTGCGCAGGCCGCCGACGATCAGGCCGCGTACCACGCCCGGTTCCCGGAACCGCACCTCTGCCTTGGCCGGATGCACATTCACATCGACAAAGGCCGGATCGACGTCGAGGAACAGCACCAGCACCGCGTGCCGCCCTCCGGACAGGAAGTCCTGGTAGGCACCGCGCACCGCGCCGGTGAAAAGCTTGTCGCGCACGGGACGGCCATTGACGAACATGTACTGTTGCGTCGCGTTGCCCCGGTTGTAGGTCGGCACACCGGCCAGACCGGTCAGGCGGATGCCGTCCCGTTCCGCCTCCACCGGCAGCGCATTCTCGACGAACTCCCGGCCCATGACACGGGCCAGGCGCGCGGCGCGGGCATCCAGCAGTTCGCCCTGCTCCGCCCCGGCCTGAAACGCGGCGCGCTGGTCATCCTTCAGGGTGATGCCCACTTCCGGGTGCGCCATGGCCAGCCGCTTGATCATGTCCAGCGTGGCACCGAACTCGGCCCGGTCCGTCTTCAGGAACTTCAGCCGGGCCGGAGTGGCGAAGAACAGGTCCCGTACTTCCATCCGGGTGCCGCGAGCGCGTGATGACGGTTCCGGGGCCGAGAGCCGACCGCCATCCACCTGGATGGCCCAGCCGGTGTCGGCATCCTGCTGGCGGCTGTCGATGCGCAGGCGGGCCACTGCACCGATGGAGGGCAGCGCCTCCCCGCGGAAGCCGAGATGGCGGATGTCCATCAGGTCATCGTCGGGCAGCTTGGAGGTCGCATGACGCTCGATGGCAAGGCTCAGGTCATCGGCACCCATGCCATGGCCGTCATCATCGACGGAGATCAGGGACCGCCCACCCTCCCGCAGCACGATCTCGATCCGGCCGGCACCCGCGTCCAGGCTGTTCTCCACCAGTTCCTTGACCGCACTCGCCGGTCGCTCGATCACTTCACCGGCGGCGATGCGGTTGACGGTGGTTTCCGGCAGTCGGCGGAGTGTGGACATCACCTGGCCGACCCTGCGAGGTATTCCCGCGTCAGCCGCTTGCTGGTCTCGACCGCAGGCTGCCCGAACGGATCCACCCCCAGCAGGTGCGCGGCAATCACGGTCTCCAGCATGAAATGCATCAGCAGGCCGCCCAGCGACTTCTCGTCCAGCCGGGGCAGGCGGATCATGCGCACGGGATGCCCGGCGGCGACCAGTGTCTCCATCGTTGCGCGTGCCTGTGTCTGGACGATGGCCCCCAGGCTCTGGCCGGACAGATAGGCGAGGGCTGGATCGGTCACCAGATCAGGCGCGATGGTCGGACCGGGATCGGGCTCGGCCACCGTCAGCACCGTGAAGCTCTTGTCCGCCGGGCCATCCAGCCAGAGCTGCAACTGGCTGTGCTGATCGACCGGCCCGAGTGCTGCGACAGGCGTCAGGCCAGTGCCGTCCTTGCCGAGGCTTTCCGCCCAGAGCTGGCGGTGCCACATGGACAGCCGCTCCAGCGAACCGGCGTAGGGCATGATGACCTGCTGGCTGCGCCCCCGGTGCTGGGCCAGCCCCACGGCAACAGCGGCACCGGCCACCGGAGGTGCTGCCTCGTCCGTCAGCAGGGATTCGAACAGTTGTGCGGCACCGCTGCGGACGGCGTGCGCGTCCAGCCCGGCGATCATTGCGGGCAGCAGGCCCACCAGCGACAGGACGGAGAACCGGCCGCCTACCTTCGGATCATGGTCCAGGACATCGACGCCGTGGGCCTCGCACAGACCGCGCAGGGGATTGTCGCCAGGTTCCGCGATGGCCATCAGGTGACCGGGAATGGCACCCGGACTGAGCCGCGTCCGCAGCCAGTCCAGCACGACGAGTGTCTGCGCCAGCGTTTCGGTGGTGCCGCCCGATTTGGAGACCGAGAGGAAGAAGGTCGTCTCCGGATCCAGCCCGGCCAGCAACTCCGCGAAGCCGCGTCCGTCCAGATTGTCGGGCAGGATCAATCGCGCCCGGTCCTCCGGGGCGGCCAGTGCCAGCAGGGTCTGCGCGCCAAGGCTGGACCCCCCCGTACCCAGCACGACACAATGGCGATACCGGCCACGAATCTTGTCGGCGAACGGCACCAGAGCCTCCAGATCATCACGTCGGCTTGCCAGTCCGAAGCAGGGGAGGTTCCCCGCGGCGAGGTCGGCGCGGATCTGCGCCACCGCCGGGGCCGCGTCCGCCAGCAGATGCCCGTAGATTCCCGTATCGAGCCCGCTTTCGCCCACGGTCGGCTGCAGGGACGGCTGGACGAAATGCTGGAACGGAAGGATCATGGAAATGCTCACCGCCTGATTGAACCGATGCGGACAGAACTGGAAATCGATGGTGCCATGTGCAACCACCGATTCCCCTGCAACGCCAAACATACTACATATCGCCCATGGAACAGATTCTCGCCATCCGTGTCTGGTTGCGTCCGCTCGCCGTCCTGCTGACCGTGGGCGTGCTCTGTGGCTGTGAGATCGTGGATACGGGACCAACCCGGATCGGCGGTGTGTCCTGCGGCTGGTCGGATGCAGGACCGTCCGACCCGGAATACCACCGATGCCGCAGCCGGAACGCCGATGAGGGCGTGTTGATGCGGCGCACACCCAGTGGTGGCGTGGGCTTCTGAGGCCCTCTGCCGCTTTGACCGCGTCGCCGCACTTGCTATAGAGCGCTTCTCCGCCAGCGACTGATCAAGGAACCGCGCCATGCGCCAGGCCAGCTATGACCGCCGTACCAAGGAAACCGAGATTGCCGTCGAACTGAACGTCGACGGCACCGGCATCTACACCGTCGATACCGGGATCGGCTTTCTGGATCACATGCTGGAACAGCTTTCCCGGCACAGCCTGATCGACCTCACGGTCAGGGCGAAGGGCGACACCCACATCGATTTCCACCACACGGTGGAGGATACCGGCATTGCCATCGGCACGGCCCTGGCGGAGGCGCTGGGCGACCGCGCCGGCATTACCCGTTATGGCTCGGCACTGATCCCGATGGACGAGACGCTGACCCGCGTGGCGCTGGATGTCTCGAACCGTCCCTATCTGATCTGGCGGGTTGAATTCTCCCGTCCGAAGCTGGGGGATTTCGATACCGAACTGTTCAAGGAATGGTTCCAGGCCTTCGCGCAGGCCGGTGGCATCACGCTGCATGTCGAGAACCTGTACGGGGAAAACAACCACCACATCGCGGAGAGTTGCTTCAAGGGGCTGGCGCGCGCGCTGCGCGATGGCCTGGAGATCGATCCGCGCAAGTCGGATGCCGTGCCCTCCACCAAGGGCGTGCTGGGCGGCAGCCTGTGAGCATGGTGAAGCGGCTGCGTTCAATGCGGCGGCGGCCATGCTGACGGTCATCGTCGATTACGGCTCCGGCAACCTGCATTCGGCTGCGAAGTCGTTCGAGCGGGCGGCGCGTGAGCTCGGCTCCGACATCCGCATCGAAGTCTCCGGCGTACCTGAACGGGTTGCGGCGGCGGATCGGGTGGTGCTGCCGGGCGTCGGGGCCTTTGCCGACTGTCGCGCCGGGCTGAATGCCATTGCCGGCCTGCGGGAAGCTGTTGAGGATGCGGCGATCACCCGCTCACGCCCCTTCTTCGGTATCTGTGTCGGCATGCAGCTCATGGCGGACGCAGGGCTGGAGCATGGCCATCATGACGGGTTTGGCTGGATCGAGGGAACGGTCGACCGGATCACGCCCGACGATCCGGCGCTGAAGATCCCGCACATGGGCTGGAACGAACTGGTGCTGCGGACGCCGCATCCGGTCTTCGCGGGGCTGGGTGAGGGCGCCCACGCCTATTTCGTGCATTCCTATGCCTTCCGGGACGTCGAGCCCGCACATCGGCTGGCGGACGTGGATTATGGTGGCTCGGTGGTGGCGGCGATTGGCCGGGACACCATGATCGGTACCCAGTTCCACCCGGAGAAGAGCCAGGCTGTGGGCCTGCGCCTGATCCGCAATTTCCTTGAATGGGCCCCGTGATGGCAGAGGATCGCAAACCGTCAACGGATATCCAGCAATTGAAGTCCATCGAGGAGGTGGACCTGCAGGACCTCTGCGACGCGACGGAGGCGGCCATTCTTGACGGCAATGGCTTTGGCTGGCTGACCGTACCGCGTCGCGCCGTTCTGGAGTCCTACTGGAAGGGCGTCGTGCTGATGCCGGAACGGGAAGTCTTCGTGGCCTGGCTGGATGGTCATATCGTCGGCTCGATCCAGTTGCTGCGGCCATCGCGCCACAATCATGCCCAGGGGCACATTGCCCGGCTGACGACCTTCTTCATTGCACCCCATGCCCGGGGGCTGGGTCTGGCGCGCGGCCTGTTGCAGATGGCAGAGGATGTGGCGCGCAAGGATGGCTTCGAGCAGATCGATCTGGATGTGCGTTCGACGCAGACCGCGGCGATCCAGATCTACGAGCAGGGCGGGTTCACCCGCTGGGCCGTGCGGGAGAACTATGCGCTGGTCGGCGAGGATTATGTGACCGGATTTTTCTACACCAAGGAACTGGCGCACAGGCGCAAGGCGGGAGCGACCAAATGAACATATATCCCGCAATCGACCTGAAGGACGGGCGCTGCGTGCGGCTGCTGCAGGGGCGGATGGAAGATGCGACGGAGTTCAACCCGGACCCGGCGGATCAGGCACGACGGTTTCGTGATGCCGGGTTCACTCGGCTGCATCTGGTGGATCTGAACGGGGCATTTGATGGCCGTTCGAGCAATGCCGATGCCGTGCGCGCCGTGCTGGCCGCCACGGATCGCCCGGTGCAGCTTGGTGGTGGCATCAGGGACCGGGCAGCGATCGATGCCTGGCTGGCTGACGGGGTGGCGCGCGTCATTCTCGGCACCATGGCGCTGCGCGATCCGGAAACGGTCCGTGCCGCCTGCCGGGCCTACCCGGAGCGGATCGTGGTGGGTATCGATGCGCGCGGCGGGCAGGTCGCGGTCGAGGGCTGGGCCGAGCAGTCGGAGATGAAGGCGACCGATCTGGCATTGGCCTTCGCCGACGCCGGGGTGACCGCCATCGTCTATACCGACATTGACCGCGACGGCGCGCTGCAGGGCGTGAATGTCGAGGCGACAGCGGAACTCGCGCGGGTCTCCGGCCTGCCGGTCATCGCCTCCGGTGGTGTTGCCGGAATCGACGACATTCACCGGCTGAAGGCGGTTGCGGATGCCGGTATCGAAGGTGTCATCATCGGTCGCGCACTCTATGACGGTCGGATCGACCCGGCGGAAGCGCTGTCCGTGGCGGGGGCCTGAACCATGTTGAAGGCACGCATCATTCCCTGCCTCGACGTGAAGGACGGGCGCGTGGTGAAGGGCATCAACTTCGTCGACCTGCGCGATGCCGGTGATCCGGTGGAGCAGGCGACGGTCTATGATGCCGCCGGTGCCGACGAACTCTGCTTTCTGGACATCACCGCCAGTCACGAGAAGCGCGGTATCCTGTTCGACGTGGTGGCCAGAACGGCGGAACGCTGCTTCATGCCGCTGACGGTCGGCGGTGGCGTGCGCACCAACGACGATGTGCGGCAGCTGCTGCTGGCCGGTGCCGACAAGGTCTCCATCAATACCGCCGCCGTCCACCGTCCGGAGTTCGTGGGCGAGGCGGCGACCAAGTTCGGCAGCCAGTGCATCACGGTCGCCATCGATGCGAAGTCGGTCGGCCCGGACCGCTGGGAGATCTTCACCCATGGCGGGCGCGAACCGACGGGGCTGGATGCAGTCGAATGGGCGCGGCGCATGGCGGGGCTGGGTGCGGGGGAGATCCTGCTGACCTCGATGGACCGTGACGGCGCCAAGATCGGTTTCGACATTGCCCTGACCCGCACGGTCGCGGATGCGGTCGGCATTCCGGTCATTGCTTCCGGCGGTGTCGGCACCCTGGACCACATGGTGGAGGGGGTGCGCGACGGCCATGCGTCAGCCGTCCTCGCGGCCTCGATCTTTCATTTCGGCACCTTTTCGATCCCTGAGACCAAGGCACACATGGCCGCCGCCGGTGTGCCGGTGCGTCTGTTGCCGGAGGAGGCCACCGCATGAGCAACAGTCCGGACATGCTGCAGCGCCTGCACGCGCTGGCGGAGCAGCGCAAGTCAGCCGACCCGGAGACATCCTACGTCGCGCGGCTGCACGCAAAGGGCACATCCAAGATCGCGCAGAAGGTGGGCGAGGAGGCGGTGGAGACCGCGCTTGCCGCCGTCAGCGAGGGACGGGACAAGGTCGTCTCCGAAAGCGCCGACTTGCTGTTTCACCTGACCGTGCTCTGGTCGCACCTCGGCATCGAACCCGCCGAGGTCATGGCCGAACTGGCGCGCCGTGAGGGGATTTCCGGCATCTCCGAAAAGGCATCCCGCAAGGAGGACCGAGACCAATGAGCTACGACAACGACAACGTCTTCGCGAAGATCCTGCGCGGCGACCTGCCCTGCAAGAAGGTGCACGAGACCGAGTTCGCGCTGGCGTTCGAGGATATCCAGCCGCAGACACCGGTGCATGTGCTGGTGATCCCGAAGGGTGCCTACATCGACTTCGAGGACTTCATGGCGAAGGCCCCGGCGGAGGAGATCACCGGCTTCTGGCGCTCCGTCAGTGAAACCGCAGAGGTTGCGGGCGTCGCAGGCGAAGGCTTCCGTCTGACCACCAACAATGGTGCCAGTGCCGGACAGATCGTGTTCCATTTCCACGTCCACATCTTCGGTGGCCGTCCGCTGGGCCGGATGGTGCGGAAGGACTGATCGCGCCCTCAGCGCCGTGTCATCGCGTCATAGACCTGTGACCGGACGGGGCCACGCATGGTGCGGCCGGCCTTTGGCGCCTGGATCATGAACAGCACGAACATGTTCTGCACCGGGTCGGCGAAGTAGTAGGTGCCGCCCGCCCCGCCCCAGAAGTAGTCACCGACGGAGCCGGGGTGTGCAGCGCCCTGATCCGAGATCCGGACGGCGACACCCAGACCGAAACCGTAGCCGCGACCGGGCAGGTAGTACTTGCCCGGCTTCATGCCGCGGGAAATCGTCTGATCGCTGGTCATCATGGCGACGGTTTCCGGCTTCAGGATGCGGACACCATCCAGCTCACCGCCGTTCAGCAGCATCTGGGCGAAACGCGCGTAATCGTCGGTCGTGGACATCAGACCACCACCGCCGGAGGGCGCCCTGCCCGTGATGCGCGGGTCGAACATGCCATAGGCGCCGATGCGGCTGTCACTCTCGTGCGGCTCGGCGATGCGGGGGTAGTCTGCAGCGTCGGCAATGCCGAAACCGGTGTCGCGCATTCCCAGCGGCTGAAAGATCATCTCCGACAGCGCCTGAGCGAGCGGCATGCCCGAGGCGACCTCGACAACCGCCCCCAGCACATCGGTGGCACGGCTGTATTCCCATATGGTGCCGGGCTGATGCTCCAGCGGCAGTTCGGCCAGGCGAGCGGCTGTCTCGATATTTGAAAGCCCGGCACTGCCCGCCGCCGCATTCCGGTAGGCATCACGCACCACGCCCTGGCCAAAGAAGCCGTAGGTCAGCCCGGAGGTATGGCGCATCAGGTCGAGGATGGTGATGGGCCGTTCCACCGGTTCCGTTTCCGGCTCCCCGTCCGCATTCAGCATCCCGGTGGCGACACGGGTTGCGGCAAACGCGGGGATCAGCTCGCTCAGCGGCTGGTCGAGATCGAGCTTGCCCTGTTCCACCAGCGCCAGCGCCGCCACGGACACGATGGGCTTGGTCATCGAGTAGATGCGGAACAACGTGTCTCCTGTCACCGGCGCACCGTCCGGCACGCGCCTGCCCAGCAGGCTCTGATGCGCGATCCGTCCGTCTCGCACGATCAGGATGGCCGCACCCGGAAAGGCACTTTCGTCGATCCTTGCCTGCACCGACCGGTCGAGCGCAGACAGCGCCACCGGATCGAAGCCGAGTGCGGTCGCATCGCCATCGGGCAGCGATCCGGCCTGAACCTGAACGACAAGCAGGGGAAGCAACAGTGACAGCAGGAACCAATATGGTGGTTTCATCTTCATACCTCGGAGTGGCCAGTTTCGCCGCGTTGACAGATCGATCAGAGAAAGCAGTGCAATGTCACAGAATGAACGGCGATTGGCCCACAGAAATCTGTCAGCAGTGTGTAGGCTTCGCGAAATCCATCGAAAGTATCCGCCGACCGGACCGGGCATGCAGAGAAGCAGGACCCACGGCCTGGGGTTCACAGCAAACGTCGTCCAATTCTTGACCATTTGTGGATCTCTGCCGATGCTATGCGACCAAGAGTTGCTGGAGATCTGATTATGTGGAACGCGTGTGCATGTATCCTTGTGGCCATGCTGGTCGGTGCCTGTAGCATCAGCGCAGATGTGGTTGGCAAGGTTGGTCGGGATGGAAAGACATTCCGAGGAACAGCGACCGGATACATGGACCGAACCGGTACCATTGATATGGCGGATGCTGACGGCAACAAGTGTGTGGGGGAGTTCCGCTACACAGGAGCCAAGACCGGATTTGGCCGTCTGCAATGCAATGACGGCAGAACGGCCAATATCCAGTTCAATGCACTCAGCAACACGTCGGGATACGGATATGGCTTCGCAAGCGACGGTGGACCGATACTCTTTACCTATGGTCTCTCTGAGAGTGAGAGCGCAATCTATCTCAATACGCCGGAAACTGCGGCCAGGGAGGCAGAGTCTGACAGGTCAACCGGCTCCAGTGTGTCCGGCGGCACCGGTTTTCTAATTAGCACGCGGGGCCACATACTCACGAACCACCATGTGGTTGATGGTTGTGAAAGCCTGACGGCGCGGTTTGCTGACGGATCTTCGGGTCGTGGACGGGTTGTTGCTTCCGACGAGCTCAACGATCTCGCGGTTGTTCGCACTTCTTCGCCGGTCATCTCGGTGGCTGTTTTCAATGCCGTTCCGACCTATCGCCAAGGGGATCAGGTTGTTGTCTACGGTTTCCCGTTGGTAGGGGCGCTCTCTGAGGCCGGTAATCTGACGACAGGTACGCTGAGTGCCTTGTCAGGCTTGGGAAATGACAGCCGCTATATCCAGATCTCTGCACCCGTTCAGCCAGGGAACAGCGGTGGTCCGCTTGTCGACGACAAGGGCAATGTGATCGGTGTTGTGACGTCGAAACTGAATGCGATTCGCGTGGCGGAGGCGACTGGCGACATTCCGCAGAATGTGAACTTCGCGATCAAGGATGTGGTCGCAAAGTCTTTCCTGCAGGCACACGACATACCCTTCGCGGAAGGTGGCAGCGACGGACCGTCACTCACTGCAGCCGATATTGGTGATGTCTTGAGAGAAAAGGTCGTCTTTCTTCAATGCAAGGGTGGGTGAGGTCTTCGTGTGAAGCGGGAGCGTGAGCGCTCCCGCCGGTGAGGCAACACCCCTGACAGTCAGTTCCCGATATCGTGCGCCCATTCGCATCACCGGACCAGAGCGACGGAGTAGTCCTGAATCGCCCCTTGGCCTCGCTCGCCACGAAAAAGAAAATCCCGGCGCAGGCTGGGCCTGGCCGGGATGATCTGTGTCGTCGTCTGAAGCCGGGTCTACTGCGTCAGGGCAGCAAACTGCTTCAGGTGCCAGTCGCGGTTGCCGAACATGGTGTCGATCTGCATCAGCCGCTTGTAGTAGTGGCTGATCTTCAGTTCGTCCGTCATGCCCATGCCGCCATGCATCTGCACCGACTGGGCGCCGATGAAGACGCCGCCCTTGCCGATCTGGGCCTTGGCGGAGGACGCGGCCTTGCGGCGCTCCTTCTCGTCCTCGTCCAGTTTCAGCGTCACCATGTAGGTCATGGAACGGGACTGCTCCAGCTCGATGAAGCAGTCGACCATGCGATGCTGCAGCACCTGGAACTTGCCGATGGGCACACCGAACTGCTTGCGGGTCTTCAGGTACTCGTTGGTCTCGTCCTTCAGCATCTCCATGCAGCCGACAGCCTCGGCACAGAGTGCGGCGATGCCCTGATCGACGACCTTCTCGATCACCGGCAGCGCGGCACCTTCCGTGCCCAGCAGGGCATCGGCACCGACCTCGACATTCTCCATCTCGACCTCGGAGGCGCGCAGGCCATCCGCCGTCGGATAGTCGCGGCGGGTCAGGCCCTTGCAATTGTTGTCGACGATGAACAGCGAGATGCCGTCATTGTCGCGCACACCACCGGAGGTGCGGGCGGAAACGATGATCTTGTCTGCGGCAGCGGCCCCGTAGACGACCGACTTGTGGCCGTTCAGGACGTATCCGTCGCCCTTCTTCTCCGCTGTCGTCGAGACGTCGGCGAGGTTGAAGCGCGACGTCGGCTCGGCATAGCCGAAGGCCAGCATGCAGGATCCCTCGGCCACCGCGCCCAGGATCGTTTCCTTCTGCGCGTCGGTTCCGGCTTCCGCCACCAGGCCCGCGCCCAGAATCACGGTCGGCAGGTAGGGTTCGGTCACCAGACCGCGCCCGATGGCTTCCATGACGATCATGGTCTCGACGGGGCCACCGAAGCCGCCGTACTCCTCCGGCAGGCCAACGGCCAGCCAGCCAAGCTCGGCGAAGGTCTTCCAGTTGTCGCGGCTGAAGCCATCGTCACTGTTGGCGGTCTTGCGCCGCTTCTCGAAGTCGTAGTCGTCCAGAACGAACCGGTCGACGCTG